>QHZP01000680.1:2562-5129 GCA_003224715.1 Acidobacteriota bacterium | reverse complement strand
ACCATACACTCTTTCCTTTCAATAGACTGAGAAGAGCCATTTATGAATAGCCTATTAAATACTGCGCCGGAGACAAATTCAAGGCGATTTTTGTTGTGCAGATCGGCCGAGTCAGTTAAATATGTTTAGTCCGTTGCCGTTATTGAGCGGCGGAAACAGATCCTGCCAGCACCGGCAGCTAGCGATGCTTGTGCAGTATGCGGTGGTCGTGGCAGACAGCGATTCCACCAAAGGCCCACACCGATGAAATGGCGAATTGACCATGGAACAAAGTTCCCTTTTACGCCTAGCCTAAATAGACTAACGAGTAACCGCAGTGGGCCCCTGAAACTATGACCTCTTCCGGTTTTTCTGCTTTCTCCGCTTCGCAGCCTCTGGCTATTTTCAGCGATTTTGACGGGACCATTGCACATCCGGACACCTTGAACTTCCTGGCAGAAACTTTTTCCAGCCTGGAGTTTCGTCATGGGATTGGGAAAAGGATTGCTTCAGGCGAGCTCTCGCTGCGTGACGGCATCCAGCAAGAGGTAGCGGTGATACAAGGAACGTTAGAGGAGATTCTGTCCTATTTAAAAAAACATGTGGAAATCGACAAGGCATTTCCCGCCTTTGCTGGATGGTGTTGTGAAGAAAATATTCCATTGACCATCTTAAGCGCCGGGATTAAGGATATAATTGAAAACCTTCTGCGGCCCTACAATCTCAAGCAAGTTAAGATTCTGGCTAATCCGTTGCGAATCGACCAGGGCAGGTGGAGCTTGCAATTCCTGGATGAGACTCCCTGGGGGCATGATAAATCCCGAGCCGTTCGTCAGGCGAAAACTGAGGGGCATTGCGTGGTCTATTTAGGGGATGGATTGTCTGACAGAGGAGCTGCTCAGATTGCTGACTTAGTTTTTGCCAAGGCAGGCCTGGCTCGCTTTTGCGCAGAGCAGCAGATTCCCCACAAAGTCTTCGCAGATTTTCATGAAGTGCAGAGAGAACTGATGCCGTTACTTCGTCGTTAGGCTGGAGTATTCGAGGGTTACGTGACGGCAAAGAAATTCGAGCTTGGTTAAGTTTGTTAACCAGATCATGCACCATAGGAGCCATCCCCTCACCCCCGTCCCCAAACGGGGGCGAGGGGAGAGTATTCCTTTTTTGGTAATCGGCCCTCTCCGAGGGAGAGGGTGCCCAAAGGTGGAGTCTTGAGAAGACTTCACGCGGTCGCGGAGGGCGGGTGAGGGGGCGTTGCTTGCGGAGGTTTGGCCACACCCACATCTTCGCTGTATAACTTGGGTGTTAACTTACCGTCTCCGCGCAGGTACCGACGGATCGAGTAATGTTAGCTAACAAAGAGACAGCACACCTTACACAGGACTAGGAGGTATTTCGAAATGCGATGCTTTTTGACCCCGTCTCTTTTACTGGCATTGTTCCTTTTCTTGCTCCTGGTTGATTATGACGGGTCACAGGCGTTGAGTTTTCAGCAGCCTGAGTCCGACCATGAAATTTCTGCGCTGGCAGAACGGGAATACGCTTCGCTCTTTCAACTTTACCGGCATCTTCATGCCAACCCGGAATTATCTTTCCATGAGATCAAAACCGCCGAACGAATCCAGAAGGAACTGGAGAGTGCAGGCTTCGAAGTCACGGCTAATTTTGGGGGGCACGGAGTGGTGGGCGTCATGAAGAATGGTCCAGGACCAACCGTCATGGTGCGCACGGACCTGGATGGGCTGCCAGTGACCGAAGAAACCGGTCTCGAATATGCCAGCCATGTCCGAGTTAAGGATGATCAGGGGAAAGAAGTAGGAGTGATGCACGCTTGCGGTCACGACATCCACATGACCTGTTTCATTGGCACGGCCCGCTTGCTCAATCAGATGAAAACTCGCTGGCACGGGACTCTGGTCATGATTGGTCAGCCTGCCGAAGAACGCGGTGGCGGAGCCAAAGCCATGTTGGCCGAAGGTCTCTACCAGAAGTTTCCCCAACCGAACTATGTCTTGGCCCTACATGACGAGGCCAGTCTGGAAGCCGGTAAAGTTGGACTGTGTGAAGGAAACGCTTTGGCAGGAGTGGATTCGGTGGATTTGACCATCCGCGGAATCTCTGGCCATGGCGCTTACTCGTATACGACCAAAGATCCCATTGTTCTGGCGGCCCAAACTATCATGGCTTTGCAGACCATTGTCAGCCGGGAAATCCCAGCCATTGAACCGGCAGTGATTACGGTCGGTTCTATTCACGGCGGAACCAAGCACAATATCATTCCAAATGAGGTTCAACTTCAGCTCACCATTCGCCACTACTCCGATGCCATCCGCGCTCACCTTCTGGGAAGCATTGAGCGCATCGCCAAAGGGGTGGCCCAAGCAGGCGGAGTGCCGAAAGACCGAGAGCCCATCATGAAGGTCTTGGAACCTGAGTCGATCCCTCCCACTTACAACAATCCGGAGCTGACCCGCCGCGCCGCCCGTGCCATGGCGGCCATCCTGGGCAAGGACAAGGTGGTGACCCGAGAGCCGGTCATGGGCGGGGAAGACTTCGGTTATTTTGGAAGGACTGCGGAGAAGGTCCCAATC
>QHZP01000680.1:1919-2408 GCA_003224715.1 Acidobacteriota bacterium | reverse complement strand
AGCTGTTCAAGAAGCAATGAAGTAGGTGGACTTTGCCGACCAGGGTCTGTCTATCGCTTTCGACCCGCAGCGTGAGGTCGAGGCGTTATAAGTAATACGTGATGAGTAATACGTGATGCGTGAATCCCACCTGTCTTCCCATAAGCCAGGGTGGAAGAGACTTTCGCCTCTCTAATCAGTTCCTCTCAGGCTGACGTCTTGGATGCGGTTCCACATGAATCAGCACCTCGGCGACTTTGGGAATTTGTTCTCGGATGGTATCTTTGACCCGGTGCGCAATGTCGTGGGCTTTCTCTACGGTGATGGATTTATCAACCTCGATATGCATATCCACTAAATAGGTAAAACCGGTCTTGCGGGCGAGGACTTTTTCAACTGCCAGGACTCCCGGACACTGGATGGCTAAGGCGGTTATCTGCTGCTGTAATTCTTCAGAAGGAGAAGTATCCATCAACTCATCGATGGCTGGTTTGAAGAGACGCAAGCCGT
>QHZP01000680.1:0-1846 GCA_003224715.1 Acidobacteriota bacterium | reverse complement strand
CGATGATGCCAGGCGTCACTGCGAACCGCACTGCTGGTGAGTTCCTTGCCGACGCTGAAGACAAAACGATAGAGGCTTTCCTTGACGATGACGACGATCACGAGTAACCAGATTGTGAAGGCTCTTGGTGAATGATGCGGAGTGAGGATCTCACGAATCGCCTGAATGGCAATGCCGATAGCGGCAGCCACCAGCGTGAGAGAAACAAAAGAGGCGGCCAGGGGCTCTGCTTTGCCGTGTCCGTAAGGATGATCGGCATCCGGTGGTTGGGTCGCTACGGCCAGCCCCCGCCACACGACAAACGAACTGAAAATGTCGGTCATAGACTCCACAGCATCGGCAACCAGAACATAGGCATTTCCCACAATCCCGCCAATCAGCTTGGCGGTTGCCAGCACGCCATTGACAAGGATTCCCAGAATGGCGACTCGAATGGCGTCTCTTTCGCTAACTTTTCGTGACCCGTCCATCTCTTTCATCAGTCTGCTGTCTAAAATGGAAGTTGGACCCTTGGCAGGCCGTTCAGTCTGTCTTTGAACTCTCAGGAGCGGAATACTGATGCACCTCTTGGCTCCGCTGTTCTTCATCGTCCATGAGGATCTAACTAGACAAGGGCGTTGCCCTTGATATCCCTGCCCCGCCCCTGACAAGGAGCCCGAAGCGCAAGCGAGGGTCATCGCCACTGACCCTCGCTTGCGCTTCGGGCTCGCAGACCTCCGTAAAACGGGAACAAAATTCTCGTTTCATCGCGCATAATGGACTGACTATGTGAACCGTTCTCAATTGCTTCTTTTGGACTTCAAGTCGTCTATTGGCAGCGTCTCATCGGCACCTTCTTTCATTCTAGAGCTTCTTATTTTCATCAGCAGCTTACCGGCAACGATCACAACCAAAGTAAACAATGCCTCGATGCCGTATTGCAAAATCTTGGAAGGATGAAGGGTTTGAATCACAAACAAATCGGTCATCATCATTTCGGCTCCAACCCGGCCAAGAATTGCCGCGCCAAGATAAATGATGAATGGATATTTGTCCATCCATCGCGAGAGCAGGCTGCTTGTAAACACCACAAAAGGGATGCTCAGACCCAAACCGAAAAGCAGCAGAAAAGGATTTCCTCTGGAGGCCCCGGCTACCGCCAGGATGTTGTCCAACGACATGGTGATATCGGCAACTGTAATGACCCAGATGGCACGCCATAAGACCTTGGGCTGTTTTTCCATTTCTTCGAAAGTTACCGCCTCACTAAATAGCTTGACGGCAATCCAAATAATTAAGGCACCGCCAATCAGTTTGACAAACTTGATCATCAGAAGTCGGGTGGCAAATAAGGTGATTAGCACGCGCAGAATTACCGCGATGCCTGCCCCCAGGATAATTCCTATCTTACGTTGCTGCCCGGGGAGTCCCTTTACCGCCAAGGCGATGACAACGGCATTATCGCCTGCCAGGATCAGGTCAATGAAAACAATGCTGAGAAACCCAATGAGAAAATCCCAATTGAAATCGATGTGTCCCAGCATTCCTAGACCCAATTCCGTTCTCCTTCAAGTTTATTAGAGAGGTCACGACATGATGACACGAGTATTTCGCGAGCACCCAGTCTCAAACGTCCCCCACAGACAAGGGGCTTCGAGATAGTTTCTTGATGGGTTCTTAATCTTTCACTCCGTTAAGTCAATCTATCCGCTATCTTTTCAAAATGGCCGGCTTCAAGGTCCAGGCCTGCAGCTGGGCTAATTCCATAATCCGGGGTGCATGGAATCCCTCAGGGAAAATGGGCCACTTCCAAATCTCCAAAGAATCTCGGGCTACATACTGTTCGGCGGTAAAATTTCCGGCTCGA
>QHZP01000674.1 GCA_003224715.1 Acidobacteriota bacterium | reverse complement strand
CAGCTCTTCTGGAATCCATCAGCAGAATTAAGGGCGCAACAGCCGATAAGCGGCTGCAACACGTCCTCACCCAGACCAAAAAGCTCCAGGAGCGTTTCGAATTGCTGACTCAAATGGCCCAGCAAGACTTCCTCGCCAAGATCCGTCACGAGATCGATGGCTTGCAAGGCGATTTGACGGATAGTCGCGTGGCTTGCGTGCTCGAAACACTGGTTCGGATTGAGCCTCTTTCGATCAACACTTTCTTCGAAAAGCTACTGGATCGCCTGATGGAAACCACAGGGGGCAGGCGGGCTTTTGTACTCTTGTACGTGCCCAAGTCCACTGAGGCGGAAGTGATCTGCGCCCGGCATTTCGAGACCACCAATCTCGCTTTGCAAGAGTATGCTTTCAGCCGCACTATCCTTCGCAACGTCCTCCAAACAGGCAAGCCGGTGCTTCTCGATGATGCCTCCCTGCAAGAGCCTTACTCAAGAGAACAAAGTGTACGGAATTTGGAACTCAAGTCGGTCCTAGCTGTCCCGTTGAAGAGAGACAATGAAACCATAGGAGCCGTTTACCTGGACGACAACAGAGCATCGAATGCCTTCGATGAAGACGACCTGAACCTGCTGGAATCTGTCAATCGCTTTGTCACTTTCTACCTGCATCACGCAGGCCTCTTGCCGGCTCTGCTGAAGCCCGGAAGTCGCGTTTTCATGGATGGGAGCAGAGCTTTTAGAGAGATTGTCGGTAATGATCTGGAGCTTATGAAAGTCCTGGAAACTGTTCGGCGAGTCGCGGACTCCTCAGCCTGCGTATTGATCGAAGGAGAAAGTGGTACAGGCAAGGAACTCGTGGCGCGTGCGCTTCACTATGAAAGCAAGCGGGCAGACTCTCCCTTCATAGCGATTAACTGTGCTGCCATCCCGAAAGACTTGATGGAATCCGAGTTCTTTGGACATGAGAAAGGCGCTTTCACCGGAGCGACGCACCGCTTCGTGGGCCATATCCAGCAGGCACATCTGGGGACGCTCTTTCTCGATGAGTTAAGTGAACTGGCTTATCCCCTCCAAGCGAAACTGTTGCGCCTTCTCCAATCGGGCGAATTTCACCGCTTGGGAAGCAGCGAACTGCATCACGCGGAAATACGTGTAGTCGCTGCCACCAGCAAAGACCTCAAGCCGCTTGTCGAATCCGGAGCGTTCCAAAAAGCCCTCTACTACCGGCTCAGCGTGGTGCCGATTCGTGTGCCCACTCTGCGTGAGCGCCCGGGAGACATTCCGCTCCTGGCGAAACACTTTGTCAGCAAATACGCCCCGCGTAATCAAAAGGTTTTGCAGATCGAGCAGGCCGTAATGGACACGCTGCAAGCCTACCCATTTCCTGGAAATGTTCGCGAGCTTGAAAACCTTATTCATCGGCTTGTGGTGCTTGCTGAAGGTTCTTCTATCAAGCTCGAGGACGTTCCTATGGGAGTATTGCAAGTCAACTCGCATCGCATCAACCTGGCGAAGGACCCACTTTACCGAATCCTGACTACGCCGCCCCGCGATCTGGAAGACTGGAAAGCCAGGAAAGATGAGATGGAGCACTTCTTTGCTGAGCAGCGGCGCCAGCTGGCATCTGAGGTTGTGGACAAAGCGGGCAGTGTAGCGGCAGCCGCTCGACAACTGGGCGTTCATCGCGTAACCCTGCACACCATCGTCAAAGAAAAGAAGCTCTAGCTGTAACCGCTGTAGGCCTCCAGAGTATT
>QHZP01000676.1:3551-8207 GCA_003224715.1 Acidobacteriota bacterium | reverse complement strand
CGAGGTGTCCGCTCAAGCCATGGGCTTGTATCTCCAATTGCCCTCGCAGCCAGCCTTTGGGCTTAATGGAGGTCAGTGGCAGGAGATAAAAGGCATTTGAAGGAAGTGGGCTTCGATTCCTGACAATTGCAGAGTCTGCGGGTTTGGCTGTGGGCTTCGTTTGCACTCCGGTCCAGGGGTACGTCGCACCCAGAGCCATGATGATTAAAGGTAGCGGGTATTTATGAAATTCCTTTCTCATGGAGTCCCTCAATTAGGCAACGGCTTCGCCTTTGATATCCCGGCATTGCTAGCCACGATCACTGCGCTTCTGCGGTGGTCGACAAACAGCCCACGGTCAGCGCCAAGCGCTGACGGTGGACGCACAGACACAATCATACATGAGAAATATTCCAGCTTGAAAGGGAAGCAGCGAAAAAATCAGGTGGCATAGTAACGAGATTCATCAGCCAAATTGTGGTGGGCCAAGCCAGAGGTAAGTACAGGAATTCTTGCCTGTACCTGGCTGCGAGGCCAATCGGAATCCTTAATCCGGCCAAGTCTCGTCAGGCAAGAATGCCTGTTGCCTGAAGTTTGGCGCTTTAACACCTTCTGAGCTGAACGCTGTAGGGACAGGCATTACCGTCTCTCGTCGGAGCTTGGGGCATTTCAATTCCCCGAAGGGGATACCTTTGCCAGCCCAGGGTTGTGCTGTAACGCACTACCCTGGGAACAGAGCGGCTTTAGTTCGACCCATCCCTGAAAGGGATGAATACATCCAGCCGCAGGTTATCGATCCCTTTCGTTTCAGAGAATAGAGATCCAGTTCATGCTGTCCCAGGGTTGTGGAGACAAACTCTATAAATTTATCTACCGCTCATCCGTCTTTATTTGTTACAAATGTTTCGTCACCTTGCATCGTGAATCATGGACAACCGGAATTCAGATAAATAACAACTTTAATTCGAGGAGGGTGCCTTATGCGTTCCCACTGGATTTCTCGTGCCCGTCGTGCTTTTTTGAAGAACTTTGCGACTCTGGGCGGAGTGACTGCGGTAGCCTCACTGCCGCCTGCTGTGCTCCAATCCCAAGCCCAGGGCCGCAGCACTTCCGAAAGCTATCCTTTTCTTCCTTGGTACACGCGCAGCCAAAATTATAAATCGCTGAAACAATCCAGCTACGACACAAGCGGGGGAAACCACGATAGCTGGCCCATTGAGGCAGGGAAGACCCAGGAGGTTTTCAATCAAAAAGGCCCCGGGATGATTACCCATATCTGGTTCACCATTGCTGCTGAAAGTGGCGATTATCTGAAAGAGTTGGTGCTTCGTGCCTGGTGGGACGATGAGGAGAATCCCAGTATTGAAACGCCCGTGGGTGACTTCTTTGGTCTCAATCTGGGACAAAACTTCATCTATCAATCAGCATTCCTGAACTGTTCCGCGATTAAGGCGCTCAATTGTTATTTGCGCATGCCCTACCGCAAGAGTGCGCGAGTGGCGGTTACCAACGAGGGAACCCGGCGCGTGGGTGCATTCTATTCCAATATTGACTTTCAAAGTCTGGCGGCGCTGCCTGAAGATGTTTTGTATTTGCATGCTTGGTATAACCAGGCTACCCCCAACGTTGCCACAGATAAGAATTGGAAGCAGAATGGCGACGCCGATCACCTCAAAAATATGGATGGGAAACATAACTACGTCTATGCGGAGGCCCGCGGGCGAGGTCAACTCATGGGAGTGACGTTGGGAATCTGGCAGAACCAGGATCACTGGGCTGGTGAAGGGGACGATATGATTTTCATCGACGATGAAAGCAAACCGATTATCGTCGGGACCGGTTCCGAAGACTATTTCTGCGGAGCCTGGAATTTCGGCGGGATCGCAGGAGCCACTCCTTTTGCCCATCTCTACAACGGAGCTCCTTACATTCTGGGCCAGGAGCGCGTCGGGGGAAGATACGTCTGCTACCGCTGGCATGCGGACAATCCAGTGACCTTTGCCAAGTATATGAAGCACACCATCGAACACGGCCACGCCAATCACCGGGCCGATAATTACTTCTCCTGCTGTTACTGGTATCAGTCCGAACCTCATTTGAAGTATCCGTCCATGGCTCCGGTTCACAAACGTATTCCCTCAGTCTACGCCGTGGCGCCCAATGGGGCACTCGGGTCGTAGTCCAGACTTCGGCTGTAATTCGCTTTTAGGTAAAGAGCTCTCCCCCGGGGGACTGGCAAGTTTGACCTACGCCTCAGCGATTCGGGAAGTTTGCCGACCAGTGTCAGAGTGACGGGATTCGCCCTTCGAAGGGAAGCTGTGAAAAAAATTGGGAGGGCGAGCCTCCTGGCGAGCCATCGCCCCAGCAAGTCCTTGCCCCATGAGGCTCGGCTGGAGCCTCGCCCTCCCGATCTCTGTCGGTTCTTAATTTCTTCGCGCCTTCAGGGGGAGGTCTCTTTGGCAGGCGGGGGTAATTGACTACTAATAAATGCTTGCCTCTGGCACAGCAAGTGAGTGCCGAGAGGAGGAAAATGAACCGCAAAGACGCAAAGAACGCCAAGAAATAATTTTGATGAGTGTGCCCATCCTCAGGGATCACGGGCGGCTCCTACGAAAATAGCAATCCGAGCCGCGACCGTCAGGGAAGGGCAGACCAGCCGATTGCCTCAACCGCTCCCTGACGATCGCGGCTCGGTCCAACTTTTTCATGCTCTGTGGCGCCGCCTTAGCGGCATTCGGCATAAGGGGCGCCAAGCTTAGTACGTCGTTTCAAGAATAGAGTGACGTATTGGATCGCTACATTGTCAGATGGCCCTCGGGAATTTTCTGGTTTTTCATCAGCGAGGGGGAGAAATCGAGGTGTGTTTCTTACGATCTTTCTTTCTTCGCCCCGCAGGCTGCGCCGAATCACCGACCGCCAGGGCGGGCGGGGACGAAGAAAAACCGCGGTGAAGGCAGCGACTCCGCGCTGAAGCACGGGGCTAATGAAAACAAGCATGTATCAAACCAACCCGGACAATTGGGATCGCGTGAAGTAAATCATCGCAAATGCGGGATCCAGCACTGAGAAAGGAGAAACAAACATGACTAAGGCGAGGCGCAGCAAGAGTGCCTTTGAAACGTATCGGGCCAAGGCAGATGCCAAAATTGCGTTAGCTGTAGCAAATGAGAAATCCCCCTTCACCATCGAAGTGCGATTTCTTGGAGGACTGACCAAGAACCAAAAGAAAGCATTCAAAGCCGCGGCTAATCGCTGGAGCCGTGTGATTATCGGGGACTTGCCTAGTGTTTTGGTTGACGGTGAAGTAGTTGACGACATTCTTATTTTGGCGCAAGGCACCGACATTGATGGCCCCGGCGGTATCCTGGGACAAGCAGGCCCGACGCGACTTCGTCCACCGAACGCCGGGACCGCTGCTTTCCTCCCGGCTAAAGGCAAAATGCAGTTCGACACGGCGGACCTCAAGAAGATGGAGCAGGACGGGACACTCAATGATGTCATCACACACGAGATGGGGCATGTGTTAGGGATCGGAACGATCTGGACGCAGAAAGGTTTCTTAAAAGGAGCTAGCACCAATAATCCGACTTTTCGAGGAAAGACTGCCATGCAAGAATATGGCAAGCTACGGGGCACTGGTCCCGCAAGTGTCCCTGTAGAAAACATGGGCGGCCAGGGCACGCGCAACTCTCATTGGAGGGAGACCGTGTTTCGCAACGAACTCATGACGGGATTTGTTGCCAGTGCGGACAACCCTCTCAGCCGGATGACGATCGCTAGCCTGCACGATTTGGGCTATGTAACAGATATGAATGCCGCTGAACCCTATAGTTTACCGAACCTGCTTAGAATGGCGGAGAAGGGAATGTTACTGGCACACGAGGCTCCCATTAACAAAGGAATGATGCTCCCCAATATCCCGATCGTGTTACCGGAAGATAGTCTTCAGTGATATTCCCTCTGCGGCTGGAGTGGAGCAAACTGCCTGCGGATGGCGTGCGCACTAACCGTGGTGTATGATGATCTCTGGAGAGGCTGGTAAAAAGAAAGTGAAAGGCATGATCAGACCCGAAGCTGTCGTCTTGGCCGAAAACGCCATCGTGCCGGGCAAAAATCTCATCTGGCCCGCTCCCAATCAGTTCACGCACAAGTTAACTCGGTCGCGGCCGTATTACTTCAACGAACCGCGCCAGGCAGCGCGACCTGATGGGGAGTTCCCGGCGGGAACGAAGGTAGTGCTCCTGGTGTACAACGGCGGTAATTACTGTCACGTGGCGGACGGTCGTGGGCTATATGTAGCGGTACGGTACGACGGCCTAAAAAAGCTGTAGCAATGCCCGAAGTAAGCATGGTTACCTCAACACAGCCAGCATATGCCGCAGGGAGAAAGACGAACCGCCAAAGACGCCAAGAACGCGAAGAAAGAGTAATCAAGATCGCCTTAATCAAGCTCTACGTGCAGCTCTTCAGTGCGGACGTTGTCTGGTAGGCAAAATCTGTTTTGACCGCCGGGAGATGAAGTTATTTCTCGGGAGTGCGGCTTTGTCGGCAACTGACCCCTCACCCGGCCTCCGCGACCGCCGTCGCTTCGGCCACCCTCTCCCAATGGGCCCAATGGGAGAGGGGCTGGCGGTGAGAGGATCCGATGCATGCCGAACGTCCAAAGCGCAGTGCCCC
>QHZP01000676.1:2977-3530 GCA_003224715.1 Acidobacteriota bacterium | reverse complement strand
AAGATTTCTCCCTCTCCCCGCAGACCAGCGTGGGGAGAGGGGAGAGAAGGTCTGAAAGAATTGAGGGAGCGCCTCGAACATGTCCCCCCTCGAACGAGGGGGGACTTCAGGGGGGTCACTGGAAACCGCACCAAGTCTTGATTCAACAGCCCCTACTCCCTCAAGTCCGCTTGGAGGGGGGACGATTGGAGAACAGCGAGCTTCTGCAAGGACTCACGAATTTTTTCACTGCTTCAGGGTGAGGTGTAGTTGGCTGAAAAAGACGGATGGAACGTTATTGTTTGTATTAGGTTATTAGTGCAAAGGGAGGAACAAGATGCTGACAGCTACAGAACGAAACCAGATGATTGCCAAGATACGAGGGCTTCCAGCCGCAGTCGAGACGGCGGTGAGAGGACTCAATGAGAAACAATTGGATACGCCCTACCGCGAGGGAGGCTGGACGGTGCGACAGGTAGTGCACCATTTGGCGGACTCGCACATGCACGCCTTTGTGCGCGCGAAGCTCATGCTGACGGAGGAAAAGCCGACGCTGAAGCCTTACGACCAGGAG
>QHZP01000676.1:0-2970 GCA_003224715.1 Acidobacteriota bacterium | reverse complement strand
TCGCTATCCATTCTCCGGGGCGTGCATGACCGCTGGACGCTTCTGTTCGAGACTTTGCCCGAGTCCAGCTGGAGCCGTCCAGCCTTTCATCCCGAGATTGGGGAAATAACAGTTGAGGACTTGCTCACCAGCTACGCTCGCCATGGCGAAAACCACCTCGGCCAAATCACCAAGCTGAAAGCTGAAAAGGGATGGCAGGCTAGCGGATAGTAATAGCTATCTCGAGAGATTGCCCCTTGAATATTCTTCCAGGATAGGGGTAGCGTAGACTCGTGCCCTATAGCAGTGTTCTCCTGCGCCTGGCCTCGCTCCCTGGGATGCCTTTGGACGCCGTAGATTTGGAGATCGTCCTCCTTGCTCGACTCCTGGCCTCTGACTCCCGCCTGGGTCACTGACCCATCCCCCTGCCCAAAATATTTTCTTGCTTCTTTTCCTTCGGGTGGTATGATACATCCCAATCTCTAAACTATTTGTCAGCCACAAACGATTCTTAAAAATTCTCGAGCTCCTGCAATTTCTGACACACCTTTTGCAATTTAGAGAGGGCAAAACCGTTGCCTTTTTCACTGGGCTATAAAATCCACCCTGACAATATAACTTGCGTGTGACCAAATCGGCAATCCGAAGCCGGGGGCCTCGGATGCTGATGTTTGCCTTGATCGGGAAACTACTCTTCTTCAGCGTTTTTGAGCCGTGAGAATAGTGTTCTCAGGCTTGAACATCTTCCTGGCTAGTTCCCGCTCCAGGCGCGAGGGCAGCAGTTCGCGGCCCGCGCCACTGGGATGCCAGATTTGGAAGAGGAAGTAGTGGCTTCCATATTTGTGGAACACCAGCTTGGCTTTGTTGTCCTGGGCTTGGCCGGTTTGGGGAGAATTGGTCAGGGTGATGACGTTGCCCCGGCCATCGTCCTTTTGAATCATGATAGCCGGCGAGCCGAAGCTGACGGGCTTGACAGCGTATTGGCCAGAGGGCAGGGACGTTTTGCCGACGATGAATTCGAACGGGACTTTGCAAATCAACGGTGAAGACTGAGCGTGGAGAAATGGAACTGCCCACAGCACCGTTAGAACTAGAAAGGTCAAGCAACTCCTACAGACTTGTTTTTTCATAGGACCTCCTAGGGTTTTTGTTGAAGGCCGTAATTGAAGCGACAAACGACCAACGTTGAATACAGGTGGCATTGGCCGCGCTACCAATGCTGCACGATTTATTTGTTTAGGATCGACCCGTTTAAGAGCAGCTCGCGCTCGCATGAGCGCTAGATTGCTCTTCTATTGGTAAATGACGATGCTGAGGGAAACGTTTCGCACGATACCTCGGTGCGAATGGAGTGGGGCGGGCAATGCGAAGAGATGATTTGTCCGGGGCCAACGAGTCTATTCCCCCTTATTCAAAGGGGGCCAGGGGGTTGTCCCCAGGGTTGACCCTTGGTTATTTGAAGGCTCTGTGGAAACCTGATCAAATCATTTAGACAACCACCCAAGCTTGAAACGTTTCGGTGTTTTCCTCATTAGTAGATATAAGGACTGGCAGGGTGGTAAGAACGAGCTGATGTTCCGGAAGCATGACGGGTGTGATTGTCATTCTGCATTGCAGAAACGCTGGGCGGGCTTGTCATGCTGAAGGCAGGCGCTAAGCTAGGCCGATTAGTAAAAACATTGACAGCCGATACAGGGTGCGATAATTTTCACACATCTCATGAAATTAATCACGCGCTCAAGAACTTAACCAGAGGGTTTCTGCTCCAATTTTTGGGGAGTATTGGTGGCTCGATGATGAGCTGAGTCTCATTGGGCTTGTCAGGGGAACTTTCGGTAGTAGGGTTCTCAAAGAAGAGGGGGACCGTCCCGTCCTCCCGACAGCAATTCTGTGGAGATTCTGGGGAGTAGCTTTTGAAGTTGAGCCTGGACGGTATTTGATGCCTTGGAGCAAGAAACCCTGACCCAAGTTATTCAAAGCCCTCCCCAGATTGACCAGTATGGAGCCAAGCGAATTCCTTGGTAACCGAGAAACGGGAACTTTTCATAATGTTGCAACACGAAGTGTTCATTTCACAAGAACAGTTAGTGCTAGGGCAATGTTTGCCGTAGCACGATTCCTTAAACCGCCGGCTTTGCCGGAGGTGTCATTCCTCAGGAATTGTCACGGAGGAAAAAAGAATGGAAAAAAAAGCACCGAAAAAAAAACCAAAAGCAATAGTCGAAAGACAATGGACCGTGATGGTTTATCTGGCTGGGGATAACAACCTAAGAGAGGAGTGTCTGTGGGAGAGGGTTGAAGTTAACAAAGAGGTCGCCGTGACTGCACTGTTCGACGCCGGCAAAGGCATCCCACCACAAATCTATGCGACTACTGAACCTGACGTCGCACAAATCGGTATTGCCATTGCCACTCAAGATGACCAAGACGGCGACCTCCTAGACCAGGCTAACCGAATCGAGATTAGAGACACGAATGGCAATCTTCAAGTGCTTGATGAAATAGACACAGGTTCGCCCCGGCCACTCGTCAATTTCATCTGTGAGAGTATTAAGACTTATCCGGCTACGCATTATATGGTTGTTCTAGGGGGGCATGGCAGTGGGGAAGAGGGAGATTTTTTAAGCGATGCAGGATCAAGCAACTCCTTGGATATTCCGAAATTGGGAGTAGCGTTCGATTCGGCTATCCAGGAGCTGAAGGGTACCGCGCAACTGCCAAAGGAATTCCAACCTAAAAACGACAAAATCGATATTGTTGGCATGGACAGTTGCCTTATGAGTATGGCCGAAGTGGCCTACCAGTTGCGAGACAGCGTCAGTTATTTAGTCGGCGCCGAGGGGTTTGAATCAAACACTGGTTGGCCTTACCAGCGGATTCTTGCCCCATTAGTCAACAAGCCAAAGATGGGCCCAAAAGAACTTGCTGAGACCATCGTCAAGAATTACATTCGTTACTATTCTGACTACGCCCTTGCTGGCTTGTCTGTTG
>QHZP01000675.1 GCA_003224715.1 Acidobacteriota bacterium | reverse complement strand
CACATGAACATGAATCCGAGCTCGAACGCGCCTCCGCGGTAGACCCACTCTCGCCGCAAGCTGCTGGCTGCCTGCCTCGGGAATAACGCTGCCAGATGAGGCGGCATGTCTCCAACCATGAGGTACTGGTTGAATCCGGCAAAGGACCCTCCAAAGGTTCCCACCTTAGCGCTGCACCAGGGCTGGCGAGCCAGCCATTCCACGGAGTCGTAGCCATCACGCTTCTCACCCCAAGCCTCTTCCCGAAATGGGTACCAGGTCCCTTCGGATGCATAACGGCCACGAGTATCCTGGATGGCCACAATGTATCCATGCCGGGCCAGAAACTGCGGAGCTCCAATACTGACCATGATGGACTGATGTTTTCCGTAAGGCGTCCGTTCCAGCAAAACCGGGTAGATTCCAGGCTCCACAGGAAAATATAGGTCCGTGGCCAAGTACGTACCATCGCGCATCGGCACGGCCATATCCACTTCCAGTCGACAGCCGTCCTTCCCGGGGTCGGGAAGGCCTAATGATTCAGGCCTTTTGAAGTTGGGTGCAAACATCGATTGGCTTCCTTATCTTTGAAGATTGGGCCAGAAATTCGAAGTTGTGATCGCCACCAAGACACCAAGAATTTAACGTGGCCGGTGGCCGCAACCAAAAAACTGGTCGCAGAGATGTCGGGACCTGGGGACTCAACCAGAACCTTTAGAACGCAGACCAACGCAGAGTGCACGCAGATGTTAGTCTTAGTATGGAAAAACTATGATGAATATTCTGGTTCATACGAATACTGGCACATAAAACCTTTCTAAGAAACCAGAAGTTAGGGTCTCGTATTACAAAGAGCACGACAGCTATTAGCCTCGGAGAGGCGCAAGATCATAGCCCACGGCGTCAGCCGTGGGATAAGGCAGATGGATGAATCAGCCCCGGAGGGGCGAAAGACAAGGCCTAACAATTCATCTTCCATTCCGATTCTTTCGCCCCTGCCGGGGCTGAGCTGCTGTATGACCCTGTCCCACGGCTGACGCCGTGGGACATAATCTGGCGCCCCTGCGGGGCTACCCGATGACGCCGAGGATGCATCACTTGGCTAATATAGACATTTCCCCTGTGGCCAAAGTGCATTCAAACGCAGGAGGTGCACAGCTCCGGTGTCAACAGCCGTCACCGTTGCTCAAGAATTCAGCAAGGGTCAGTGCCCTAACAAGAAATGTAGGGAACAGTTCATTTCATCAAGACTCTGATCCTGTCTTTGTTCCCCCAAAACCGATTCGGAGTGATCGAGAATCTCTTGTGGAGACAATATGAGGGACGCCGTAGGTATCGCGATAGACTGTTACCTGATGGACCAGGGGGTCTTGCTTGCTGTCGAGCCCGTAGGTCATGAGAGGGAAGAAGGCAAGCAAAAGAAATCCGCTCGGCTGGAGCCATCGTGACAGGTTCTGAATCCTCACTTCGACAATCCTCCATTTGCTTCGATCCTTCATCCTTCGATCCGCAGCTTTAACGAGTGGGCTTTTGGAGCGACAATTCATCCTACCTTGAACCGTCCCAGCACTTCTTCAATGAGGCTGACTCCCAGTCCCGGTCCTGTTGGGATCGGGACTTCTCCATTCTTAATGGTAAAACCCGGCTCGACCAGGTCGGTGACATAGTAAAGGGGAGCCGCGACATCTGGAGCGTAGCTGTCGAGATCAAAGCCGGTCGAGACACTGAGCACCTGGAGGATCGCTGCATGACCAATTCCTAACTCCAGATTCGAACCCATGGTCGCGCCAATACCGACCGCCTGGGCAACCTGCACGGCCTCGAGAGCTCCCAGAATCCCTCCGGCCTTTCCAACATAAATATTCACGGCATCCGCGGCTCCCAGACGGGCTGCCAGAGCGACATCTTTAGCGCTCCAGACGCTTTCGTCGAGAAGGATTGGAATATTTGAGTGTGCCCGCAAGACGGCAGTCTCGTGGAGATTGGCTTTCTGGAGCGGCTGCTCAATGGTGGTAATCTGTAGGTCTTCCAAATACGCTAGCGCCCTCCGGGCCTCACTCAGAGACCATCTCCCATTGGCATCAACACCGAGAGGCACTTGGTCCCTTGAACTTGCGAAAGCCGGCATCCCAAGCCTGATGAGCGATCGCGGCCGCTTGCCCGGGTGAAACTCCTGAAATGGAGAACTTCGAACTCACGGCCGTTCGTATCGGCCCGCCCAGCAAGGTACTGACGGAGGCGCCGCGGCATTTGCCCAGCGCATCCCACACGGCCATCTCAATACCGGCCTTGGTAAAAGGAAAACCTGCCAGGGCTTTGTCCATGGCAATACGCACTACGTTTGGAGAGAGCTCTAACCCAATTAACGCGGGTGCCAGAACATTTCGGACTGCCGCCTCGGCTGTTTCAAAGCCCTCACCACTCCACAGGTGCGTCCCACTGACTTCGCCAATGCCTTCGATTTCTTCCGATTTCAGTCGAACCAGCAAGAAGGGCGAGCGATCATGGGTCCCGGCGCCTCCGGTAATTACCCACTTCCGGCGCATTGGCACCAGGATTCGGTCCGTATGGATGGCTTCAATCTTGGGCATAGCGGTGGAAGAAGGGTGACTCTCCTCTGAACAGCGATCGCGAGCCGGCTTTCAGGTGTCTCAGCAACCTTCGCAAAACAATGCGTCGAATTTCCGTTAGCCCCGTGCTTCAGCGCGGGGCTCCGGAGTTTAGACATTTCGGGAACGGTGGCCGTGCTGTTGTAGCGACAGGCATTCCTGCCTGTCGTTGGCGGCTAGGCCAAATCGAAGCTTGCCAGATTCCGATGGATGTTAAACCGACGTTTCGTGATCATCCTGTCCGCGGCACCGACGAAACCACAGTTTGAACGTTCTTGGGATCAGGGAGCCGTTTAATCCGTGGACAGGCAAGAATACCTGCCCCTATCCGTGACCGCCGACTACGTTGCAAATGTCCAAACTCCTCAGCCCCCGTGCCGAAGCACGGGGCAAATGAAAAATGCAGAGAAGGAGTTTAGTACGTTGATTGTGTTGTCTACTTAGACGGCAGAGAACTGAAGGGCGGGAATATGACAGCCCAGGATGAGCGAAGGAAGAACGGTCCCGCAGCCGCTCTGAAACTGTGAAGAAATTCAAAACCGACCGAGATCGGGACGGCGAGGCTTCCGCCGAGCCTCATGGGTCACGGACTTGCTAGGGTGACGGCTCGCCGGGAGGCTCGCCCTCCCAATTTCTTCACGCCTCCCCTCGAGCGTGGGCAAAGTCAAACCATTCCTTCACGCGAGGATTTCCTGAATCGGCTTGCCGTAATCGATCTCCAACCGTTTTTGGCCCGGGACCTCGAGCTGGCGGGGATCCAGACCTAACTGGTGCAAAACCGTGGCGTGGATATCAGTCACATAATGTCGATTTTCGACTGCATGAAAACCCAGCTCATCAGTGGCGCCATGAACAAGCCCGCCCTTAATTCCCCCTCCGGCCATCCAAACAGAGAATCCAAAGGGATGATGATCACGACCTCCCTTAGCCCCTTCGACACCCGGCGTCCGCCCAAATTCGGTAGCCCAGACAACCACGGTCTCATCCAACAGCCCACGCTGCTTCAAATCTTTCAACAAACCAGCAATCGGTTTATCTACCTCGGCGCACAATTCACTATGGGTCTTTTGCAGCTCAGAGTGGGCATCCCATCGGTTCTTTCCCTCACCATGAAAGACTTGTACGAAACGCACGCCCTTCTCGACCAGGCGTCGCGCGGTGAGAAGGACTTGACCGAAGGACTTGGTGTTTTTCTGGTCCAAGCCGTACAGCTTCTCCGTTGCGGCTCCTTCTTCCTTGAAGTTCAGGATTTGCGGAATGGTCGTCTGCATCCGAAAAGCCAATTCGTAAGATTTGATCCGTGCCTGCATGACTGGGTCATCAGGATATTTCACGGTCGCCAATCGATCCAAACGCTGGACGAACTGAAGCTCATGGCTCTGCTCTTCCCGAGAAACATCCGGGCCGGGGAAGGCAAAGGGCAGGGGATCGTCAGGGTTGACGTCCAGCTGAACCCCGCTGTGTTCTGGGCCCAGGTAGTTAGCTCCAAAAGTCATGGTTCCGCCGCAGCAGGAACTGCTGGGCTCACCCAGAACTAGGAATTGAGGTAAGTTTTCATTGAGAGTGCCTAGACCGTAGTGAACCCACGAACCGATGGAGGGAAAAACTCCATCGAAGAGATGACGTCCGGTGTGGAACTGCAGTTGAGCAGCGTGATCGTTGTCGGTCGTCCACATCGATCGAATCAACGCGATATCATCAACGCAGTTTCCTACATGCGGCCACCAGTCACTAATCTCAGCGCCGCTCTGGCCAAACTTCCTGTAGCCAACCTGCATGGGGAAGATCGTTTTCATCATTTTCCTGTCACCCGCCACAAACTCCTTCAGGTTTTTCTTGACGAAGGGTGACTCCAGCACTCCCTTGTAGGGCGAGTCCTCGATGGTCTTGCCCGCGTATTTGTTGATCTCTGGCTTGGGGTCGAAGGTATCAACATGGCTTACGCCTCCCAGCATGAAGAGCCAGATGACACTTTTAGCCTTGGGAGCGAAGTGGGGCTTCCCATCCGGCGGGGTCCATACCCCCGGCGAATTGGCCAGACTGATTCCGTCTCGCTGCAGCATGGCGCCCAGAACCAGTCCTGTAAATCCCATCCCACAGTCGGCCAGAAAGACCCTGCG
>QHZP01000673.1:435-2625 GCA_003224715.1 Acidobacteriota bacterium | reverse complement strand
CGAAATTGATGTGAAAGACTTAGGTTTTTGCCTTGGTCGCCATCCCTTGCCATCTCTATCTCCGCCGAGCACCGGCTCGCCGGAAACACGCCAGCTTCATAAAGCCGTCTGGGTTTGGAATACCACCCACATTCTCACGAGTCGACAGGAGCAGGAACAATTGATCCGATTCTTGGGGGAACAAGGGTTCGATCACGTGTTTTTGCAGTTACCCAATGAGCCGGACCACTTAGGGCCAATTGGAGAAATCCAGGTCGATGCTATAAAGTTTCGGCCGTTCATTGGTGCTTTAAGCCAACATGGAATTCAAGTCCATGCACTGGATGGGTTCAAAAATTACGCCTTGCCCGAATGGCACCCGCGAGTATTTAAAACCGTCGACAACATCATTCGTTATAACGCGACCTCGCAACCGTCAGAGCGCTTTTATGCGATTCACTACGATATCGAGCCTTACCTGCTGCCTGGGTTTAATGGCATCCATCGAGAACGAATTCTGAAGAACTATCTGGAACTACTTCGCCAGATGGCCGGCAGGGCGCATCAGGCCGGTCTCGTCATCGGCGTGGACATTCCCTTCTGGTATGACGCGTCAGACGAATTCACCTACGATATCCATCCTGTTGACTTTGATGGCAGCCGCAAGCCAGCCGACGAACACGTGATTGACCTGATGGACTATGTTGCTATTATGGATTACCGGACCTCAGCCTATGGAGCTGACGGTACCATTGCTCAAGCAGTGGGTGAACTCGCTTATGCCTCTCAAAAAGGCAAGCAGGTGTTTATCGGTCTCGAAACTTCTGAGCTTCCTGATGAAAATCTTTTGGAATTCCAGGGTGAGCCTGCCTTGGGTTTTCCCAAGACCGCTCCTGCCGGTCCCCTGGTTTTTATTGTTCCACGGATGGAAACGTCGATGCTTTACGTTGTTCAGGCTCATCAACTGGCAGCTTTCGAACTGTTACTGAGACGAAACGGGACGGATCTGAAGACTCTACTTTACTGGCCTGTGAGAAAAATTGTCTCCGTGCCAGGAAACAAACTCAGTTATGCCAAATTGGGAGCGAACCCTCTGTTGGAAGCAATGGATCAGGCCAAACACGAAATGATGGCCTTTCCTTCCTTTGTCGGCTTCGCCATTCATCATTATGAAAGCTACAAAGAGTTGCTGAACCGATAAATTTATAGTCGGTTCAGGAATAAATCTCCTCTTTCTCCCGCCGTCGGTAAGAACATTCGTCCCGCCCGAATCCCCTTTTTTTCTCCAGGACAATCAAAGACCTTTCCCAATTGACTCCTAACCTTTGTCTAACGTTCGCCGATACAACAGGATGGGGAAAGTAAGACGGATTCAGGAACAGCCCCTTTTGTTCGAGCTGCTGCAACGGGTCATAAAAGTAGGGTGGGATTTCGAGCAGGAGCCTCGACCTGGAGGCCAAATTCATAAGGAAGATGACCGTAAGATCGAATAGAGAAGACACAAAAAATGCATCTATCAACGGGCTCGGGGAGAGTGCCTTGCCGAGACTGGGAATTCTGGCGCTGATACTGATCTCTTGTTGTGCCTTGCCGGGCTGGGCTCAACAGTCCGTTGACTGGCAAGGGCGCGTGCGCGAATTGGTAGCGGAGCAACGGATCGACCAAGCTCTCCTGGTTTCCGAGCAATGGCTTGCCGCTGCGCCGCAAGACCTCGAGGCCAGAGGATGGCGGGCTCGCCTGCTGGCATGGTCTAACCGCTGGAATGAGGCTGAGACCGAATATCGCCGGGTGCTCGAAAGCGCCCCGGCCGACAACGACATATTGCTTGGTCTAGCCGACGTTCTCACCTGGCAGAAGCGACCGAAAGAAGCGTTGGAGATACTGGACCGCTCCTGTGCACTTGAACCCCAGCGGGCCGATTGTCAAGTGCGCCGGGGACGTGTCCTGCAAGCACTAGGGCACACGGGTGAAGCCCGGTCGGCCTACCGCCTGGCCCTTGAGCACGATGCTTCGTCTCCTGAGGCCAAGTCAGGACTTGAATCTCTACGCGAGGAGGGTCGTCATGAATTTCGGATTGGCAGCGATCTCGATTTCTTTAACTTTGCTGAGAACGCCGGAGCGGTGGCTGCGAGCTTGCGCTCGAAACTCAATAATCGGTGGACGACTTCGGTATCCGCAACTCAATATCGGCGTTTTCACCAGGACGCGACC
>QHZP01000673.1:0-427 GCA_003224715.1 Acidobacteriota bacterium | reverse complement strand
TACCTACCAATTAAGTTCGAGCGATGCCTTAACCCTGGGTTTGGCTGCCGCTCGGCACCAGGAGGTCATCCCAAAGAGCGAAGCTTTCCTTGAATATGATCGCGGTTTTCGTATTGCCTCTTCTTCCAGTCCTTTGCGCGGCATAGAAGCTCTGTATCAGCAACACTGGATGTGGTATCGCAACGCCAGGGTTGTGATTGCCACCCCTGGCGCCATCCTTTACTTCCCACACGACTGGCAATGGCATGTCCAGGTCTCGGCCGCCCGCACTCACTTTCCTGGCAGCCAGGCTAACTGGACTCCGTCCGGCATGACCCGACTGAGCTTCCCATTAGGCCGTCAGCTTAGTGGGCATATTCTGTACGCCGTCGGCACGGAGAACTTCGGCCTGGTCGACCAGATTGGTCAATTCTCGGCTCGAGCATGG
>QHZP01000672.1 GCA_003224715.1 Acidobacteriota bacterium | reverse complement strand
TTTCGTGATCACCTACTATGATCGAGGCGCTGCCATCAGGATTCTGACGCAAGGCAAAATCCACCGGGCTCACCGAGGTAACCGTATGGCCGTTGGGGAAATTAAACTCAATGCCTCCGGAAACCCAGGCCCCGCGAAGACCTACCAGACCATACTTGATCACGTTATTTCGATAGAAGACTTCACGCCGAAATGACTTATCAAATACCGAGTAGACATGTCCCCCCAGTTCCGGTAGAACGACCACCTTCAAGTATTTGTTCTCAAGCAGGGCAGCTTTCCAAGTTTTATTGACTCGATGATCCGTCAAATGGTCCTGAAATGGATAGGGATAGATTTCCCGATAGCCTGTCGCGAGATAAGGGTTGGGATCATCCTGACCCAGCTCGTAGGTCGGAATGACCATCGGTTCGGTCCAAATCCTGACTCTGTCTAGACCCTGGGCTTCCACATCCAAGCAAAAGGTTAGAACCATTGTGACGGAAAATACTCCTAAAAATAGCGAGCCAAGCCTCAAAGCTCCGAGGCATGTAGCTCTGTCGGCAACTGCCTCCTCACCCGGTCCGCCGTCGGGCGGACCACCCTCTCCCCCAACGGGGGCGAGGGAGTTAAATTTGATGTTTACTTTCCCCTCGCCCCAACGGGGAGAGGGGCCAGGGGTGACGGGCCGGTTAGGTCTTAGCATGAATTTGACCGAATTGTGAACTTTTGTCATCACCAAGCAGCTCTAAAAACACGGTCGATGATGGCTTCGCAATTCGAGGATAATCCTCGTCCCGCAGGGAAATCTTTTGGCTCCGCCGAACGGGGGCCTTTGTGCAGTGTGGGAGGCTCTCCGACCGGCGATCAAAAGGTTTGTCGCAGGATGCGTGAGCCATTGTCGGGCGTAACCCATCATTATAGGGATAGGGCGATTTCGGGAAGAGCGCTGCGCTACGGCAAAAAGCGCCTAACCCACGCGACGGTTGTTCCTGTTAAACAGCTCTGGTCGCCGCGCGGGCGCGCCTCCCACATTCTTAACTTACTTGCCCTTAAATACCGCTTTTCGCTTTTCGAGAAAAGCTTTCATTCCTTCCTTTTGATCTTCGGATCCAAACAAAAGGTAAAAGCATTTCCTTTCGAAATCCAGCCCGTCGTGCAGGGAGGTTTCAAAAGCTTTGAGGACAGCCTCCTTGGCCAATTTCAAGGCCAGCGGTGAGCGCTGACTGATTTCCAGGGCCAGTTTCTTAGCTTCCTCCAGGTACAACTCCACCGGAACCACCCGGTTCACCAGCCCCACACTTTCGGCCTCCTGAGCCGTCATCGTGCGCCCCGTCAGAACCAGTTCCATCGTTTTGTACTTGCCGAGAGTTCTGGCTAGCCGCTGCGTTCCGCCGGCGCCGGGAATGACTCCAATATTAATCTCCGGCTGTCCAAAACGAGCGGTCTCCGAAGCCAGAATTAAATCGCAGAGTAGCGCCAGCTCGCAACCTCCCCCCAAAGCATACCCGCTAACGGCGGCGATCATTGGTTTCGAGACACGCATGATCCTGTCCCAGCGGGCAATATTGTTCCTCTGCATCATCTCGACCGCGCCGGCTTCCGCCATTTCGCCGATATCAGCCCCGGCCGCGAAAGCTTTCTCATTGCCGGTCAAAACTAGACAATGGATCGCTTGGTCCTGATCCAGAGCTTCCAGGGCCTCTACTAACTCGGCCATCAATTCCGAATTCAAGGCATTCAGCACCTTGGGACGGTTCAAAGTTACGATGGCAATTGGAGGTTCGGTGGAGACGAGAATGTTGTGGTAATTCATGATCTACTCTCCCTTCAGACTGGAGGTGAAGCGCGGTAGGTAAAGCGTGATGCGTGAAACGTGATACGTGATGCGCAACAGGCTTCATGCTTCAGACGCGGCCAACCGACCACTGACCACTGAGAAGGTGTGAAAAAATCAGAATCAGATATCGAAAGGATTGGACTCGCCCCCTCACCCCTCTCCCCGTTGGGGCGAGGGGAAAGTAAACATTAAATTCAACTCCCTCGCCCCCACTGGGGGAGAGGGTGCCCGGGTGAGGGGCTGGTTTGGAATTTTTCCACAGCTTCTAAACTACTGACCACTGACCACTAACTACTGACTTTAGATCTGCCTTCAGCCTTCTCTTCGGCTTTCAAAACTTGATCGGGTTGCGGATCTGAGATTACCTGTTCTATGCCACTAGGCCACTGAATGCGGATCTGTTTTATTTTCGTTTCTTCTCCGAGGCCAAAGAACACCCGCCGATCGTTCGCTGAAAGATAACTGGCAGTGGTCGAGACATGATTGTACTGGACCTTGCCGCTCTCACTGGTCAGTGTGATCCTGGCTCCAATGCCGTCCCGATTGCTTTTGATTCCCCGCAGGTCCAGCCCAATCCAATGATTCTTATTGCCCCCCTCATTGCGAATGTAGTAGGCAGGACCGTTGCAGTTCGAGACCACAATATCAATGTCTCCGTCATTGTCCAGATCGCCGAAAGCCGCTCCCCGGCTGGCCCAGACCTG
>QHZP01000671.1:7775-8357 GCA_003224715.1 Acidobacteriota bacterium | reverse complement strand
AAACCAGTTTGTTCGTTTGGTGTTCTTCTTGGGCAAAGAGGCCGCCCGGAGCGATGGGTTTGGAATAGATGCAGGTTCGCAGCTTCTTAATGCTTGGTTTCATGATGAATTGTCTCTTGGTCGGTGGTCAGGTGTCAGTGGCCCTTAACGCCGAGACCTGCTTCAAAGACCACGGACTACGGACAGCCTCATAACTCGGAGCCTTTTTGAAGGGTGCCGTTTGACTCTGCGATGGACCCTACGAATCGAAATCGGCTATAGCGAGACTCGAGAAGTTTGTGAATTGGAATTGATTTCAGCTCGGCGAGAGCCCGCTGCAACCTTTGCTCCACCCGACTCGCTGCCAATTTGTGATTAGTGTGGGCTCCTCCCTCAGGTTCCGGAATGACATCATCTACCAAGCCAAGGGCCTTCAAGTCCTGCGAGGTAATCTTGAGAGCATTTGCCGCGTCTTCGGCTTTTTCTTGATCCTTCCAGAGAATGGCGGCACAACCCTCGGGGGAGATGACGGAGTAGTAAGCATGCTCCAACATGAAAACCCGGTCGCCCACGCCTATCCCCAAGGCCCCTCCGCTGCCGCCT
>QHZP01000671.1:5217-7734 GCA_003224715.1 Acidobacteriota bacterium | reverse complement strand
GTTGTAGGCGATAGCTTCAGCTTGACCGCGCTCCTCGGCTCCGATACCGGGATACGCCCCAGCGGTGTCAATGAGGGTAAAAACGGGTCGCGAGAATTTTTCGGCCAACTTCATTAATCGCATCGCCTTGCGATAGCCTTCAGGTTGGGGCATGCCGAAATTCCGATGGAGTTTCTGTTTGGTATCTCGTCCCTTTTGAGTTCCCAAGACGATACAGGGCTCCCCGTGAAAAGTTGCCATTCCACCAATCATGGCGGGATCATCTTTGAAACGTCGATCTCCATGCAGTTCCACATAATTCTGGAAAATCAGATCGATAAAATCTTGAACGTAAGGTCGCTGGGAATGGCGGGAGAGTTGTACCCTTTGCCAGGGGGTGAGCTTGGAAAAAACATCTTTGCGCAGTTTCTCCAAGCGTTTCCGTAAACGGTCCAGTTCGTCGGCGGTGTGATCGTCGGGTACGAGCTTGGAAAGCTCCTCGATCTGTTTTTCCAGGAGATTGACTTCTTCACGCCGAATGCGGGTGTCGTCAGTCATTCCTAATCAACTTGAAACAGAATTGAGCGCGAACCCAAAAAGATTCAAGGCGAAAGGCGAAAGAAGCAAGGGGAAAGGAGAGCATTACTTTGTTTCTCCCTTTAGTGGGTTCGCTAGCCCTTTTTAGCATATGAGATACTTCTGCCGAATCCTTGATGAGGATGTATTCTTTACGGCTGCCGACCTCATAAACTTCTGCGATATGAGTCGGGAACTGATACAGCTCCTATGAAAATCCCCCTTAACAAAAGGGGGAGTGAAGCCGAAGGCTTCAGGGGGTTGTCCCGTGAGCCAGCGCGGGCAGACGCCAACAAGACAACCCCCAAAGCCCTAATGGCTTTGCCCCCTTTAATAAGGGGGAATCACTCATTTTCATTTCCTGTGGCGCCACCTCCGGTGTCCATTTTCATGCTCAATGGCGCCGCTCCAGGCGGTATGGGCAACTCCTCTGTAATTGGTCGCAAGGCCCAATCTCTTGACAAAGGTTCACGCTGAGGTTCTATAACCGTGGGCAACCAGGTCCA
The DNA here is from genome assembly GCA_003224715.1 of Acidobacteriota bacterium. Lineage (GTDB taxonomy): Bacteria > Acidobacteriota > Terriglobia > Versatilivoradales > Versatilivoraceae > QHZQ01. The sequence goes on along the minus strand of QHZP01000671.1, from coordinate 6,673 downwards.
TTGACTCCTGGCAAACCAGCAACTTCGGCAAATTCTGGAAAGGCTCCGCTTTACCCACTGTTACCTTTCCCCTTGAGCCATGCCCCTTTCAACCTTCTCAAATCTGACCGCTCCGCGGCCACAGATGCTCTCTACTTCTTTGATGAACTGCATATCTGCTCTGACTTTTACCAGCTGATGCGGCTTCAAGGTTATCAGATACTGTTCAGGATATTCAAGTTGAAAGATCACACGGGTTTCCCCGGGATGCCCACCGAGGACAGATTGCAATCGCATCGCGTCGCCCGCATCAATACCCAGCAGATTGATGTAAATGGTGACAAACTGGGCCGACCTCTCGCGGATACCCTCTAAACTCTGGATTTCATTGGCCAGAACTTTTCGATTGCCGGAATCTTCGACATCCAGGACTCCTTTAACGAGAAGGGGAGCATCAGCCTTTAGCAGATGTTGGCAACGCTGAAAAGGTTCCGGAAAGATGACGGCTTCAATGGTGCCGGTGAGATCTTCCAATTGTATAACCGCCATGCGATCACCTTTTTTCGTTTTCAAGAATTTGAGCGCACTTACTATGCCGCCGAGGGAGATTTCTGTTCCCGATTCAATTTCGTGGATGGTTTCAGTATTGGCGTTGGAAAAATCCTTGAGATCTTTAGCGAATTTAGAAAGGGGGTGACCGGTAATATAGAATCCCAATGTTTCCTTTTCGTACGATAAGAGTTGAGCTTCTTGCCACTCAGGAGTGTTTGGCAAGGCCAATCCGGGCTCGGCTTCATGGCTATCCTGCAGAACAGCCGTGCCCAGACCAAACAGCCCTTTCTGCCCCGATTCTCGGTCGCGCTGAACTTTTTGGGCCGTTTCTATGGCTTTATCGATCACAGCAAATAGCTGCGAGCGCCGCTCGCCCAGGGAGTCCAAGGCCCCCGCTTTGATCAAACTTTCAATGACTCGCTTATTTACGACCCGTAGATCGAGGTTCTCACAAAATTCGAAAATCGATTTGAATGTTCCAATCCTTTGGCGCGCTTCCAAAATTGAATTGATGGCATTGGCTCCAACGTTTTTAATGGCTGCCAGGCCAAAGCGGATATCCGGGCCTGCCGGCGTGAAATGAAGATGGCTGATATTGATATCCGGCGGCAATATCTTGATCCCCATGTCCCGACACTCGCTTATGTATTTGACAATTTTGTCGGTATTGTTGATTTCGTTGGTGAGCAGGGCTGACATGAAACAGACGGGGTAGTGTGCTTTAAGGTAGGCGGTCTGATAGGCTAATAACGCATAGGCGGCGGAATGAGACTTGTTAAATCCATAACCGGCAAATTGCTCCATCAAGTCGAAAATCTTGGCCACTTTCTTTTCGTTAAACCCCTTGACTTTAGCACCAGCAACAAATCTGGCACGTTGGGCTTCCATCTCTTCTTTCTTCTTTTTCCCCATAGCGCGGCGGAGA
>QHZP01000671.1:3176-5073 GCA_003224715.1 Acidobacteriota bacterium | reverse complement strand
TCCAGGGCGATAGAGGGCATTGAGGGCGGTAAGGTCTTCCAGCTTGTCTGGTTTAAAACGACGCAAAATATCTTTCATGCCGCTGCTTTCAAACTGGAAGATTCCATTCGCCAAGCCCTTAGAGAAGATCTCATAGGTCTTGGCATCGTCCATCGGGAGCAGCCCCAAGTCCACCCATTCCCCAGTTGTTTCTTTGATTAATTGGATGGCTTGGTCCAGGACCGTGAGAGTGGTGAGAGCCAGAAAATCCATTTTCAACAGCCCGATCTTTTCCAGATCGGTCATGGGGAACTGGGTGGTAATTTCCTCTTTGTTAGTCTTATAGAGCGGAACGATGTTGGTCAGGGGATCCGGTGATATCACGACCCCGGCCGCGTGGGTTGAGGCATGTCGCGCCATTCCCTCCAAGCGCTTGGCAACATCAAATAGGTCTTTGACGCGCTCGTCCTTGGCGATAAGGTCTCTCAGTCCTTCAGACTGGGCTAAGGCTTTATCCAAGGTGATATTCAGTTCGGCCGGTATCAGTTTGGCGATTCGATCTACTTCAGCGTAAGGCATATCCATACTACGGCCGGCATCTTTGATGGCGGCTTTAGCGGCCATCGTTCCGAAGGTGATGATCTGGCAAACATTGTCCCGACCGTATTTTTGGGTCACGTAGTTAATGACCTCGCCGCGACGATTGGTGCAGAAATCGATGTCAATATCAGGCATCGAGATTCGTTCGGGGTTCAGGAACCGCTCAAATAACAGTCCGTACTGCAGGGGATCGATATCGGTGATTTTCAGGCAATAAGAAACCAGGCTTCCCGCGGCTGAGCCGCGACCCGGTCCGACCGGAATCCGATTTTGTCGTGCATATCGGATGAAGTACCAAACGATTAAAAAGTAGCCTGGAAAGCGCATTTGCTTGATGATGGCAATTTCGCGACTCAGTCTTTCTTGATAGGTTTCTAGGGGGTTCCTCAACAGTCGCCGCGACTGCATGGATTGCAGAAAGGGCAGGCGCTCTTCGTAGCCTTGCCAAACGACCTGTTCGAAATAATCATCCAACGTTTTGTTTGGCGGGACTTCGAAGTCGGGGAAAGGCTGAGTGGCTTTCTCAAGTTTGAAATGGCAGCGTTCTGCAATTTCCAGAGTCCGTTTCAGGGACTCGGGGATCTCCCTGAAGACCTGCTCCATCTCTTCCTGAGATTTGATATAGAACTGATCCGTGGAAAAACGCATCCGACTGCTGTCATTCAGGGTTTTTCCGGTTTGAATGCAGAGCAGAACTTCATGAGCCCGGGAATCCTGCTGGGTTACGTAATGACAGTCATTGGTGGCGACCAGGGGCACTTCTAATTCTTTGGAAAGCCTCACCAATTGTGGATTGATGCGGTGCTCAACCTCCAGGCCTTGATCCTGGATTTCAATATAAAATCGGTCCTTCCCGAAAATATCCAGGTGTTCGGCTGCCGCTTGGCGGGCCGCCCCGTACTGGTCGTGAGCCAGGTTGGAACACACCTCGCCACTCAAACAGGCGGAAAGACAAATGAGTCCCTCATGGTGTTTGGATAAAAGCTCTCGATCCACTCGAGGCTTGTAATAGAAACCCTGTAAGTAGCCCGTTGAAACAAGCTTGACCAGATTCTGATACCCGGTATTATTCTCGCACAGCAAAACCAAGTGATGATTACCCTTTTCGCCTTCAGACGGAGAGCGATCGGTGTGACCGTTTCTGGCGACATAGACTTCGCATCCGATGATAGGCTTGATTCCCTTCTGAAGAGCCGCCTCGTAAAAGCTTACAGCACCAAAGAGGTTGCCGTGGTCGGTAACGGCAACCGCGGGCATTTTCAATTCAACCATCCGATCCATAACGGTCGCAACTTCACAGGCACCGTCAAGCAGGCTG
>QHZP01000671.1:0-3135 GCA_003224715.1 Acidobacteriota bacterium | reverse complement strand
CCATTTTTCTTAAATAGAAAATTTAACCGCGAAGGCGCAAAGAACGCGAAGGAAAAGGAAAATTAGAACGCGAATAAACGCTGATGACAACTAACTTGAGTTCCCTCGGTCAGGTTTCCCTCCCTGCCAGCGGAGCCGAAGACCACGTCTAATTTCTCTTCTTCGCGTGCCTCGCGCCTTCGCGGTTGAATGATGAATGATTAAAATTGCTACTCCCACTCAATTGTCGCGGGCGGTTTCGAGCTGATATCGTAAACGACCCGGTTGATACCCTTCACTTCGTTTACGATCCGATTGGAAATGCGTTCTAGCAGTTCATAGGGAAGCTTAACCCAGTCCGCCGTCATGCCGTCTTGTGAATGCACAGCCCGAATAGCCGCCGTGTAACCGTAAGAGCGCTCATCGCCCATGACACCGACACTTCTTACGGGAAGAAGCACTGCGAAGGATTGCCAGATCTTGGAATAGAGGCCGGCCCTTCCTGCAAGAGGCGGATCCGCTCTGGAGTCACTTCTCCCAGAATTCTCACAGCCAGGCCAGGTCCGGGAAATGGCTGCCGCTGGACGATTTCTTCGCTCAATCCTAAGGCTCGCCCGATGGTCCGGACCTCGTCCTTAAATAACTCGCGAAGCGGCTCGACCAATTTCAAATTCATCTTTTGGGGAAGGCCACCCACGTTGTGATGGGACTTAATCGTGACCGAGGGTCCTTTGACCGAAACCGATTCGATGACATCAGGATAGAGAGTCCCTTGAACCAAAAAGTCAACTTTGCCCAACTTCTTCGCTTCTTCCTCGAAGACGGCGATAAATTCGTTACCAATGATTTTCCGTTTTCTTTCCGGATCGATCACACCGGCCAGCTTGCCGAGAAACTGCGCTGAAGCATCAATCCCAACGACTTGTAGCTGGAGCCGGTCTCGGAGATTGGCTAGCACCTTACTAAATTCATTCTTGCGCAGCACCCCGTTGTTGACAAAGATGCAGGTCAGGTTCTTGCCGATAGCCCGATCGACCAAAACCGCTGCCACCGTTGAATCGACGCCTCCACTCAACGCACAGATGGCCTTTCCAACTCCGATTTGTGCCCGAACGCGACTGACGCAATCATCAATAAAAGAAGCTGGAGTCCAATCGCCTCTACAACCACATATTTGAAACAGGAAATTCTCCAGGATCTTCTTGCCCTGTTCTGTATGCGCAACCTCAGGGTGAAACTGCAATCCATAGATCTGGCGCTCAGGACTCTCCGCCGCCGCCAGCGAATTCGATGTCATGCCTACCACCTGAAAGCCCGGTGGAAGGTCGGAAATATTGTCACCATGGCTCATCCAGACTTTGGATTTTTGCTGAACTCCCTCAAACAACAAGCTTTTCCTCCGAAGTTCAAGCTCTGCCAGTCCGTATTCACGTCTTTCAGCCGGCTGGACTTTGCCTGCTAACTGCAAGGATAAGAGTTGAAAGCCATAACAAATTCCCAGTACCGGAATTTTACTGTCCCACAACTCACTTTCACTGTGGGGGGCTCCAACCCCATAAACAGAATCGGGACCGCCCGAGAGAATCAATCCTTTGGGCTGCCTTTGTCTGATTTCGGCCAAGGACACGTTGAAGGGAAGGATCTCGCAATAGACATGAGCTTCACGAACCCGGCGGGCGATGAGTTGAGTGTACTGGGAGCCAAAATCAAGGATGAAAACCGATTCGTGACCCAACCTTTCTCCCCCTCCCCCAAAAATTCGCGACGATTATATGCCCATTGACTGGAGGTGTAAAACCAAAATCTTGTAGCTGGGCAGGACAGGCTCTATTTTGTGCCTCAACAAGCAAAGGGACTTAGTAGCGAGACGCTCGAACCCGGTCAAACAAGAGCTCAGAGGAGTTGGCCGGCCGCTTAAGGCGGCCCACAGAGCAGGAAAAAGTTGGACCGAGCCGCGACCGTTAGGGAGCGGTTGAGGCAATTGGCCGGTCTGCCCTCCGTGACGGTCGGGGCTCGGATTTCCGCTATTTTTGCAGGAGCAGTCAACTCTGGGTTCATGGTTTAAGACAAATATTCGGGGCAACGGAAAGACCAAAATAGGCATCTTGACGGTGACAGAGATTGCCAAAAGAGGTGTACAAAGTTAGAATAAGCCTAACTTCAGGCACTTCTTTCCCAGGAGATTCTTATGAGAGCAGCCTATCCTACCATGACAAAGGTTCTGTTAGCCCTCTTGCTTGCTGGTTCCGGCCCGGCATTTGGAGAGGAAGACAAAAAGATCGAGCAGACACCTGAGAAAAGTGCTCCGGAGGCCACCTCCAAAACCCATGTAAGGCTGGGCGGTATTTCCGTGGGAGGGTCTTATCGTCACTACTCGAACCTTAACTATTATCCGTACTACTATCCCGCCTTCTTCGGTCCGTCATCTTATTACTGGTGGCCTTATTATGATCTGGCCTTCGCCCCCTACCATCCTGGATTTTATAATGGGTTCGCACGATCATCGGGAATGGGTGAGGTCAAGTTGCAAAACACGCAAAGAGGAGCTGAGGTCTTTATCGATGGTGCTTATGCCGGATTTGCCGAAGACCTCAAGAGCATCTGGCTGGACCCAGGCGCATACGAGCTGGAAGTCAAGGCTACGGACAGTCAATCCTTTAAAAAGCGCATTTACGTACTGAGCGGAAAGACTGTAAGAATAGTGCCCGCGCTGAGGCCAGAAACAGGGGAGGTTAAATAAATGAGGTATCTACTCCACTCGATCCTTCTTCTATTTTTTTCGATGAGTATCATGGCGGGCTCCAGAGAGGGGATCGCGCCTCGCGGGAGCCCCTCGGATTACCCAACGCACGTTGACCTCGAAGATTTGGTCCTGGGCGCCTCTCTGCTCACCCAAGAGCAAGTCCGCAGCAATTTTGCTTCTGAACTCAACCGCGGCTACATTGTCGTAGAGGTTTCAATCTATCCCAAGGCCCGCAAGTCGCTTGAGGTTGCTCGGCGAGATTTCATTTTAAGAAAGGCAGACGGGGAAGTTTTAGCTAGACCTTCAGACCCCACCACAGTCGCAGCCATCTTGCAAAGAACGGCCGCTTCAGATCGCGATGTTACCCTCTATCCGTCTGTTGGAGTTGGCTACGAATCAGGTCCCCGTGGCTA
>QHZP01000670.1 GCA_003224715.1 Acidobacteriota bacterium | reverse complement strand
TCCTGGAAGAATGTCCCTGCCTGGAAACTGCTTCGCAACGAGGTGCCGGCGCGGACACCGAGATTCCCCACGGAAGTTAAACTGCTCCATGATGGACGGACCTTGGCCGTGATGGCGCGTTGTTCCGAGACTGGAAGTGTGGTCGCTGTCGCTAACAAGCGGGATGGACGAGTGGATCAAGACGACAGCTTTCAAGTTTTTCTAGCCACCTCCGGTTCGTCTTACGTCCAGTTCGCCATCAATCCATTGGGATACTTGCTCGATGCCACCGGCGAGTCGGGGGGGCCATACAAATCGCGCCCTCGTCTAGACTGGAACAGCCCAGTCCAGGGGACCGCTCACCAGGAGCCAGGAGCATGGTTGGCTCGGCTTGAGATCCCGCTGGAATCAGTTGCCAAGGCATTAGGTGAGATCACAACACCGCACGAATGGCGTATCCTGCTGGTCCGTTCGCGCCCCGGCCGCCCTGGTGAAACCCGGGAGATCAGTGTCTTGCCTGTGACTCAGACGGATACGCCGGTCTGTCCTGCCCGTTATCAGAGATTGGCTCTAGTGGATCGGGACGCCCGCCAGCTAGACATTCCCCAGATCAAACCAGCCGGCAGTGAGCTCGCCTCTGTTGCCGGTCGTGTTCTCTCTGCCGAACAGCGCAAACAACTCGATCTTCCTGGAATGTTGGACCGAAATATTCGTGGCCGGGTACGAAAGATCCTGGAAACTGAGCACCGGGAGTGGAAGCAGGTTGAAACCGTGAGTGCCTGGGAGCGGTTCCGCGATGTTCGGCTGAAAGCTCTGGCGGCCTCTCTCGGTGAGTTCCCGTCTCGCGTGCAGTTGCAGACCAGGGTCACCAAAGAGTTTCGTGGCGACGGCTATCGCCGGCAGGACCTGGTTTACCAGAGCCGGCCCGGACTGTGGGTCACCGCCAATCTGTACCTGCCGGCCGAGTCACCGACGCGAATGCCAGGAATCATTGTTGTCCACAGTCACCACCGCCCCAGGACACAAGCAGAACTTCAGGACATGGGCATCCTGTGGGCCCGGGCCGGATGTGCTGTTTTAATCATGGATCAGCTTGGTCATGGCGAACGATTGCAAAACTATCCCTGGAACCGGGAAGCCTATCACTCTCGCTACATCATGGGAATGCAACTCTATCTGGTCGGCGAAAGCCTGATTAAGTGGATGGTTTGGGACATCATGCGTGGCATCGACCTTTTGCTGGAGCGAAAGGACATTGACGAAAAGCAGATCATCCTGCTGGGCGCCGTGGCCGGTGGCGGTGATCCGGCGGCAGTGACAGCGGCTCTGGACCCCCGCGTGACTGCTGTTGCTCCATTCAATTTTGGCGAATCGATGCCCGAGTACCCAAGGTTTCTCCCTGAGAAAAATCAATGGCCGCTGGAACTGGCCGACCCGGGCTGGGGTGAGTGGGAATCCACGCGTTGCCTGCGACGCAGCATCGCGGACCAGTTCTTGCCTTGGATGATCTGTGCTGCCGTCGCCCCGCGTCGATTTGTTTATTCATTTGAGATGGGGTGGGAGGTTGAGAAACTGCCGGCCTGGTCTCGCTATCAGAAGGTTTTCGGATTCTATAATGCCAAGGATCACCTGGATGAAGCTCACGGCTTTGGTCCTTTTCCCGGACCTGGAGAGTGCACCAATATCGGGCCGGCCCAGCGCCGGTCTCTCTATCCCGCGCTCAATCGATGGTTCGGGATTCCGATTCCGGCCCAGGAGCCAGAAGATCGCCGGCCTGAGTCCGAGTTGGCGGCATTGAATTCCGAGGCGGCGACTTCGCTCTCCATGCGTGAAGTTCATGTGATAGCGCGGGACGAGGGGTTGGCAAAGCTGGAGGCTGCACGATCGGAGCTGGCCCAAATGACCCGTCAAGAGCGCCGTGAGTGGATTCAGAAGAAATGGCGGGAGAAGCTGGGAGACATTGAGCCGAGCCCCAATCCCCGGGTTACCGCTCATTGGAAGAAGACGCTAAGCAACGCCAATGTGGAAGCTTTCACGCTGGAGGTGGAGCCGGACATTTTGGTTCCCTTTCTTTTGTTGACGCCCCGCAGTCCTGGCGGTCGCCTCCGGGTTGTGGTGGCCGTTTCTGAAGGTGGCAAGGAACGCTTATTGACACTTCATGGGAGCGAGATTGAGAATTTACTCAGAGCAGGCCTGGCCGTGTGCCTGCCGGATGTGAGGGGCACTGGGGAAACCTCGCCTGACGCTGGGAGAGGCCCGGACAGCGAAGAAGTAACTCTGGCTGCCACCGAACTGATGCTGGGAAGTACCTTGCTCGGCTCGAGACTCAAGGACCTGCGTACTCTCATTGCCTACCTGGGTCGTCTTCCGCAAATCGATCCTCAACACATAGGGC
>QHZP01000669.1 GCA_003224715.1 Acidobacteriota bacterium | reverse complement strand
GTAATTTCTGCGGGTGAACATGTAAAGGCTTCGCCGCCACTGGCTGGAAGGGTCCGTCAACTGCTTCTCGGAGACCACCACCATCCCGTCCGGCTGGTATTCAAGGCGGACTGAAGGCCCGCCGATCGAGCCGTTCAGTTTGCCGCTGGAGGCCAAAATCGAGTCGCGGATGGCTTCGGATTCGAGCCGACGGATCCGCATGCGCCAGAGGAGTTGGTTTCCGGGGTCGACCTTCGCCGCCTTGGCGGAGTCTTCTCTAAAGGAAGCCTGGCGATAGACGCTTGAAGTCATCATCAGCTTGATCAGGGGCTTGATTCGCCATCCGGAACTCATGAACTCGGTGGCCAGCCAATCGAGCAGTTCAGCGTGTGTAGGCCGGGCACCCGAATTACCGAAGTTGTCCAGCGTAGCCACGATCCCTTCTCCGAACAGATGTTGCCAGACGCGGTTGACCATCACCCTCGCTACCAGACCGCCAGCTGCGCCGTCGGGGTTGGTCAGCCAGCGGGCAAAGGCCAGCCGCCGACCGCTGGCCTTCATTTCAGGGCTTAGCTCTGGAAAATGGACAGGCGCCTCCGGGTCATTTAGCACTGCCAGAAAGCCGGGTTCGACCTCAGGACCTGGTGTCTCGAAGTTGCCGCGGCGGAGCAAATAAGTGGGCGGCGGTGGCCCCACGTCATAGAAGGCCTGAATCCTGCCATAGGAACGAAGCTCCGCCTTGAGTGGCACCATCTTTTCCTCAACCTCTTTCACCTTGCCCTGGTCTTCGTCGTTCAGCGCGGTCCTTACCTCCTCGGGTTTCACTTCAACCAGGGGGCCCAGCTTTGCCACCAGATATTTTTCCACGGGAGTCCGTTTTTTCTCGGGTGTTTCCAACGCGGATTTGATGTCGGCCCGAAGTGCCTCCGGCAACTTTGAGAGCTTCTCATCCAGCAAGCGTTCCTGAGAGGGTCTTAGCAAAACTTCCAGTTGTTTTTTGAAGGGTTCGAGTCGTTTCTCAACTTCGGTATTATGGCGGTCGATTTCCTCCTTCTCTGAGGCAGAGACGTCAGGCAATGCCCGCTCCTTGGGTTGCAGCCAGGACTGGATGTTATAACCGGGAGTGAAAATAGCCATCAGTCGATAGTAATCCTGCTGCGGAATGGGGTCATACTTGTGCGTATGACACTTGGCACATCCCACCGTCAGCCCCAACAGGTTGCTGGTCAAGACCTGCAGGGTCTGGTGCAGGACTGTATAGCGGATGTCTGCAGTGTTCACCTCTGGGATGTCCGTGTCGTCGGCTGCGGTTCGTAAAAACCCCGTGGCAATGAGCGCGCTCTTGATCTCTTCGGTAAACCTCTGGGCTGAGCGCCAGTTCACCAACTCATCACCGGCCAGTTGTTCCGCCAAGAAGCGGTCATAAGGCTTGTCCTCATTAAAGGAACGGAGGACATAGTCCCGGTAGAGGTACTTGCCTTCGGCTGTTTTATCGTCGGTAATCAGATGGTCCAACCCCTGCGCATCCACATAGCCAGCGGCGTCCAGCCAGTGACGGCCCCAACGCTCACCAAAGTGGGCTGAGGCCAGCAGACGGTCAATGAGCCGCTCCCACGCTTGGGGCGACAGGTCCGCTTCGAATTCAGCCATCTCCTGCGGCGAAGGCGGCATGCCCAGAAGATCGAAATAGGCACGGCGGGCGAGCGCAACGCGGTCCGCTTCAGGAGAGAAGCCTAATTTCTTTTCTTCGAGTTTCGCTAGCACAAAGGAGTCAATCGGTGTGCGCACGCCGTTGCTCTGCCCAACCTGGGGGACTTTAGGCCGCACCGGCTTGCGGAAGGACCAGAACTGACGGTCTTTGACAGTGACGGCCGGCGCCTCAGCCTGGGTGACCGGGCCGTAGGAACCGGCCGCCGGAGCTCCGGCAACGATCCAGCGACGGATAGTTTCAACCTGCTCCGCGGTGAGTTTTTTTTCACTCCCCGGGGGCATGGAGCCGTTGGCGATTCGTTTGAATAGCAGGCTTTCCTCCGCCGAACCCTTCACAACGGCCGGTCCGTTGTCGCCGCCGCGCAAGATGAGGTTCGGTGTGCGCAAATCCAGTCCTGCCATGCGCCCCTCCAGGCCATGACACTTCAGACAGTGCTGGGTGAGGAGGGGCACGACGTCACGCTCGAACTGTGGCGGCGTAGGCTCTGCCGCCCATAGCGGGGACAGGGCGATGAAAAAAATCCACACTAGCACCAACATGAATGCCTCCAAAGTCCCTGGGAATTAAACATATTATTGCTTAAATTAATGGACTCATAAAATATAATCTTACAAAATGTCGTGACTCGAAGTGAGGGACAGTCTTTGTTCCTTTCCTCGCCCCTGGTGGGTGGTAAGAGCGGTGCATCGGGCGACGGGTGCCGACGCAGAAGTGGATACAGGAAGAGACCTCTGAACAATCACTGCGTTTCGAACAGAAGCAACTCCGAATGGAGTGGTTGTTCAATCCGTACCCGAAGGCCATCATTTTCCAATTCCAGCCCACTTTTCCGAATTGAATCTTGCGAGTTATCGAAAATGACTTTATAGATCTTCGATGCGGCCAGGCCACGGGGTCGGAATAGGTAATAGTCTTCTTTCGACCCCGCCAGACGGAATAGGCCCGCATATCCGTGGTTCTGATCCGGTGTCACGTGCTCCCACACACACCATTCTCCCGGCTCTGTATTCGGAAGAATTGGCGTATGATGATACACCTTCACTGTGGGCAGAATGGGTCGGATGAATGACTTGTAGAGCTGGACGTTATGCCTGACTCTATCGCGGTGTGCCGCTGTAAAATCTTTCATACTGGGCGCCAGGCCACCAAGACAAAGGTGCCCAAACATCTGGCCACGAAAGCGAAAATCTGTATCTCCATATCTATAATTTTCCGGGCTCATAAAGCCGACGTAGCTAAGACCATACTCTGGAGGGATCGCCAAGGAAAACCCGTTGAGAATTTTCAGGGTTCGTACACCGCCCCATTCGTCGGAAGCCTGCGTCCAGTGGAAATTTCCCAGCATGCCCAAGTCATTACGGCCTCCTCCACTGGCGCAGTTCTCCAGCAGTAGATTGGGAAAACGCTTGCGTAACCGTCTGTACATGGCGTAAATCGCATCGTAATGGCGCCAGTAATTGTTCTCTACAAAGCCATCGCGCTTGCTCTGCACACCGCTATGTCCCATTTCCGCATTGTAATCCAATCGGAACACATCGAGTTTGTAGCGTTCAATCAATCCCACTAGCGTTTCTTCCGCAAACTTAACCACCTCCGGATTAGTGAAGTCGAGCGTGGTTTGGCCATCCCCCGATCCGTGGACCTTTACAACCCAGTCCGGGTGTTTCTTGCGCAACTCACTTTCTAATCCAATTCTCTCGATGTCAACCCACAAACCGCAAAGTAGACCCTTGCTTCGCGCATAGGCGAATATTGGCTCTAACCCGTTGGGCAGTCTGGACCCGGTTTTCCAGTCGCCAGCTCGCTCCCACCACCTGCTTCCCACGTCACCGTACCAGCCCGCGTCGATGGTAAATAACTCTACCCCAACATCGACCGCCGTATCGATGACTGCCCTTAGACTGTTTTCTGAAATGTCCTGGCCGACAAAGCCCCAGGAGTTGATCTCAACGGGACGAAAGCGCCCAGCCGGCATTGGTGGCAAGACGGATTCTCGAAGGTATTTGTGGCAAGCTTGGACCGCTGCATCGAGATCGTCCAGCACGTGGCCGATATGAACAACAGGCGTCGAGACCGTTTCTCCAGGTTGTAACACACGAAACGGTCCAGGACCCGCCAAGCCAACACGGAAATACAACCGCGCATCTTCCCGGGCAGGATTGTGTTCGTTGTAAAACTCGAAAGCGTAATGACCTGACCATGCGAAGTGAATTAGGAACAATTCCGCTGAGACGGCGTTCTGCACCACGGCAAACGGCAAACCCCACTTGGAGTTTCCGTAACTGTAGTTTCCGTCAGGGAGGGGGATCCAACGGAAATCTGCCTCTCTAAGGGGATCGAAATTGAGCGGCCTTAACACCGAGAAAGCACTTTCGGCTCCCTGAGGCAAGTTTTCCTTGAGCCGGTGCCCGGCGAACAAGTAACCGGACATCGGATAAACCGCACCAATGGCAGCGGCAGACTTGCCATCATTGGTGATTTCCAGCCAGCGTTTCAAAAACGCATTCCCATCCACCTGGGTCTGAACTCTAACGCGAATGGGCCTGATATCGCTTGCCAACTCGACCACGGCTTGGCGACATTTACGATGGGCTTCTCTCCCGATTGGAACATCGGGCTCAGACTCGCATGCCAGCTCTTTAGCTGATTTCCAGGTCCACTGGTCCCAGAGATCTTGGCCATCCAC
>QHZP01000668.1:567-5431 GCA_003224715.1 Acidobacteriota bacterium | reverse complement strand
GGAGTTCCATGACGATGAAGGGCTGTCCCTCCCACTCGTCGATCTCATAGAGAGTGCAGATATTGGGGTGGTTCAAGGAAGAAGCAGCGCGGGCCTCGCGTTGAAATCGTTCCAGTGCCTGCTGGTTCCGGGATAATTCTTCCGGCAAAAACTTCAATGCCACGCTCCGGCCAAGCCTGGTGTCTTCGGCCTTGTACACTACCCCCATGCCTCCGCCACCAAGTTTCTCGAGAATTTTGTAGTGCGATATGGCTTGCCCACTGATCTCATTGCCTACCCGACGAGCTGCCTCTTTCTCCTGAGCTCTCGGCGAGGTCCCACTACTGTTCTTCTCCAGCGCTCTCTTCACCACCGAACGCAGCTCGTCGATTTCGAAGGGCTTGGTAATATAGTCATGGGCTCCAGCTTTCATCGCTTCTACAGCGACTTTGGCGGTTCCATAGGAAGTGACCATAATGACCGCGGGTTTGAACCGGCTCTGGGAGAGGCTTCTTACCAGGGAGACCCCATCTTCCCCTGGCATGTTGATATCGACCAGCATGAGATCCGGCCGGTATTCATTAATAGCAGCTCGTGCGGCTGCGGCATCGGCAGCCTCAAAAACTTGCGTGTCCTGGTTCTCCAGAGCTCGCCGCAGTCCGTAACGTGCAGCCTCTTCGTCATCCACGATTAAGATCTTATGCATATCGTTCGTGCCTATCGTTCGCCAATTGTTTGCGATCTTGCTCTTGTTCTGACTCGATCAGTAGGCAGGAAGCAGAGCCAGAGCAGGAGTACGAATGGAAATGGGTCACCGTATTCCAAGGTGGCGGACTAAGCGTACTTAAAAATCTTCAGCAGTCTTCACGATGTTTCCCAGCCCAGTATCTTAACGTCGTGAAGAAATATCCTGCCAAAAAGAAGGAAATCTTTAAGCACCAGATGCTTCAAAAGTAAACTGCTAAGTCAATCCCGGAGCAACTGAGCATGACCGATACTGCATTTGATCAGTTTGACAGAGACAGGACGGTCATCCCCACCGGGCAGATTTTCGGTCGATTTGAACTTTAGCTGCACTTTAGTAATTTCAGAATCTTCGTGCATTGCGCAAGTTAGTTCAAACGCTCCTGGATTCAACTTTCTGGACATGATCTCACGGCCGTTTACCGAAAGTTCAACCGCGCTACCTTGCGAGTAAAACGTCTTGATGCCCGGGAGTATTCCCTCTAATTTAAGGCATTGGCCCTTCGAAGACTTGCCCATTGTGAAGAAAGAGTGAGCCGAGGCCCAACCATCCTCGTAGATACCTGAAAATTCAATAGACGCATCGGTTGCAAAACTGGGATTTGAAAAATCAATAGAGAGAGGTCGATCAAGACGTTGATACTCTTTCTCGTTAACAATGGAAATATCCCTGGCAAACGCTACGATTTGTCGAATATCCACGGGGACATCGGCGTTGAATAGTCTCATTAATCCGGCTCGCTTCACCGGAAATCGTTTCCCTATTTCGCTGAAATCAATCGCCAGGTAGTAAATACCATCTAGTTTCTTAGGTTGAATAGGGCCTGTAAAGACGTTGGCTGCGCCATTTCCCAATAGTGGCAGCGGGACGTCGGACGCACCCATAACGACCACCCCAGTCGGGAGGGTGGTCCGATTTGGCCCGCAGATGGTCTTGGTTAGGCAGACCCGCATTCTCACGTTTGGGTCTGAATCAAGAATTTGAAATAGGAGAAATCTTCCCACTGCATACATTTTCCTGTTTGGAATCATTGGGTCTCTTTCCATCTGCCAGTACACTGTCTCATAACCAAAATCGTAGTAATTGCCTCCGCGCGAAGTGGCTTTGAACAACAGATAATTCCGGAGCTTCCAAGGTTCAGTGAATTGGAAATAATTGCTTTCGTTTGTTTCGTGTGAATCGCGAAGATTGTTGAAGGGGTGATATTTTTCCTCCTTAAGGGCAACCAAAGCCATCTTGTCTCTGACAGAAAAAAAGGGGTATTTGAAGGAAGCGCCAAAAAGTGTTTTCTCTTCCCCAACGGTTTCTTTCAGTCGGGCGCTTAACCTTAGAGCCTGCTCAAACTGACTGTTAAGTGGTCTCAATCGGGCGGGTATCTTTCGCAAGTGTCGCGAGATGGGACCTTGCTCAAAAGCATAGTACCCGGCAACTTCTCGACTTAGGAATTTCAGGGGAACGCCCACAAGCGTAATTGAATGGGCGGGAATACTTGGCACGAGTAGATCTGAAATAGGCTTGCTCATTGACAACGCTCCCACGGCCTTGTGGCTTGTATCCACCGATCTACTCAAATAGTCTACGAGAGTGGGAAGAGTAACCATGCAATAGATCACACAGCAAACAACTGCTCTCTGGATTTTGGTCGCAGCCAGATACTGTGCTAACCCTGCCATCAAAAGAGGTTGAACATACATACCTAGCTTGAACAGTCCGAAGGAACTGGCGTCGGCAAAAAGTTTTAAGCCTACCGCCAACATAGTGAGGAACAGAAAGGCGTAGGGTTTGGCTTGGAGACAGGCAAGCAGGGAGTAAGATAGAACGAACAAGAAAAGCAACCAGCTTATAGCGACCAAGATTGATTGGTAAGGTTCGGCCGGCCATGAGTAAAACGACTGAAAACCGAAAAGAACAGCTGTCGCGGAAGGTAATCGCGCTGCCTCGAAACTGGTGAGACCAGCAATTCTTTCAAAGCTATGCCCGAAGGCAAATCGGACTGTTCCGAGCGCCGTCACGACGTTTTGTCTACCAATGAGAATCCAAAGAATAGCCGTGAAGAAAAGGGTCTTGAGGAGTGGGGTAACGCTCTCCTTGTTTCGAAAGACGGAATAGGCGTGAAACAGCCCGATAGATAAGACTGCAAAGGGCAAAACTTCTGGATAATAGATAGAAAGACTGCTTGTGATCAACGCTAAAACAAAGCTCCTTCTGAGAGCCAGGCTGAATTTAGAATTTCGCTCATGAAAAGAACCCATACAGAAAGTGCCCAAAGCGAGCAGGAGGGTTAAGCCCCCCACTTGGGGGATCACTTGAATCAAGGTCCCATGATGGAAGAAAGGACTTAATGACAAGAGACTCATCGTGAAGTGAGCTTGACGACGATCCTTGATAAGGACTAAGGCCAGGGCTCCTGCCGTCCAAATCTGGCACAAGGCTAAGGAAATTATTGCCGGCATGGCTATTTCCCACGGATGGAGTTTGGACAGAGCGGAGACCCATGCAAGGATCAAGTCGCTGCCACAGCGAAACATTCCAGGCCCATACAGGAACCACATATGCTGGGTATAGTCTGTGCCTGACAGTTCTTCTAAGGTGGGTATTCTATAAAGGCCAGAATTCAAAAAGCGTGTCGCACTAAAGCAATAGTTCGCCATATCATGGTTTGCAAAACCCTCCCAGCCGAAGCTATACTTCAACGCAGGCCAGCCGGAATAGACAGTTGCGAACAATGCAATTCCCAGCGAAATCGTTAACTGCATCACAGGGAAGATCGGCCTTCTTTTAAAAAAGACAAGGGCAACGCCAAGTGCCAGAGCTGCGGTCATCCACCAGGCAAAGTTCTTAACTGGCACGCCTAACTGATTAAGATTTAGAGTTAGAAGTACCACTACCGAAAGTCCCACTGCAGGAGCCACTAGCCAGCTTCTGAAAATTGGGAAAGGGAAACGAACCACCTCCAGCAGGGCTTTGCCAACCAGCGTAAAGAAAAGGAAGAGCGCAAAGGCGAGTAACAGAGGAAACATACGAGATTAAACTGTTAGCCCTTCAGATGACGCGGGCGTTGCGAAATCGGCGGCATGAAAAACTGACATGTTGGAGGGGAAGTTAGCAAAACCGAAGGAGGTTGTCTATAACTCATATTTTAGTTTACGGCTTGTCTCTCTTTGCAATCTGTTACCTCCTGCACCTTATCATTTGGCGTATACATCGTCCCACGGCCTATCCCATCTGGCTATCGGCAATCTTTTTCGTATTGCCTCTTTTGACTGCCATCTTCATCCTGGCGGCCAACCTAAGTGTTGATCTTCCAAGTCCTCGATTCATTCGGTTGTTGGCAATTTTTTTGTTGCATGCAAGCCTTTCGTCCGCCTACATCGTCTTTTACTCAGGGCTGATTGCCTTTAGTCCTTCACTGGCCATACTCGAGGCCATTGACCAATCGATGCCTTCGGGGCTGCATTATGAAGAACTGTTTCTTCCCTGGTTCAACCACAAGAACCTGGCCGGCCTTAGGATCGAAAATCTCATAGCGGCCCAAATGTTAGTCGAGACTCAAAATCTACTTTGTCTAACCGCAAAGGGACGGTTGGTAGCTTGGTGCTTTCGCTTGTATCGGCGAAGCATCGGATTACCGGAAGTTAGCGAAGGATAGAAAATGAGAGAATTGTGGCTATTAATATTGATACTGGCTCTTTCACCGGTAGTAATTCTTGGTCTGCATTGCTTTTTGCATCGACTGTCCAGGTCCATCGGGTTTGACATGTCTGGCCAGCAAGGCGCAATTCTCTCAGTCCTTAGCGCCAACTTCCTGCTGCTACCTGCCGCTTGGTTCTCGGTTCTTTCCCATTGGAGGAATGACTTCCTCGAGCTGATGGCCGGATTTGTCTATCTGATCTTGGTCTACTTGAGCATAGGTTTCGGGTATTTTAGCTTTCTCAATTTGAGTGAGACTTCCTTGCATGTCCATATACTGCTTAAGATCCTTGCCAAGGGAAAGGTCCATTTGCAAGAATTGAAAAGCGAGTATAATCCTGAAACAATGGTAAAGGCCCGAATTGAACGGATGATACAACTAGGTCAAATTGAACTGAAGGGTGGTCGGTGCTACAGCAAGAACCGATTTCTGGTAGTGGGGAAATCTAT
>QHZP01000668.1:0-525 GCA_003224715.1 Acidobacteriota bacterium | reverse complement strand
AGTCTCAGCCTCCCGAGTTAGAATTGGGAACACAGAGCTGTTTTTATTATCATAATTGCATACCAAACGAGACCGGATCGTGACGTCATGAAGAGGGCCATTGTTACCGGAGGCGCAGGCTTCATTGGAAGCCACCTGACTGAGCGATTATTGCGAGAAGGGCATCAGGTGCTGGTTGTCGATAATTGTTCCACAGGGAGAGAGGGAAATCTGGCCCATCTTTTCACTAGTGACAGACTTCAGCTCGTGCACTGCGATGTCACAAATTTCCAAGCACTCAAGCCGCTTTTTAAAGGCGTGGACTGGGTCTTTCATCTGGCGGCATTAGCCGATATTGTTCCTTCAATTCAGAATCCGGACAATTATCACCGGTCCAACGTGGACGGAACTGTGGCTGTTCTGGAAGCTGCCCGACATGCAAGGGTAAAGCGGTTCATCTATGCCGCTTCGTCCTCTTGTTACGGCATTCCACGACAGTTTCCCACTTCTGAGACTGCGCCGATTCAACCGATGTATCCGTATGCA
>QHZP01000667.1 GCA_003224715.1 Acidobacteriota bacterium | reverse complement strand
GCGTCGCCAGGCCGCCGTGCGGATTCGATCCAAAGCTTGAACATTCGGGTTCGGGTTGCGTTGAGCTTTAGCATAGTGGCTCAGCAGGTCACCTACACCCTCGATAATCTCAAAACGGAGCTGCAGGCGCATGGAAAGTTCCGGTAGCGTCCGCAGCAGGACTTCCAGGAGCATCTTCAAGTGCTGGCGCTGCTCGTCGGAGTCGTAGTAG
The DNA here is from genome assembly GCA_003224715.1 of Acidobacteriota bacterium. Taxonomy (GTDB): domain Bacteria; phylum Acidobacteriota; class Terriglobia; order Versatilivoradales; family Versatilivoraceae; genus QHZQ01. The sequence goes on along the minus strand of QHZP01000667.1, from coordinate 2,105 downwards.
GAATGAAGGCCGCTGAGTTCATAACCCGCCACGTAGGCGCCGTTAGCGCGGATCATGACACCATCCAGAAAGTCCCGTATAGGCAGAAGCTCACAGAAAGCCGGACTGCGCAGCGATTCTTCGTATCTGGCTCTTGTCATTACCGCCATGTTCCTGCCTCCCCGCTTTTGAGGTATGGGCGTGTCTGCTGCGAATCTGTCTCAAGACAGCAGTACAGCCGAGGTTTGAAGTGGAAAGACAACCAGTCCATCAGATAACCACCAGGTTTGCCGTATTTGAAAAGGATCAGGAGTGGAACGCTTAGGATGGGTGCTCCGTATTCAAGCACCAGACTCATGGGTAATCCGAATATCTCACGGTCGAGGAGGCGTCCCAGGATATTGAAGAGCACGGCGAGGATCACCACCACGAACAAATCTTCAAATTCGAGGTAAAGAAATGTAACCCTGGTCTGCAGGTTACGATAAACGGGCGTAGTTTGAATGGACATAAGAAACTCCAATGACCGAAACGTGATGCGTGATTCGTAATAGCCACCGTCTGTCACGCATCACAATTGCCGATTTTCGATTGTCGATTTACAAGAAATGATTTTAATCAATCGGCAATCCGCAATCGCCAATCGGCAATCAAGGGACTCCTCCCGTTCCTTGCTCCACAAAGAACTCAGCCAGACGTAATAGACCCGAAATCATGAAACAACAGCCGGCCGAGACAAAGTTGCGCAAGTAACTGTGGCCGATGTGCACCCGCTCCAAAATGCCTCCAAAATGCAGGACTCCAAGCGCTACTTGCAGGGCCCCATAGAGGGGAAGAACGACATTCGCAACCCAGTTAGTCAAATTGAGCAACGAATTCCAATAGAGGTCAGGGTTATTCCAGGCTAGCTGAGAAGTGAATGTCTCCATCATCCGTAACAGTCCGGAAGCCATGAGGGACATGAACCCGCCATACATCCAGTGGTGGTAATCTCTTCCCTTGGAAAAGCACACCACGGCAACGGATAGGAACAATCCAGCCAGGGTAGGCAGGATGACGTTCCCAGCCCAGTTCGTCAGATTCAGAATGCCTGTATGAAAGTCCATAGGTCGCCTTCACTTCGAGGCAAGTACCCCACTTAGTTCCCCCCTTTTCCAAGGGGGGATTGCAGGGGGGTCATCCCCTGTCACTCGTCACTCATCACTCGTCACTGCACCATTGCTACAACCAGACGCCACAGGGCCGAGACGGTAAGGAATCCCATCGAACAGCCGACCAGCCTGAGCCAGGGTCGCGCGGTGGCAAAGTTGAAGATTGCGCCCACAATGGCCAAACCTCCTGCGATAGGCATGATGGTGCCGGCAAGGTAGTTCCACAGGCTGTCGAGCACATCGGCTAACGCCAGGTCGTTGCCACTGTTCAAACTCCGAATCAAACTGAAGGTTGTTGAGACAGCTAACAGGAACATGGCGGTCAAAATGGACCTGAGCGGGCTGTTGCCTTCTGCTGAATCCAAAATCGCCCGCAAGACAAAGAATGCTGCCAGGGTCGGAACCAACCTCGGTACAACCAGGTCGTTCATGAAAACCACAATTCCATCTTCAATGGTTCGGAGCCAATCCGTTGAGACGGCCACGCCTCCGGGGAGCGGGATATTGACCCCTCGGGAAACCAGGAAATTGAGGGTCTGAGGAAGGGTCACCAATGCCACCGCCCAAAAGATCCACTTGCTAAATCCTCCCCCGATGTAAAAATTCGTCCCGCCTTCGCGACGCAAGCTGATCCCGGCCAATACGAGCCAACCCACGGCTGCCACTGGAGCCAGGTTCAGCAAAAGCCGGATAAGATCTTTCAAGAGTTCGGGGATGGTCATTGGATAACAGTCGCTAATGGTTAGTGATTGGTGGCCAGTAACCGACTTAACAAGCGACAAGCGGCTTTAGAGAATCCTTTAGCTCGCCACTCGTCACTCGTCACTGCTTTAAGAAATTCCTCCAGTGCCTTGCAGGATCCAAAACTCCAGCAGCCGGGTGAGTCCCGACACGGCCAAAAGCCCAAGGGCCACCACGCCGTAACGCACGAACGCCCGGCCGGCGGCATAGTTGACGATGGCGCCCAGGACCGCC
>QHZP01000666.1 GCA_003224715.1 Acidobacteriota bacterium | reverse complement strand
TCACCGGAAACGGAAATGAAAGGACCATGTTGGGGCATGGCTTGGCTGAATACTTCAATGCCGAGCTCTGACCCGCGTCAGTCCGGGAAGATCTGTCACCCACAGCAGGCGATGAGCCCAATAGGGGGTGTTGGCGATTCGTTTACCGGCCACGTCCTCATCCAGCCTTCTGATTCCATTCTGCTTACAGAGAAAGCTTATTCCGAATTTGTGAAATGGCGCTGTTTCCTGAGGTTCTGACCCAAAGGAGTCTCGGTTGCGCCATGACGAGGCAGAAAAAGGAGAGTGAAATGGCAAGGGACAAAAGGCATTCCGCATTTCTCATTAGCATCTTGACCGTTTTCGGGTTTGTGTCGGCGACCTCAGCCGCGACCCCAACCATCACGCTTAACGGCCTTACCATCGGGGTAGATGAAGAGACTGGAAGCATTCTGTACCTCGCATACCCGGAAGTGGGAGTAATTCTTCAGGCCACCCCGCAGGCCGCCGGTCTGCTGGACATGGCTTATCCGGTCGATGCATTTGTTCCACTCAGGCTGGCCTCCCGATTCTCTAAGGCGCGCATAGGTCGTGCCCGCGATGCCATAACCATTACATGGGATCCGCTGGCGCCCAGCCGTGGCAACTTTCCCATGCCTTCGGGAAAGATCACCGCGCAGATTGGCATTCGAGCCGCTGTCGACGGGAAATCGGTCATCCTGACCTGCCGCGTTGAAAACCAATCTTCAGCTCCGGTGCCTCAAGTCATATTTCCGGACTTGCGGGGACTGCAGCCGTTCGACGGTCTCGAACAAACGCGGCTGCGCCTGCCTCGCGGGGAGGTCTCGCCGTTCACTGAGCCGATACGCGCACCGGACTCCGCGCCCTTCTATGTCGGTCGCGGATGGAAAGATTACCCGCCTGCCGGCTATTACGGACTGAATGCCCTGCGCTGGCTGGACTACGGCAGCCTAAGAGGCGGGTTGAGCGTCTTCCAGAAAAAGTGGGGCACCCCGGATATGCCGGGCGTTCGGACCCATCGCGCCGAGTCCAGTCCAAACAATCTACGCCTGATGTGGGAACACAAGGCAAGCATTCAGCCGGGAAAAAGCTGGGAGAGTGGGGAGTTTTGGCTAACGCCCCACCTGGGCGGCTGGGCCAAAGGGATTGAGGTCTTTCGCAACTATGTCAGGGAAGTGAACTCTCCCAGGCAGGTTCCCAAACACGTGAGGGACGGGCTGGGATTTCAGACCATCTGGATGATTCAAACTGCCGAAATGGATCCTGCCAAGGCTGCGTTTCGGTACGCAGATCTGCCCCGGGTTGCCCAGGACGCCGTTGCGCACGGGCTGGATGAAGTCGTTCCCTGGGGTTGGTGCACCTACTCAACCATGCCGATTCCTCTGCGTTCGGAGTTGGGCGGCCAGCAGGAGTTCCTCGATAGCTTGCACAAGGCCAGGCAGGTGGGGGCGAACATAGCCCCTTTCATTAGCGTCCAGATCGTGCGGAATAGGTACGCCTCGCGCTACGGCGTGCCACCGGCAACCAGCGACTGGACCTATCATCCTGAGCTGATTCCAAATTTCCGACCCTTCTACACCAAGTTTTGGGATGGAGCCAGCGTGGAGAGCGACAACGAGGTCTGGAAAAAAGATGTCGAAACAGCTTTGACCCAATGGATCAACCTCGGACTGCACTCATTCTGCTGGGATGTTTTCTCAACAAAGGTCAAGGAAAAAGGAAAGCCTGACCTCATCACCCTCCTTGAAAAGGTGCGGACTCTAGCGCAGGCAAAAGACCCGGAATCGACATTTTCAGCCGAGTCGGTAGCTGCCAGCCTCGAGCACGACAACCAAGTTGTCGATTACACCTGGAACTGGGTTGACTACGTCGATGCGTCCCCCATTCTGAACGTGCTCCGCACGCCTCGGTTAAATTGCGACGTCGAAGACTCTCCGCTGGTCGTCAAACAGGCTTTTTGCGATGGGCTTTACCTCAACGTCATGCCGATCAAGCCGGATCAGCCCAATGGAACGGCTTTGATCAGCGAGGTTCCTTCGCTGTCGTCGGCCCTGAAGGAAACGGCCGCGCTGCGCAAGCAGTTCCTGCCCTTCTTCGTAGACGGTATTCTCCTCGGCGATTCCGTGCTCAGTGCGCCGACCCCTGCGTTCGTCCGAGGTCGTCAGCTTGGAGACCGCCTTTTGATTGCGGTGTTGAACGCTCAGAATCAAGCTCGACACATCTCGGTCCGGAGCTCCCTCGATCTGTGGCTGCCGCAAGCCGAGACCTATCAGATAAAATACTATGACTCGCAGGGTAAGGTGGTGAAGACAAAATCGTCACAAGTCAGTCGCTGGCAGGATGTGACGGAACTACTGCAGCCTCTCGAACTTGCTTTCTTTGAAATATGGCCCACTCGCTGACAAGGTTAATGATAACGGACGTCAAAGCATGTAGGGGTTGCTTAGCGAGTTTGATCTGGATTTGATGTCCAGCGTTCCTAGCCTGAAAACCTTGCTGAGAGCGGTTCTGCTCTTATCCTAGGGCTCTTTGGGTTTCCCGAAGACCAACCAAGTCCTGCCGAAGCCCA
>QHZP01000097.1:9949-12933 GCA_003224715.1 Acidobacteriota bacterium | reverse complement strand
TTAGCGACACACGCAGCTTACGGAAAGGCAAATTTGCGAATTGGAGATTGATGGGGCATTCGATTCTTACAGTCCACGCATGAAGTCCAGGGCAGGAAACGGAAAATAAACAGCAAGGCTGCTCGACCCAACGTCTGAACCTTGTACCTACTTGAATCCGTTCGAGGGATGAGGCCCTAATTTGGCCGTCAATGCTATAAGAACACTAACTTGGGGCTGAAAAGCAGATTCGGTAAAGGACAAAACATCACAAAGGATTCCGAGATTCTCCAAAGGAGCGTTCGCTTGAAAAAAAACCCCGACGAAAGAGCTGAAGAGATAAGCACCCCATCTCATAGCGAATCGGACAAAAAGGTAGAAAGCTACAGCATGTTGGATCCAAAAATGAAGCGGATCTATTTCGAGTTTTATGCTGAAACTTATAAAGCTTCCACTTTGGACCGCAAGACGAAAGAACTGATTGCCATCTCAGCCTCATTGATTTCCAAATGCCAAGGATGTCTGGAGGGACATATCAAAAAAGCCATTAAGCTTGGCGCCACGAAGCAAGAGATTAGCGAAACTATTGCCATCGCCATGGGCGTGAATGCGGCTGCAGTAGTCGACTTGACAGATATAGCCGCAGCCAACCTCCATTTGAAGCATTCTGATTCAAAGTAATTAATGAAGATTTGCACTGGTGACCAAGGTCTCACTCTGGCCTTACTTTTTTTGGTTAGCCTTTTGGGAGAGGTTGATTTCCAGATGATCCCACCTCTGCTTCCTCTCCTCGCCACGACTCTCCAGGTGCAACCTGGTTATGTCGGTAGAGCCGTTCCAATATATTCTATTTCAGCAGGGATTTTTTCACTTCTCTTCGGGTGTCTTTCAGACCAATTTGGCCGTAAGCCTTTTATCAAATATGGCCTGCTTGGATTTTCTGGAGCAAGTCTTTTCACCTGCCTGGCTGGCTCAATAGAGCTTTTGTTTATAGCGAGATTTCTCGCGGGAATGACGGCGGGGGGGCTGACCACGTGTGCCACCTCTTATGCAGCCGACATGTTTTATTATGAGAAGCGGGGTCAGGCCATGGGAGTCCTGTCAGGCGCCTATTTTACGGCAGCGATTCTCGGAGTGCCACTGGCTAGCACGGTTGCCGCCACTCGTGGATGGCGTCCCATTTTCTTAGTTATTTCCGGACTGGCCGTGTGTGCAGCTTTGCTCGTCAGCAAATTTCTCGCAGCCAATCCCCATTCAGGTTCTCAATCGCCCCTTTCTCGGGATAGGTTAAATTTAGCTCGAATCAAGAGGGTAACGGTTGCTTCTCTAAAAAAGAAAGAGACTGCCGCAATTCTGTGGGCTTCCCTATTATCCTCGGGGGCGATCGTCGGCTTTATTACTTATCTGGGGAGCCATTTGAATGGCCAGTTGCATGTTCCGGTTCAACGCATCGGACTCCTGTTTTTGTGGGCAGGAGTGACCTCTTTAATAGGCGCTCCCTTAGCCGGAGTTCTGTCGGACAAATGGGGAAAGAAAACAGTGCTGGTGGTAAGCGGGATTGCGCTAGCAGCCTGCTTATTCGCGGTACCGAGACTTTCATGGAGTCTCTGGCTTTTTAGCAGCCTGGGCCTCGCTGGACTCGCGATAGCGTTTCGAATGGCACCCCTTTTGGCCATTATCACCGAACTGGTCCCCATTCGTGAACGCGGGACTCTGTTGGCTGTGCGCAATACCTTGTCTCAACTTGGTATTGCGGTCTCAACCTTGGTTTCTTCCTATTGCTATTTGTATTGGGGATACCAGGCCGTAGGACTATTCTCGGCAAGCCTGATCGTTACTTCAACGCTACTTGTCTTATTCCTGGTCGTAGAGCCAAACCAGCCAAGTGAGACTGAAAGAAGCTTTCTCCAGTCTGGGTGTTGAATTGGAAAGCTTCCAAAGAATCAGCACACCAGAATGAATTGTTGCTGATAGGAGCAGACGATGATGCTTTTTTTAATCGAATTGTAGTATAATTAGGCTAGACATTGAGACGCATATAAAAAATCCAAATAGAGCGACTCTGTTCTTTGTCAGTAAAATCTCAATTGATTTTGTTGAGTCGCATCGCTACTTACCTTCTCTCCCTTTGTCGACTTAAGAGTCGCTCGGGTATGTTCCGATAAAAATGGGTAGGGGCAGGATAGCCGTGCGCCAAATACAGTGGGAGGAAAGGTCAGCCTATGGCCGAATCTAATACTAATACGAAGACCAGTATTCTTTCTTTGATAAATCATTATCAGGACACAGATTATTTTCGTGAGTTGAATTGGGAGGGCAGTTTTGAAGAATATCTTGAAATTGTCCAGCAAAACCCGCGAGTCACGCGGAGCGCCTTTCAGCGGGTCTATGACATGATCCTCTCTTATGGCAAGGAGGAATACACCGAGTATAAGAGAAAGATAATCCGCTACAACTTTTTCAAGGATTTACCCCATTACGGTAAAGACGCGGTCTATGGTTTGGATATTCACCTTTCCAAAATGGTCGACATCTTTAAGGCAGCCGCTCAACGATATGGGACGGAACGACGTGTCTTGTTACTCCATGGTCCAGTGGGCAGTTCCAAGAGTACGATTGTGCGGTCACTGAAAAAGGGGCTGGAAGAATATTCAAAAACTCCGGAAGGCGCGCTCTATACTTTTAACTGGACTCAAGTCAATCTGCATGACGAGACGGAAACATTGCGCTTTTCCGATGAGATGCCTTGCCCTATGCATGAGGAGCCACTCCATTTGATACCGGTAGAATTTCGGGCTCAAGTCCTGGCCGAACTAAACAAAAGTACCAGCAGTGACTACCACATAACCGTGGAAGGTGACCTTTGCCCAGCTTGCCGTCAAACCTTTCGTGAGTTGAGCAAGAAGTACAACGGTGATTGGTTGCAGGTGATATCCCATATCAAGGTGCGGCGGCTTATTCTTTCAGAGAAGGATCGTATTGGTGTCGGGACTTTCCAGCCTAAG
>QHZP01000097.1:0-9927 GCA_003224715.1 Acidobacteriota bacterium | reverse complement strand
ACCGGTGATATCAATTACCGCAAGATTGCCATTTATGGATCTGATTCGGATGCCAGAGCCTTTAATTTTGATGGGGAATTCAACGTTGCCAACCGAGGTATCATCGAGTTTATCGAAGTCCTTAAATTGGACGTGGCGTTCCTTTACGACTTGTTAGGGGCCTCACAGGAACACAAAATCAAGCCAAAAAAGTTTCCGCAGACCGATATTGATGAGGTCATTATCGGTCATACCAACGAACCTGAGTACCGGAAGCTGCAAAATAACGAGTTTATGGAGGCCTTGCGGGACCGCACCGTCAAGATCGACGTTCCGTACATCACTAAGCTCACGGAGGAAATCAAAATCTACGAGAAGGATTTCAACCCCAGCCGCATCAAGGGGAAACACATTGCCCCTCACACTATTGAGATGGCTGCAATGTGGGGAGTGCTTACCCGCCTGGAAGAACCCAAGAAAGCGAACCTGACCTTGCTGCAAAAGTTAAAGCTCTATGATGGTAAGACGTTGACCGGTTTCACCGAAGACAGCATCAAAGAGCTCCGTAAAGAAGCCGTCCGTGAAGGGATGGACGGAATCTCTCCGCGGTATATTCAGGACAAGATTTCCAACGCCTTGGTAAGCAACGAACTGATTAGTTGCGTTAATCCCTTTATGGTTCTTAACGAACTCGAAAGTGGACTGAAACATCATTCCCTCATCAAAAGCGAGGACCAACGGAAAAAGTATAGAGAACTGCTGGCCGTCGTAAAGCAGGAATACGAAGATATCGTGAAGAATGAGGTGCAGCGTGCGATTTCGGCCGATGAGGAAGCCATTAGCCGGCTCTGCAGTAACTATATTGACAACATCAAAGCGTACACCCAAAAGGAAAAGGTGAAGAACAAGTACACGGGACAAGATGAAGAGCCGGACGAGAGACTGATGCGCTCGATTGAGGAGAAAATCGAAATTCCAGAAAGTCGCAAAGATGATTTCAGGCGTGAAATCATGAACTACATTGGGGCGTTAGCCATTGAAGGACGAATTTTTAACTATAAGACTAATGAGCGACTGTTTAAGGCTCTGGAACTTAAGCTTTTCGAAGACCAGAAGGATTCCATCAAACTCACCAGCCTGGTGGCAAACATTGTCGACAAGGATACTCAGGAAAAAATCGATGTGGTCAAAAGTCGGATGATTAAAAACTATTCATATTGTGATATCTGTGCGACCGATGTTCTCAACTATGTTGCCAGTATTTTTGCGAGAGGAGACTCCAAGCGTTAAAACACACCATGGCTCTCAAAATCGAGCAGGACCATAACCGGTTTCGTCAGATTGTTCGCGGAAAAATCAAGGCTAACTTAAAGAAATATATTTCTCATGAAGAGCTCATTGGGCGAAAAGGGAAGGATCTGATTAGCATCCCAATTCCGCAAATTGACATTCCCACTTTTCGATTTGCCCCCAGGAGCCAGGGAGGAGTTGGGCAGGGTGATGGAGACTCAGGAACTCCCATTGCTGTCGACGAAGATGAAGGCAGTGGCGAGGCTGGTAACCTTCCCGGGGAACACTTACTGGAAGTGGACATTACCCTCGAAGAGTTGGCGCAAATCCTGGGGGAAGAGTTGGAACTTCCCAAGATTGAACCCAAAGGTCACCAGAAAATTCAAACTGAGAAAGACAAATATGCAGCCATCCATCGCAGTGGCCCCGAATCTCTCCGCCACTTCAAACGGACTTACAAAGAGGCTTTGAAACGCCAAATTACCTCCGGTGCCTATAGCCTGAAGAATCCCCTTATCCTGCCGATTCGAGAAGACAAACGCTATCTGTCTTGGAAGACCAAACCCACCCCTGAGTGCAATGGGCTGATCGTGTACATGATGGATGTCTCCGGATCTATGGGGGACGAGCAAAAGGAAATTGTTCGGATTGAGACTTTCTGGATCGATACCTGGCTCCGCTCACAATATAAGGGGCTCGTAACTCGCTACATCGTACATGATGCCACAGCCAAAGAAGTGAATGAAGAGATGTTTTACCACATTCGGGAAAGTGGTGGAACCATGATTTCCTCGGCCTACCATTTCTTCAATAAAATGATTGATGAGGAGTATGATTTGGGGCAATGGAATATCTATGGATTTCACTTTTCGGATGGTGACAATTGGTCTGGCGGCGACACCGATAAATGCATATCTCTCCTGCAAAAGGAGCTGCTTCCGAAAGTGAATCTTTTTTGTTATGGCCAGGTAGAAAGCACCTATGGGAGTGGCGAGTTTATACGAGAACTTGAGGATGAGCTGGATTCGGCAGAGAATTTGATTACGTCCAAGATTGAAAGCAAAGATGACATTTACAACTCTATAAAGCAATTCTTGGGCAAAGGTAAATAACCTGGAGTGAATTCATATCGATGAACTTACCGCCGGAATTGAAAAGAATACAGGAAGAAATTGAAGGCTATGCCAGAGACTACGGACTGGACTTCTGCGAGACGATCTTTGAAATTCTCGATTTTAAGCAACTCAACGAGGTAGCCAGTTTTATGGGTTTCCCCAATCGGTTTCCGCACTGGCGCTTCGGGATGGAGTATGAGCGTCTCAGCAAGAGCTATGCCTACGGGTTACACAAAATTTACGAGATGGTGATCAACAACGATCCCTGCTACGCCTATCTTCTCCAATGCAACAATTATGTAGACCAAAAAATTGTCATGGCCCACGTCTACGGGCACGGCGATTTTTTTAAAAACAATTTCTGGTTTTCCAAAACCAACAGAAAAATGATGGACGAGATGGCTAACCATGCGACCAAGGTTCGCAAGTATATCGATAAGTACGGCTACAACGAGGTGGAGGAGTTCATCGACATCTGCCTGTCGATCGATGATCTCATCGATCGACACGCGCCTTTCATAGAGCGGCGAGGCCGGAAGGTAGCTTCCGACCTGCTCGATCCCGAGGCTGAGCAAACGGTGAAGAAGATCAAGAGCAAGGATTACATGGAAGAGTTCATCAATCCGCCAGATTTTATGGAACTGCAGCAGCGAAAGATTGAAGAAGACAAACTCAAGAAGCGAGGCTATCCGGAAGCCCCGGAAAAAGATGTTGTCTTGTTTTTGATCGAAAATGCTCCCCTGGAAAACTGGCAACGCGAAATCCTCGAACTGATTCGTGAAGAGAGTTATTATTTCGCGCCGCAAGGGCAGACAAAAATTATGAATGAAGGCTGGGCCACTTATTGGCATTCCAAAATCATGACTCAGCGGGCGCTAAGAGATTCAGAGTTGATTGATTATGCAGACCATCATTCGGGAACAGTGGCTACCCAGCCCACCCGTATCAATCCCTACAAGTTAGGACTTGAACTTTTCAAGGATATTGAAGATCGTTGGAATCGAGGGAAATTCGGCAAAGAATATGAAGAATGTGACAACATCGAGACGAAAAAAAGCTGGGACAAGGATTTAGGTCTTGGTCGAGAGAAAATTTTTGAAGTTCGAAAGATTTACAACGATGTCACGTTCATTGATACATTTATGACGGAAGAATTTTGTGAAGAGCAGAAATTATTTGTTTACAAGTACAGTCCCGAGCAGGAAGCCTATGTGATTTCAGACCGCGATTTTAGGAAGGTAAAACAACAGCTCCTTTTCTCGTTAACAAACTTCGGGCAACCCTTCATCTTTGTGAAGGAGTCCAATTATGAGAATCGTGGAGAACTTTACCTTTACCATCGTCATGAAGGAATCGATTTGAAAGTTGACTATGGCAAAGAGACTCTCAGAAACATCCAAACGATTTGGACCCGGCCCGTTTACTTGGAAACGGTCGTGGAAGGTCGTGGCAAGATTTTTAAATTTGACGGCGAGAAACATTCTGAGAGAAACCTATGATTTCGAGCTTTAGCTTGCAATTCAAGCTGGAGGAAATATGCAAGAAAACCCTAAGATCTCGGATATGATTTACGCCCTAAGGGAAACCGATAGGAGCGAAGGGTACTTCAGTCCGCTGATTGAAACCACCGGTTTGACTTGGAATTTTAAGATTAGTGATTTTGATAAACTTGGGCTCTTAATCTTACATCTAGATATCAAAGCTAAGGACACTCCTGCCCTTCCTCTTGAAAAACAATCCGAAGTCCTAAAGGAGAAACTAACTTACCTTGAAGAAGATTTCAAGCTGGTAGAATATGATCGCAATAATAGAACAGTTATTCTTCGCAGCAATCTTTTTCACAGAATGGAAAATTCGGTCAATTATTATGAGATTGTTTTAAAGGAGGGCAATCAGCTAAGCTTTGATTGCTACGAGTTGGATAGGACCGGGGGAAAAAGACAGATTTGTCCGACCAATCTGGCCAGAGCCACTTTTGAAAGATTGCTGGCTGACTTCGACAATCTGCTTTCCTAGTCTCATTTTTGGTGCATTGTTTTTCCAAGCGTGACCCTCATTTTAGTAGTTCCCGTCTTAACCCTAAGGGAGGAGCTAGTTTGAAGCTGCTCCTCCGCCAGAACTCTTATAACCAGAGGCCCATTTGCTTGCGAGCGATCATGACGCTGGAGTTGGGGTGGAGTTTCGCGTAACGCTTATAGAGACACAAGAGAACGCAGGAACCTGCAAGGCGCAGAAACTCAGGACAGACGGCAATCTTAAGCGTCTGCTGGAAAAGGTTGGCTAGGTTGATTTAAGCGGATTCCACATTTCCACTCCGTGAGGGCCCTCCCAAAACGTAGCGTCTTGCGGGCGAGTCTGCTGATTGAAAAGTCCGTGCGGCGATGAAAGGGAGAAATTTGCTTCTGGGACTCGGACTTGGCATATTCGTTTTGGCGTTGATTTTTTTGCTTTTTCCTTTCTTGTACGCCTTGTCTAATGTCTACCGTCCCAAAATGGCCGTTGGCACGATGCCTGCTAGCTATAACCTTAGGCATCTCTCTCTCGCGTTCCCTACCTCTGATGGACAGCAGATTCGGGGATGGCTTCTCTATGGGGAGCCGGAAGCTCCCCTGATCTTGGTTTGTCATGGGTTAGGAACAAATCGAGAAGATCTTTTGGGCGTGTCTCAGTTCCTCCGTGAGGCCGGATTCAGCGTGCTGACTTTTGATTTTCGTGGCCATGGTCAGAGCACGGGTCACAAGACAACCTTTGGCTTTCTTGAGGCCAAGGACATAGAAGCGGCGATCCAGTTTATCAAAAACAAGTATGCTGAAAGGTTCAGGGTGCTGGGTCTCTATGCCGTTTCGATGGGAAGTGCTGCAGCCATTTTTGCAGCCAAAAATATTCCCGAAGTGAAAGCCTTTGTTTTTGATTCTCCATTCGCCGAGCTTTGTGAGGTCGTGGCTTTCCGGTTTCGCTACTTGCCTGCACCGCTAAGAAAGATCTTCTCCTCCCTTGCAAATTTTTACGGGTCGATTCTGATGGGAATTAATACCAGGGAGATCGCTCCAGAGGCCGAAGCTAGCAACCTCAATAGTCGTCCGGTACTTGTTTACCATGGAGGGAAAGATTCTCTCATTCCGGTATCACAGGGAGAAAAGCTCTTTCAAAAAATACCTGGGCCGAAGGAGTTCATTCGTATTCCTGGAGTCGCTCACGTTCAAAGTTATAACTTGCTGGGAAAGGTTTATGAACAAAAGATCATTCACTTTTTCAAGGTACACTTGGAATACTCAGGAAAATTCGATTCAACGTAACTTTCTCTCATCTGCCTTGGGCTCCTTCTTTTTCCCTGACTCCTTGAGCTCCTGAAAAATGCTAATTTCTTTCTGGGCCTCCTCTTCTTGACCTCGCTTAAGGTATATCCTGCTTAGGAGATAATGAGCTTCCCCATATTTTGGATCATTCAAAGTGGACCGTTTGAGTGCTTCCAAAGCTTCCGAATCTTTGCCCAGCTTTGCAAGTACTTTCCCTAAGACATAGTATGCCTCCGCTGACTTGGGATTTAACTCAACGGCTTTCCGCACCACGGACAAACTCTCTTCGTAACGGTTCCTCGTTACCAGAAACTTGCCCAGGTTGAGACAGGGCCACTCATTCCTCAACATCTGACGCTCATTGAGCTCGATCGCTTTGTGATAAGACTGGATTGCTGCTTCTTCATCTCCTAAGGCTTCCAGAGCCAGACCCAAGTTGTCGTAAGCCTTTACGTAAGTTGGATCCAGTCTTATCACCGTCTGGAATTCACTGGCTGCCTGAGGGAAGCGCTGAATAGTGTAATAGAGGCGCCCCAAATAGTAGTGAGCCATCGAGTCGCTGGGAGCAAGCTGTACCGCTGCTTCGAGAAAAGGCCTGGCGACATCAAACCTCTCGAGGACAACTAAGATCAATCCAGTCAGTTTGTGTGCTTCAGGGTGCTGTCTCTCCAGGGCGAGACTGCGCTCAAGTTTCTGGAGAGATTCGATAAATCGGTTTTCCTTAAAGAGAATCAAAGCCTCAAAATACAGCGACTTATAAGTTTCGCCTCTGCCTCTTATTTCTTCATTTAGTTTCTCTCGCGCTTGCTGCAACTCACCGGAGCTAATCAGTCTCTCTATTACCTGCCATGAAGGATTAATCGGAATCACTCCCAATGGCGGATTGGGGGTAGTTTGTGGTTGGAGTATCCGTGCCGGGCAAAGCAAGAGAAGAGAACCCCAAAAGGTCATAGCAACTCTAAGCGAGCGGTGGCTAAGTCGCGTCCCCCGCAATCCGTGCACCTTTTGTCGGGGCACGAAAGAAGCCTCACAGCCGTAATTCTGTTCGTATGCACCTCTCGAGGCAATCATCCAGCGAGGAGGGTAGACCTTGAGAGGGTCAAGCCAGAACATCAAGTCCGTGCCACGTAATTTTTTCCCCTACTGCTTCAATTTTGGGCCAAGCGTTCTGGTGTTCTTTAGATTGTGCCCAGGCGGCCCGCTGCTTTTCAGCCTTAAAGGAAATGTCAATTTCGTACAGGCGGGTGGAATTGTAATGTCGAAGCAGACGTGACCAGAGGAATCCATCTTGTATTTGAACGGCTGGAACATATGCCGATTGGTACAATTCCTCCAGCATAGGCCCTTTACCGGGTTTCACCTCGATATAGATATGCAACTGGACGGATTTTTCCGAGGTCGCAACCTTCTTTACCGTCTGACCCACGACTTTCAGCGAGGTATTCTTTGCCAAAAAAATCCCGGCAACTCCGAAGCTCAACATCTCTAACCACGCTCGGCGGTTTCTGACACCCTTCTTAATTTTCGATGGTAGTGGAGTAGGTAGACTGACGGTCATTAAGGTTCCTCCTTGAGATTCTGCACCTGTATGCACTTGAGTATAACTTGATCAGGGCAAATATTTGGAAGAAATAAAAAGGCCCTTCGGGTTCTCGAAGGGCCTTTCACACTACTCTAAATTATGATCTGTCCCCAGCCGGAAGCTCCTGGTCTTGTCCTGACGGTCTACCCGGCTTATTGGGATATTTTCAGCCTTCTCGTTTTCAGGCTGCCAATCTTTTCAGGCTGCCAATCTCGGCTGGAACTCGCTGGTAAGTTTTGGAAACCTCTGCAAAATCTTTATTTTCAGTTCATTAGGAAGGGAATGAGTTTCATTTTCCACGAACTTCTCTCCCTTTCTAACAAAAAGCTTAAAATTGTCTTTATCTCCATCTTTCTGTTGCACAACAATCCACTGAGTTTTATTCCCTGGCTCAATTTCATAGACATCTACTCTCGTTTGCGCAATCGGTAACGGGATGCTCTCCAAATATCTTGCACAGCAAGGATCATCGGAGAAAACTGCAAAATTCATTTCTTGTCCGCCGTAATAAAACTTGCAATTCCTCAATTCCATGCCGCCTCCTCTCTTGAAACATAGATCATCTCTATGGATCTATGGAATTTTTTTGATCTAAGTCAAACCTGACACATCGCTCCTCAACGCGTTTGATGCAAACTTTTCTCAAAAAGCTTGCATCTTACGCAAATATTGTTACGCAAGAAAATGACCAATGAATTCATGAAAGTTTGAGTGATTATCCTCAGGGAAGTCTGCGGCGATCGTTAGTTGGCCACTCAGCAATTGTTACAGTGTTCTAACCTTTTTACTTGATCTTTCCCTGGAACTCATCAATGTAGCAATCACTCTTGAAGGCAATGTTGCCCCGGTCGAATTCTGGAAAAGGCACCACGTTGTGCGAAGGAACAAACAGGCAATTGATAATTGACTGGATTTCCGCCATTAGCTACACTTTAAATTCCGTCTGCGGACTTGTTAGCCACCACAGTCCGTCATCAGAGACTATGAGAACAATCCGAAATGTGTATCACTATGTCCTGGGATTTGTTTTTTTTTCTTGTAATTCCTCGGCCCTGTTATCCCAGGAGAACTATCTTGTAGAGTCGGAGAACAAGGCCAGACTGGTACTTGAGAAGACAATTGAGGTCCTGGGCGGGCAGTCATTTCTGCAGACGCAGGACATAACTCGGCACGGCAGATTGTACCAGTTCCGAAAAGATGATTTGCAGGGCTTGGGCCAGTTTCAATCTTACGATAAGTTCCCTCTAAAACTGCGCCGCGAACTCGGGAAAAAGAAAGAAATCATTGACATTAACAATGGGGATAGAGGTTGGAAGATTGAATACAAGGTTGTAAAGGATCAGTCGGAAGAAGAAATTAAAAGCTTCCAGGCCAACATGAAACACAACTTGGATTATGTCCTCCGGTTTCGACTTACTGAAAAAGGAATGAAATTTAGGTATTTAGGAAAAAGCCGGATCGACTTGGACGAAGTTGAGGGGGTTCAGCTTATCGATAGCGAGGACGACAGGATTAAGATTTTTGTCAATGCTATCAATTTTTTGCCTGTTAAAATGGAGTATAAAACTCCGGCCTTTGGAAAGAGATGGCCCGCTGAAGATGAAAGATTTTTCTACAACTACCATGAAATTCAAGGGGTTCAAATCCCATTTAAGACTGTTCGCTTTTCTAATGGGTATAAATCGGGGGAAACACAGATTGACTCAGTTAAAATCAATTGTGCGCTCCCAGATTCTCTCTTTGTCGCTAGTTTAAAGAAATAGAGTTCATGATTCGAAGTACCACGGTGATTTGCATTCGAAAAGAAGGGAAAATGGCTATGGCTGGAGATGGCCAAGTCACTTTGGGGGAGACTATCGTTAAGCAAAGCGCTAAGAAAATCCGTCGTCTCTATAATGGTCAAGTTCTGGCCGGTTTTGCTGGATCCACGGCCGATGCATTCGCTTTGTTTTCTCGCTTTGAAGCTAAGTTGGAAGAGTTTCGAGGTAACCTTGCTAGATCTGCCGTAGAGCTAGCCAAAGAATGGCGAATGGATAGAGCCTTGCGTCATCTTCAGGCTCTGCTGATCGTGGCGGACCGAGATAAGACCTTTCTGTTAAGTGGCAACGGGGATTTAATTGAGCCGGATGATGGGATCGCCTCGATTGGGTCAGGGGGGCCTTTCGCTCTGGCCGCAGCCCGGGCTTTGCTGAAATACTCGGACTTGCCTGCCAAGGAAATCGCGACAGAGGCTATGACTATCGCTGCAAGTATCTGTATTTACACTAATCTCTCGATTATCGTCGAAGAACTATGATGGCACGGATTTAGTGTTCGATAATTCTGAACTGGACGGAATAATGGCAACTCATAAAAGAGGGAATATGGTTATTTATTTACCGGGGGCAGTTGAAGAGCGGGATCCGCTGGACGACCTGACTCCGCGGCAAATCGTGGCGGAGTTGGATAAGTACGTGGTGGGCCAGAACGCGGCAAAGCGAGCTGTAGCTATTGCCTTAAGGAACCGAATGCGCCGGCAGAAGCTCGCTCCTGAGCTGGCTGAAGATGTCATGCCTAAGAATATCATTATGATCGGACCCACAGGAGTTGGTAAGACAGAAGTCGCTCGTCGCCTTTCCAAACTGGCCAACGCCCCCTTCCTGAAGGTTGAAGCCTCGAAATTCAC
>QHZP01000663.1 GCA_003224715.1 Acidobacteriota bacterium | reverse complement strand
CGAATTCAGAATTCAATTCCTGCGTGGTGATATTAAGCAAACGGCGATTAGCTTCGGCGTCCGTTGACACCAGAGGATCAACCCGCTCATGGTTCAGCAAGATTTTAATTTCGGCTTCGTATTGTCTAGGCGCCAGCCAGGCATAGAGGACAACCAGCAGGAACAGACCGAAGAAGGTGCCTAGGATTAAACGAAGATGACGAAATATGGTCGAGGAGAAATCGCGCAGAGTGGGAAAAAAGGATCGCTGGTCCTGGGAGGTCGATAGACTTGTCTTTTCCATGTTGAAACCTCTTTGATCAATCGAACTTCAGAAGGGTTTCGATTTGAAGCTGAGAAGCATGCCTAGCCTCGGCGTGGGGAGGAACCGTTCAATTTTGGAGATAAAGCTTTTGGGCACATAAAGCATGTCTCCGGGCTGCAAGTAGAGGTCTTCACGGAGGTCTTTTTGCTGGAACATTTTTTTCAGGTTCAGCTGCTTAACTTCCACCCAATCGTTTGAGACACGGCGGAACAACAATACCTGGGAGTGCTTGGCCTCCTCTTTAAAACCGCCCGCAACAGCGACGGCTTCAGCCACCGTTGTATCTCCTCGCAATTCGTATTTGCCCGGCCGCTCCACCTCACCCCCTGCAATGAAATGAGGTTTCTCAAAATCTTTGAGTTCAACTGTAAAGACTGGGTCTCGCAGAATTTTTGCATAGCCAGCCTGAAGCATTTGGGTCAGTTCCGGCATCGTCTTTCCCTCGGCGCGAATATCCCCCAGAGGGCGCAGCGTGATATAACCGTCGGGCTGGACGGTTACGGTCTGATTGAATGCCGGAGCAAAAGTAAAATTCAATTCTATGGTGTCGCTTTTGCATAATTGATAACGCGGATATCTTTGGTGGAGTACTGGTGTGTCTAGGCTCCCTTGGTTTTTGTCTTCGAAGGTGCTGGTGTGGTCTCCCGGTGGTGCAGTAGCGCTTCCTGGCGGAGGCTGGGATTGAATTTTCTCGCCCGCCAATGAAAATGGAAAGGATGCCAGTAGTAGAGCAGTAATCCCGATGAGTAATATCCTCCGGTGAGTCATCAGTCTCTCCTCTGAAAATCCCCCCTATCAAGGGAAGGTGTGAAAAAATCAGCTACCGAAAGGATTGCAATCGCCCCTCACCCCTGGCCCCTCTCCCCATTGGGGCGAGGGGAAAGTAAACGTTAGATTTAACTCCCTCGCCCCACTGGGAGAGAGGGTGCCCGAAGGGCGGGTGAGGGGGTGGTTCGAATTTTTTCACACCTCCAGGGGGCGTAGGGGGTGTCCTTCGGCCCGTGGCGCTCGCAACAGTCATCAAGGGCTCTCCAACAATTAAACTGCTTCTATTTGAGTGTAGCCTCCAGGGCCACTTCTGTCCGCGGGCGCATGAGTTCTTAGTGTCGAATGGCCTGGTTCAGTAGCGCAACCGGCAGCCCCCGAAGTGCTGGGGCTCACCCAGGCCTCCTCAATCTCGACTGCGACAGATCGCTGAAGCAGAGTAACAGAGACGATAAGCCGGTGCTGGGATTTGAATTTGACGACAATTCCATCTAAGCCAGAAAGAGGGCCATGATCAATTCGCACGATTTGTCCCACCTGAGTGAAAGGCCAGGGCAGTGCGGGCAACCTAGAATTCATGATGGATTGGATAGCAGCAATTTCACCTTCTTCAACCGGGATAGGCCTTTTTCCAATGCCCACGATGTGAAGAACACCTGGCGTTTTGAGAATGGGCAAACGGACATTCAGATCTAGCCGACAAAACAGATAGCCGGGAAAGAGGGGGAGCTCCAATTCCTTGATGCGGTCGGACCAAGGACGTCTGCACTTATAAAGGGGAAGGAACCTCTCATATCCCTTGTAATCCAATAGATCGGCTACGTTTTTTTCTTGGCGTCCTTTGACTTGTAGTGCAAACCAAGGCCAAGCGTGATTTTCAGCAGTCATTGTTTGCTGTTTTGCTCCAAGATGGCTGATTCTCAGCCGATGAGTTTCGGGTGAGTAAGCTACCGCCCTTAAAATCCCATTCCCACCATTCAAAATCTTAAACTACGTTGGGTACCGTCTTGCCTGGCAGATTGAGCTTTGGTTTCGAAGACCTAAGAAGCCACTTCTTCACTTTTTGCCAGGATCACCTCGAAGGTATGCTCGTAGCGCTCGACGGACTCCCGAAGCGAGTCCAACAAAAACTTTGCGCACTTCGGGCTCGTGATGATCCTCGTGTGGAGGCGGGCATTCATGTTTTCCGGACTTAACTGACCAAAGTCCAGGAGAAACTCGAAGGCGTTATGGCCAACTTTAAAGTAATTGGTATATCGCCCATCAAGATGGGCTTGACCCTGGGTCTGCACCACGTCTTCGCTCATCGGCGCCTCCAGTAAGGGAAATTCCAGGTTAGCTGGTTCATTAAGATATGCAAGGCACCAATTGCTTAGCACATGACGTGCCGACCTCTGCTTGCAAGGATTCTTTTCTTGAAGTGACTGACGTGCCAAGGGATTTTGCCGGCTCGGATAGGACAGGCTTCCGAGCT
>QHZP01000662.1 GCA_003224715.1 Acidobacteriota bacterium | reverse complement strand
CGCTTACCAGGGGCACAGAGTCTTTGCCAGTTCCGGTGGGCTGCCCTTGTTTGAGCGAGCCAACTCGGTCAGACCGTTATAAGACCCGCCGTCTTCGGCACAATTAACCTCTGAAAACTCGCCTTGATTAATCCAGGTTCCAGGTCATCAAAACGACCATGGTGGAGAAATTGCTTTCGCCGCAGTCTGTGACCGCCGAAGTCCTTTGTTTGCTCCGTGTGGTTCGGCGCTCTCAGGACGCGCTACGATTCTTTCCCAGCTTCAGGGCTATGAGCCGTGGCTTTTACCTTGCTCTTTGACCAATGGCGTTGAGGCTCTCCGTCCAGCTTTGGACCGCTTCGGCGGTGTATTGCAACTCTTGCCGCGTGAGTTCCGGATACAAGGGTAAAGAGAGAACACGGGCTGCCGATTGCTCTGTCACGGCCAAGGAATCCACAATCCGAGCGCCTCGGCCCCAGGGGAAGCCTTCCTGCTGATGAATCGCGATCGGGTAGTGCGTGAGCGCTACGATACCGCGCGAGCTCAGGTAGGCTTGCAAACCGTCGCGGTCGTCACATTCGATCACGTAGAGGTGGTAGACGTGCCCATAGCCTGGAGGGGTATGAGGTAAAGTCAACGGAGAGTTGGCCAGCAATGCGTTGTATTCACTGGCTTGCTTGCGCCGGAGTTCAGACCAAGCGTCCACTTGCTTCAGTTTGACGCGTAGCACGGCTGCTTGCAATTCGTCTAACCGGCTGTTATATCCGATGCTGTGGTAGGAACGTTTCAAGGAGCCATGGTTACGCAATTTGCGCAGGCTTGTCGCCAAGTCCTTGTTGTTGGTGATTACTGCACCCCCATCCCCGAAACACCCCAGGTTTTTCTGGATGATGAAGCTGAGGCAAACGGCATCGCTGAGTTCACCGATGGCAAAATGGTCACCACGCGCTCCAATCGCCTGGGCACAATCCTCAATCACCAGCAGATTGTGAGCCCGGGCGATGCGGGCGATGGCCGCCATGTCGGCGGTCAGGCCATAAAGGTGCACTGGGACAATCGCCTTGGTTCGAGGTGTAATGGCCGCATCGATCTTCCTGACGTCGATGTTGCGCGTCTTAGGATCACTGTCCACAAACACTGGAGTGGCTCCCGCCAGCCAGATGGCCTCGGCAGTGGCGAAAAAAGTGTTCGAGACCGTGATGACTTCGTGGCCTGGTCCGATCCCTAGCGCCACAAATGTAAGCCAGAGAGCATCCGTACCTGAATTGACACCTACGGCTTCCTTCGTGCCCATATAGAGGGCCAACTCCTCTTCGAACTTCGCTAGTTGGGGACCCTGCACGTACGTGCCGCTCTCTAGGACATCGTGGATGGCCCCATCGATTTCAGCGCGAAGGTTGTGATACTGTCGTACATGCCCATAAAAACCAACCTTTATCTCAGCCATAAGTGCCTCCTCCGTTAGCTCCTGGGTTGCGCCCAAAACGAGGATTCTCACTCTCAAAGGAAAGCCTTGTCAAGGCGAAAAGTCGAAAGTTTTGAAGCTGTAATGCGTTAGAAGCTGTGAAAAAATTAAAAACGGGCGGAGATCGGGAGGGCGAGACTCCCGCCGAGCCTCATAGGGCAAGGACAGGAGGTGGCGCGCAAGAGACCGCCCGTCCTACTTGACCCTAGCGCGATTACCCCCGAGCTGATACCTCGGTACTGTGCTAGACTGATGCCAACCATGTTTGAACACAGGAGGGTGACATGTCAGCGTCCCGGCCAAAAACATCCTGCCTTTCCAGCTACCTCCGGCTTCACGAATCCGGAGAACTCGAGCAGCGCGTAGAGCGGGCCCTTTCCTCACTGGAAAACTGTCAGGTCTGCCCCTGGAAATGCGGCATCAACCGTCTGCGTGATGAGAAGCAAATCTGTCGGACAGGCCGCTATGCACGCGTGGCCAGTTACTTTGCCCATTTCGGTGAAGAGGACTCTTTGCGGGGATGGAACGGAAGCGGCACCATCTTCTTCGCCTGGTGTAACCTCCGCTGTGTCTTTTGCCAGAACTACGATATCAGCCAAAACGAAGCGGGAAAGGAAGTTCGTCCCGAACGGCTAGCGGAAATGATGTTGGAATTGCAGGACCGGGGCTGTCACAACATCAACTGGGTAACGCCGGAGCACGTAGTGCCCCAGATCCTGGAGGCACTGCCCCTCGCGGTCAGTGGCGGCCTGCGCCTGCCCATCGTTTACAATACGAGTGCCTATGACTCGCTGGAGAGCCTGCGCCTGATGGACGGGATCGTGGACATTTACATGCCCGACTTCAAATACTGGAGCCAGGATTCTTCCAAACACTACCTGAAGTCCCCGCACTACCCGGCCGCCGCTAGGGCCGCCATCAAAGAGATGCACCGCCAGGTGGGGGACTTACTCTTTGACGAAGAGGGTTTGGCATGCAAGGGTTTACTGGTGCGCCATCTGGTCATGCCAGGGGCGGAGGAGGAAGTGCAGCAGATCATGCGCTTTCTGGCCAGCGAGATCTCGCCGGACACCTATGTGAACATCATGGACCAATACTACCCGGCCGGAAGGGTCAGTGGAGAGAAGTACA
>QHZP01000096.1 GCA_003224715.1 Acidobacteriota bacterium | reverse complement strand
GGCCTGAGCCAGCCGCTGGCCGCCCGCGGAGAAAACCTCGACGGCCGGTCGCAAGTCCAGGTGCGCCAGGAGGACGTCGATCAGGCGGCGGTAGCTGCTACCGCCGTAATTCTCTTTGCGCAGCCTGGAGTAATGATCCAGGAGAGCATTGAGATAGATTGCCCAGCCGCGACCCACTGGACGCACTATCACTGCTTCAGTTTCACCGACCTTCACCAGGGCTTTAGCAGTGCCTTCACGGATGGCAGCCTCGACCGCTTCGAGCCCGCTTAAATCCTCGGTTCTAACACCCCAGGAAGTACCCTCGGACGTCACCGTGATTGGGCCTGTGATGCCAGCAGTTCTGCTCTCACCGACTACGTCTTCATCCGCATTCGTCGTCACCGTGCTAGTGCTAGTGAGCTTGCGTTTTTCAGAAGAAACCGTCTTAATGCCGAAAAAGTCGTTTAGGAGACCATCTGGTTGCCAGGCACAATGATCATCCATCATCCCGGCAGCCGCATCGGCAATGACAATCCCACCTTGTTGAGCGAACTCGGTAATGGCTTCGACTTCTCGAGGCGAAAGGGCCATGGAAAACGGCAGGATGAAGACTTTGTATTTTCCGTTGGTGAGCTGTCCCTGCTCAACTTGATCATAGGAGACAAAGTCAAATTGCAGGCCTAAATCGTTAAGTGCACGGACCCAGCCATCGCGATTGGCAGCGAAGTTACGATTCACCTGCGGACGTCCTCTCTCGGGATGATTGTGGGTGATACTGGCGGCATGCACCGACGGCATCGAATAATGGAGAGCAATGCCATCCTGGAGGCGGTGGGACTCCATAAACAGTCGGCCTACACCTTCAGACTTCAGGGTCTTGAAGGCTTCCCCCATGTCCCGCGCTGACTTGGAATAGGTGAAATCCGGGTTGAGGTAAGATGGCATCCAGAAAATGTTGGGGTGGAAGACATTGTGAATGGCCGCCGACCAAATGGCGTTCTGGACGGCAATTCCGTGGGAGCCGTAACCCGTCCAGAACCCAATCATGGCCCCCGGCTTGGCAAAGGAGCGATGAAGATCCCACTGGTTACCATCGTCATAGGAGATGAAATCGTCAATCACCTGGTCGAGACGGTACCAGTCGCACCCGTTGTAAGCGGTCGTCACCTGGGTACCCGACAAGGCAATGTGCCCGTCCGGATCTCCCGCCAGGACGGCATCACGCACCGTCTTGTAAGCGTTAGCAAAGCTAGTTTCCATAAAAGTACGATGGTCCGCCCAGGGTGCGAAATTGCCAGACTTCATAGCTTGTTCGGTGGTGAACGGCAAGACTTCTTCCCATCCCTGGTGATTCGTCTTCCACTCCTTGTTCAATGCTCCCAGCGAACCATATTCTTGCTTTAACCACTGGCGGAAAGCGACCAGCGCGTGGGGGCTCCAGTCGAAATCATAAGGATCGGCATAGGAAGTGAGCGACCCTTCGTCACCCACAAAGTAATAGTCCATGTTATAGCGCGCTTTGTCACGAGCGGTCGCTGTGACGATGTCCCTCAGCTTTTGCATGAAGTCAGGATCGCTGAAACTGGGAGTCCGAGCGAGGAATTTAGTATCCCCGGTGCGCTTGTAAAGCTCCTTCTTGGTCAAGTACTGGAGGGAATTGAAGTCCCCTGTCCTGTGGAATTCGGCGATGGCCTTTTCCAGCCCTTCGGGAGTCGTTGGGCCTCGGTCGTACCAGTAAACCCCGAAAGCCCCGTGAGGGATATTCAGGCTGTTGTTCACCTTGCCTCCCCAGGTGAAGCCTGTCTCCGCTCCGGCGGCCCGCACCTGGTTCATGCGTGCTGCGGTGAAGAAATGCCTGCCTCCTCCGAATGACACGAGTGGGAGATACTCTTTGCGGCGGCGTTTGGCCTGAACAACCAGCAGCGGATTGGATCGCCTTTGATCAACCACGGTGCTGTGGGAGTCGAGCAACTCTGCAGTTATAAAAGCATACTTGCCGAGAAAGTCATCCAGCCGGTGCGAAAAGGTCTTTTCTGTGGCGGCTGGTGCGGTCTGTGACGTGAGCAACCGTTCCAGATCATCAGTAATTCTGAAGCGCATGCTTAAGTTCGAAATATCGCCAGTGGCGCTCAAAACGGCGGTCAATACTTCACCTCGCCGCAAAACATCACTGGCAGGCTGGATCTGCGCCAATCTGGCTTTTCTGGGAGCTTCAAAGAAGGTAGCACCCCAATTCAAGGTCCTCCCCGTATCCGTCTCGCGAATGATGACATCGAATATCTGCCTGCCCCCAGGCCAGCCGAACCGCGGCCTGAGGTGGTCTCCCGGCACCGTGATGAGGTTTTCGCCGCCTGACAGGCTTTTTTGGGTGAGGTAGGACCCCAGGGACTGGCCAAACTCGCTGCGGCCCGCTATTTCGACCTCGACGTTTCGTGCAGTGGCAGTCGAAAGAGTGATTTTGACACCTTCTGCTGCGTTGGCTTGAGCCGTGAGCGACTTTATGTCCAGGCCACTGTCCCGCCCAGCCGCCCAGAGAATGGCTCGCGACAGCAGGGAATAGTAATACTCCCAGTAATTCCAGTACATGGAGGTAGACACCGGGTCGATTGCCTGGGGAATGAAGCCTTCTTCCATATAGGCAAAAGCCGCGACACGACCTTTGCCATATTTTTTAACGGCCAAAATGGGATTTTCACCCGATTTGATCAGAACATCGCCGTTCGACGTGTACTTGTAGAAGGAGCCCCCCATGCTCCCTTCGGGCAGGAGTTGCAAAGACTGGCCGGAGGTGATGAAATGTTGTAGGGCAATCTCCCACTTCCCCTTTGATACTGCAGCCTGGTTAATTTCCGGATAACCACGATTGTCGACCCAATCATCGGGGCAGCCGACCAGAGGCGAAATCTCCCATATCCGAGCGTCGCCTTCAACTCCGTCACCTTTGAAGGGATGATTCTTGACGTCACCCACAAAGGGATGAATCAAGACCAGCCCGGCACCGTTCGCAACACGTTTCAGGATGGCATCGCGGGTGGAGCGGGTCATACGCGACCAGCCGTTGAGGCCAGGGATAACCATCACTTCAAATGAGGTTGGCCCGGTGAGATCTCTTTCAGCGTAGCTATAAACAATCTGGAAGTCGTCTCGATCCCCGCGAGCCTCGTGACCATAGTAATCGCCGATGCCCCAACAGTTGGTGTCCCATTTACGATCGATCGAGACCGTGGTCGGGTCCAGATCCAGTCTCTGCATCAATTCCACCATGTCACGGCCGTATTGCACCGAGGGTATGAAGAAGCCTTTGATGGGTCCTCCCGGAAGTTTTCTGGCCCATTTCACATGAGGTGTTTTGACTTCAGTGGAATAAGTGATGTCATTCTTGTGAAAAGCGCTCCCACCCACGCCTTGTTCTGCACCGAAGGTGCAACGGGCCGATAGGGTCATCAAGGAGACCGTTAATGTCAGTAATCGACGCATTGGGTGATGTCACCTCCAATAGGATCTTTAATGACCTTGCTCCGCTCCTCACCGGCAGCAGCAATTCGTGAACAGCTGGAACACCCCTTTCGAGTGCACTGGCTGGACAGCGCTTTGGAGCAACCTGCGGCTTGACGCAGGCCAAGGCGGGCTGTGACCGTCGGCCCAACGGTGGCGTCGAGCGCCACCAAACAAAGCGGTGTCCAGCCACCGCAAAATCTCCTCACATCGGCAAGAAATGTTTCAACCACTCAATCGAGCGCTGGACCGCTTCCGGTGTGGGCGTGTGCCCGCT
The DNA here is from genome assembly GCA_003224715.1 of Acidobacteriota bacterium. Classification (GTDB taxonomy): domain Bacteria; phylum Acidobacteriota; class Terriglobia; order Versatilivoradales; family Versatilivoraceae; genus QHZQ01. Next base: position 7,434 of record QHZP01000096.1, on the reverse strand, counting down.
GCGATGATTAAAATAGCCAGCGTTCTGAGGTTTTCGGAAAAGGCTGTAAACCTGCTTAGCCGCATTGATGTAATACCAGCTTTTGTTGGTGTCGTATGCATCGCCTCCTATCAGCAGGAACGGACGTGGCGCCATCAAAGCCAGAAGTTCGTGCTGATCGGTGGTTTTGTCTCGCGCATGAATAAAATCTCCAAAATACCAATAGTCATCGTAGTTCGAGAAATTGAATCCGATTCCTCCTTCAGAAGCGACGGCGGCGGTGATCCTTTCGTCCATGGCAGCAGCGTAGAGAGCCATCTTGGCGCCCAGGGAATGACCTATGATCCCGATATGCTTGGAGTCTACCTCGGGCAGCGAGCATAAATAATCCAGCAGTCGCCGAGCATCCCACACCCACTTACCGAGGCCGGTACACTTCGGGTATTTGAGCGTCAAATTGGAGACGGCTTCATCGTAGCTCTCGCCATAACTTTCCCCGAACCAACGGATAGCAACGGCAATATATCCCTGCTGCACCATGAGGTAGGCAAAGGACGTGACACTCATGGGCATGTAAGACCTGCCACCCAGGTTCTTGCCTGCCGGGGTATCCACATCGTAGTAGGGGACGATGACGACGGGCAGAGGCTGGGCCATGGGCTTATCCGGTAGCATCAAATAAATCTTCTCCCAGAAATCCGGCTCCACCTGGAGATACATCAGCTTACCGGTATAGTTTTCTTCCTTGAAAGTTTCAAGCAACTTTATATTGGGCGGTGGTGGTTGGATGTGAGGCGCTCCCAGAAGCTCTGACCACTTGTCATGCAATGCCTTTCTTTTTTGTTCCCATTGGGGAACAGCCGAGATTTTTTCTCCCTTTGACGTGTCAAGCGGTGAGGAGAGATCTCCCAGATTGTTCTCAAATCCGGGAGGAACACGATTATAAGGTTTGAACCATTCAGGATCTTCGAGGCTGACTCCCTTTGGCTCTCTTTGTCTTAAACTTCGACAAACCCTGAACCCGGTGAACCGGCTCTTGTAGTCCGGCTTCATGGAAGAACGATAGCCTTTCCTCTTGTTCCAGTCAGTCACGGTGGTGATAAAAGAACCGCCACGAATAATTCTGTCCAAACCCCGTGAAGGGCCCCGGGGATCTTTCACGGCATCCAGCACGTTGTTGGCGGGACTGAAATAATCCTGACACCATTCCCAGACATTGCCGAGCATGTCGTACAACCCTGACTGATTGGCAGGATAGCTGCCTGCCTTCCTGGTCCCAGTTTCTTTCAGAGCCTTTGAGAGCGTTTCCAGGTTCTGGGTGTTGGTTGAGCCGAGGTTTGCGTATCGATGCAGTGTTTGAGCCTCATATCGCGTCAGGTCGCCGCTTGCCTGATTCCATTCGGCATCCGTCGGCAATCGATACCCGTTCCTGGAAAAATCGCATTCTCCGTTCGATAGATTGTAGCAAGGCTGCAATCCTTCGGCTAAGCTGCGGCGGTTGCAATATTGGATAGCTTCCCACCAACTCACATTTTCAACGGGATATTCCTCTCCTTGATGATAAGAGGGATTGTAATTCATGATCTGCGAAAACTCTTTCTGGGTTACTTCTGTTTTTCCGATGGAGAATTCACTCAGCGAAATTGTCATCTTGATGGTGGTTACCGCGTCGACTGTCTCGAATGAAGTAGCCGCAATGGTGCGAAAATTATTTTGAGAGTAAATAGTTGTTTCGCAGCACAGCAATACCAGCCAACCGACAGAAAACCTATAGAGTCTCATGTGTCCTCCGCGCCAATCCCAATGGTGGGCCGGTTTCCTGATGTGGTAAACCCTCAGAAGCTGTGAAAAAGTTCAAAACCGGCCGAGATCGGGAGGGCGAGGCTCCCGCCGAGCCTCATGGAGCAAGGGCTTGCTGGGGCGATGGCTCGCCCTCCCAATTTTTTTACAGCTCCTCAGTTACCGGTGCCGAAAGCCAGGAACGATGGAGCGGGCGCTCGGCGCAGGCCAACTGGACGCACCACGGCGCGCGCATTCCCGCCCTGCGCCACGAGAGCCGTTCCTCACGTGGCAGAAACCCATGGTCACCTGGCGAAGGATAGCATAAAATGTCGGCTTGAATCGTAACGACAGCATTTGGCGAAGGAGATAAGCGATGACGAAGCGCCCCTTTGATGTGTGTGTGGTGGGCAGTGGGCCCGGAGGGGGCATCGCCACTTATGTGCTGGCGGAGGCGGGGCTGAAAGTAGCGTTGGTGGAAGCCGGACCCGTTCTGAGAGCTGGGATCGATTACGGGATGCACACCTGGCCGTATGAAACCCGTCAGACGCGTCGCGCCGCGCTCGGCCTCTCCCTACACGGGCTTAGACCGGAAACCAACCATTTCACGCCTGTTGGAGATCGGCCCGGCCATGGGTGGCTCAAGGCACTAGGGGGGCGCTCCCTTTGCTGGGCAGGGCACAGCCTGCGCTTCGGTCCGCTCGACTTCAAAAAGTGGCCCATCTCCTACGAAGAAGTAGCACCTTATTACAGTCGCGCGGAACGCTTTATGGGAGTCTATGGATACAAAGACGGACTCTACAACCTTCCTGATGGCGAGTTCTTGCGGCCTGTTCGGATGCGCTGCCCCGAGCAATTGCTAAAGCGAGGGGTAGAACGGCTGAAAGCCAAGGGTTGGAAGATGGAATTTGTGGCCCAGCGCAAGGCCATATTAACCGAGGACCATTGGTCAAAGCGTGCGCGCTGCCATTACTGCGGGCACTGCATGGCCGGGTGTGATGTTGATGCCAAATACACGTCGGCCAATACGCCAATCCCGCTGGCCCTGCGCACCGGCAATCTGACGTTGTTTACCGAGGCAATGATGACGAGAATACTCATGGATCCCTCCGGGCGACGTGTTGCGGGTATCGAATATACTTCCCCCAAGGGTGTTGTTGAAAAGGTAGAAGCCAAGGTTCTGGTGCTTGCCTGCAGCACCATCGAAACAGCTCGTCAGTTGTTGCTCAACAAGAGTCCAGAATTTCCCCATGGGCTGGCCAACGGCAGCGGCCAAGTCGGCCGAAACCTCACCAGCCATTTTGGGGTGGATGTCGTAGCTTACTTTCAGGAACTGCGCCATCGCGATGCCTCTAACGACGACGGGACCGATTACTTCCACAGCTTGCTGACCGGGCTTTACTGGGAGCGACCCAACCCTAATTTCGAAGGAACCTACCAGGTCCAATGCGGTTCCGGGTTGCGGCCCGGGTTGACAATCAAGGATGTGCCCGGTTTCGGTTCCAGCCTCAAGCGAGGGCTTCGCGAGAGGAATATCGGGCACGCTGTAATGGATATGCAGGGGTCGCTCTGGATCTCTCCGCAGAAGTTTGTCGATCTCGACCCGGAGCGCAAGGACCGTTATGGTCTCAGTCTTCCTCGCGTTCACCTTCATTATGAATCGAATGACATCGCTATGGCCCAGGACATGGTTGAGACCTGTGAAGAAGTCGTCCGTGCAGCCGGTGGTGAGATCCTCTCAACGCCCCGGAAAATCACGGCTGACAAACTAGGAATTGACTACAATCACTGGGTAGGTACAGCTCGCATGGGCCGCGACCCGAAGACCTCGGTAGTGAACCTTCACGGTCAAAGCCACGAGGTCGCCAACTTGTTTATTGGAGACGCCTCGGTCTTTCCCGCCTATCCGGAGAAAAATCCCACTCTAACCAACATCGCACTTTCCTGGAGGATGAGCGACTATCTCATCGAAGAATTTCGCCGAGGTCAGTTAGGCTAACGGTTAAAAAATACGAATCGGAGCAAAGATCAACGTGGGAGCCGGTCTCCGACCGGCGTTGGAGTGGATATTTTCGATTCGATGCAACTCAAGACATTTTTTAATTTCTTGGGACTTGTTCTGGTCGCGCACTTGAAATAGATACTTCGTTTGGAATCCTCGAGATCTGTCAAGGAAGCGTCTCTTTCCCTGAAGGGGATTGATAATGCAGCCAAGGATTGCGGCCCAGCCGCTACCCTGGGACAGCCAGATAGCCTTTCCATTCCCTGAAGGGGATAGATAACAAATGTACCGGCGTATTCATCCCCTTCAGGGATGGAGCGAATGGCCCCGACTTCTTCCCAGGGTAGTGCGTTGCCGCACAACCCTGGGCTGATTTATGCATCCCCTTCGGGGAATAAGGAACGTCCAAACTTGGGAGGCGGTCTCTGACCAGCGATCAAACGTTTGAGGTTTGCCGTCCCTGTTCTCGGTTAAACCCGCGCTGGTCGCCGCGCGGAGCGCGCCTCCCACATTTCTATTTTGTGGCTCCGGTTAATATTTGGAGGGCTGTATGCAAGCCATTTTCTCGAGCCAGATCAACCGCGGTCTTGCCCTTCTTGTCTCTGAGGTTCACATTCGCTCCCTTCTCCAATAGTGCTTGCAAATTTTCAGTTCGACCCAGTCCGGTAGCTACCATCAAAGCTGTTCGGCCTTCGTTATCACTCGCATCGCAGTCTGCGCCTTTTGCCAGAAGCGCTTTCAACATTCCAGGTCTGCGCCTGCTGGCAGCGATCATCAAGGCAGTCGTGCCCTGCCGGTCTTGAGCGTTCAGCTCAGCGCCCTTGGCCACCAGCAGTTCCGCCACGGAAGGCGGAGCCTTTCTGTAGGCCGCATACATTAGAACCGTCTTCCCATCCTTGTCCTTGACCGCCACATCTGCCCCTTTGGCCAGCAAGGCCTGGACAATGGCCTCTTCGCCCTTTCGAGCTGCCCACATCAGTGCTGTGGAACCGTCGTCAGCCTTGAGGTTTACGTTGGCGCCTGCTGCCAGCAGGACTTCCACGACAGCTAGCGTTCTGCCTGTGGGGTCCTCATCCCTTGGATTGGCAGCCGCATACATCAAGGCAGTAATGCCGTGAGTGTCCGAGGCGTTGATGTTGGCTCCTTTGGCTAGCAGAGTGTTCACACTGTCATTTCGTCCCTCGAAGGCCGACCAAATCAGGGCAGTCCACCCATCGGCCCGCCGGGCCTCGATATCCGCTCCCCTGGCCAGCAGTAGTTCCACAACGTCGCCATGACCCTGGCTGGCGGAAGTCATTAACGCGGTCGTGGCGTCGCGACTTTTTGCGTTGACCGCTGCACCCCTGGCCAGCAAAGCTTCCACAATGGACATGTGCCCTTGCCCCGCGGACCACATTAGCGGGGTGAATCCGTCCTGGTTTTTGGCGTTTGGACTCATCCCGGCGGCTAAGAAAAGCTCAATTGCGCGAGCGTCCCCGTGCGCCGCGCAAGTTACAAACGCCTCCTCCGAAAAAGGCACGTTGAGTCTAGCCAGTTGTTCTTGGGGACTAAGAGATTCTTCGTGCTTGGCTACACTCCTTTGAGGAGGATTCTCCGGCCTGCTTTCAACAGATTGCGTCGAGGGAGCGTGGGCCAGCGGGAGCACGAATAAGAATATTTGTGTGTATTTCACCCAGGCGTCCAATTCAAGATGAACGGGCATTTGCAACCGGATCTGCAATCTCGATGGGAATTTGTTCGATAACTCGAATCCCGTAACCTTCCAGAGCCACAATCTTGCGGGGATGATTGGTAAGGATGCGAATGGTTTTCAAATTGAGTCTGAGAAGAATTTGAGCCCCGGTGCCGTAGTCTCGCTGGGCCCGCTTCATGCTGTAAGCTTCTCCATCAATTTCCTTCATTCCATGATAGGCAATGCGGTTGCAGCCATCTCCTTTTTGAAGCTCAAAGCCACGCCCCGTCTGATGCATGTAAAGTAAGACGCCACTACCCTCTCGCGCAATGAGCTCCATGGATTTTTCCATTTGCGCACGGCATGGGCATTGAACGGAGTTAAAGACGTCGCCTGTCAGGCAATGAGAATGCACTCTCACCAGCACGGGCCGTTCCGGGTTGATCTTCCCATAGACCAGGGCAACATGGGTTTCGTTGTCAATTTCACATTCGAAAGCCATCATTCTGAAAGGACCAAACTTGGTAGGGAGGTCTGCTTCAGCGACCAGATGGACAAAGAATTCCGTTCGCAGCCGATATTTAATGAGGTCGGCGACGGTAATCATTCTCAAGCCATGCTTCTTGGCAAATTCGTGTAACTCCTGGACGCGCGCCATGGTTAACTCCGGCGGGCTTTAGTCCTGCAATGCGAGCCAAATCGACGGCGGCCTCGGTCTGCCCAGCGCGAATGAGAACGCCCCCTCTACGTGCCCGCAAGGGAAAGACATGGCCGGGTCTAACCAGGTCCTGGGGCCGAGTATTGGGATCCAGCGCCGTCAATATCGTGTGAGCGCGATCGGCCGCCGAAATCCCTGTAGAGACTTTGTGCCTGGCCTCGATGGAAACACAGAAGGCCGTTCCGTAAGTAGAATTGTTATCGCTCACCATTAATGGGACTTGTAATTCATCGAGCCGCTCTCCCGTCATTGAAAGACAGATCAACCCCCGACCATGACGTGCCATAAAATTAATGGCCTGGGGCGTTACCTTTTCTGCAGCAATGGTCAAGTCCCCTTCGTTTTCGCGGTCTTCATCATCGACCACGATGATCATCTTACCCATTCTAATGTCTTCAAGGGCTTCCTCTATGGTGGAGAAGTACATAAGTTCAATTTGGAAGCTTAATATCCGCGCTCTTTCAAATATTCGACGGTTAATCCTGATCGCTTTTCTAAATTAGCGGCATGACTCAAGAGGGATTCGACGTATTTAGCGAGCACATCACACTCCAGATTCACTAAGTCGCCGATGCGACGCTCCCCAAGGTTGGTGTTTTCCAGGGTATGGGGAATGATGGCAACTTGAAAGGAATCGCCTTCGAGCCTGGAAACGGTAAGACTGATCCCATCCACAGCAATCGAACCCTTCTCAACGACATAAGGTTTAATTGGAGAAGGGAGAGAAAATCGATAGAAGGCGAACCCATTTTCTGATTCTATCGTTAACACCTTCGCGACCCCGTCGATGTGTCCCTGCACAAAGTGGCCACCGAGCCGGGTCGTCGGGAGCAAAGCCCGTTCCAGATTGACTCGGTTTCCGGGTGGCAACTGTCCCAGATTAGTCCGTACCAGAGTCTCTTGAGAAAGCTCGGCTTGGAAGGATCGTTTCTTCTTGGTCCGCACGGTGCTATCCCCTGGCTCGAGACTTTCAAGAACTCTAGCAGCTTCAATCTCAATAGCAGCCGGGCTGGACGAGATTTGCACGGATTTCACTTTTCCAACTTCTTCGATGATTCCCGTAAACATTAAGCCTTTCTGTCCTGTCGCTCATCCGTGGCATGTGGCGGACAATGCCAATTTACGTAAGCCTCGATCATGAGGTCCGGTCCTATCTTTCCAACGCTCGTGAATGTCAGCGGAAGACAATTATCCATATCCAGAAAGCCCATTCCTCCTACAACGGGTAGAGACTCTTTGCCACCCAGAATCTTCGGAGCCAGAAAAAAAATGATCTTATCCACG
>QHZP01000095.1:5320-19151 GCA_003224715.1 Acidobacteriota bacterium | reverse complement strand
TTTCTTACCGTGAGCCACGATGTAAGAGCTGTTGAAGACCTAATGCTCCGCTCGCTTTCGGCGTTTGTCACGCTATTTCGCCACATCCTAATGTTGATGGGTGAGTCTGTTCCGGTCCTGAAGCGTGATATCATCCAGCGGTTCTGCGCGAAGTCGCGTGTGGATGAATCCTTGTTTCTTCGCCTTTTGAAAGCCAGGGAGGAGGGGCAAGCCATGAGGGCTGCCGAAGTAGAACCTTTGTTTCAGCGTTATTATGAAGAAATTGCAAAGCTGATTCAGCTGGTGGATCAGTTGCCAAAAGCATAATAGAAGGAGAAAAAAATCCTATGAAAAGAGGCTTATTGATCCTTGGGATTATTGGAGCACTCTTGCTGATTGCAGCCATTGCCTTGGGAGGGACTTTCGTTTCCCGTCGCAATGAAATGGTGGCACAAAAAGAGGCCATCAAAGCGGCCTGGGCCCAGGTGGATAACGTCATCCAAAGACGGGCTGACCTTATTCCCAATCTGGTAAATACTGTAAAGGGCTATGCTACCCACGAACAAAAGGTCTTCGAGGAGATTGCTTCAGCCCGAGCTCAGTTGGCGGGGGCGCGCAACCCGGCGGAGCGCATTGTAGCCAATTCCCGGTTGGACGGGGCATTGAGCCGTTTGCTGGTGGTAGCCGAAAATTATCCCAATTTAAAGGCAGATCAGCAATTCCTGCGCTTGCAGGACGAATTGGCGGGCACAGAAAACCGTATTGCTGTGGAGCGGCGTCGCTACAATCTGGCGGTACAAGAATACAACACCAATATTCAGATCTTTCCCAATAGCCTAGTGGCCTCCATCGCGGGGTTTCAGAGAGAAGATGCCTATTTCAAAGCCGAAGGCACGGCTAGGGAAGTCCCGAAGGTGGATTTTTCCAGGTGATTCTGTCCTTGGATGTTGCTTCCGATGCTTGGACATCCCCTTGGACCGCGGCCGTCCCGGCCGCTCCTTCCGCTCCTTCGGCGGCATCAGCGGCCGTATGCGAGCGGGACTCTCGTACTTCCAGGATACCTCCTTTTCCAGGAGGCACTGCTGAATTCCCAGTCTTCTGCCTTCGCGACCAGACCCGCCGTTACTGGATTCTCACGAATATAGCGCACCGCATTCTCGAAATGCTTTGCGTCGCGAATGTACCGGTCGAAGTATTCTTCTTCCCAAAACTTCCCGGATTTATCTAGAATCCGATTCGCTTCGTGGGCGGTGAAAGACTTCCAGGATTGCAGAACATCCGGCAGGAGAGAGTCGGGGTGGATTTCAACCAGGGTATGGACGTGGTTTGGCATCACGACCCATTCGATCATCTGGTAACGTTTACCGTCAAAGTGAAGCAAAGCTTCCTCTACCAATCCCCCAATGCGGGAATCGCGAAGAATGCAACTGCCATGGCCAGCGTCGAGATAGGCTTCAATTCGTTTTCTTCTTTCCGGGTCGTCTTCCTTCTCAACCGTTTGTTCAAGTTGCTCCAGGAACTGTGAAGGCAACGCATCTGCCAGCCTGAAATTGATCATCTGCATAACTCCGACATGATCGAAGTGTGGAAGGTAGCCTCTGGAATACCATTCTTTATGTTTCATGCTCTACTCTGGGACCGCGGGCGGGACGCCCGCAAAATGTGACTGACGACGTGACTGACGACCGGAACGCCCGTTACGGGCGGGACGCCCGCAAAATGCGACTGACGATGTGACTGACGACCTGAACGCCCGTTACGGGCGGGATGCCCGCAAAATGTGACTGACGACCGGAACGCCCGTTACGGGCGGGACGCCCGCAAAATGCGGACTGACGACGTGACTGACGACCGGAACGCCCGTTACGGGCGGGATGCCCGCAAAATGTGACTGACGATGTGACTGACGACCGGAACGCCCGTTACGGGCGGGATGCGGGCGGGACGCCCGCAAAATGCGACTGACGACGTGACTGACGACCGGAACGCCCGTTACGGGCGGGATGCCCGCAAAATGTGACTGACGATGTGACTGACGACCGGAACGCCCGTTACGGGCGGGATGCGGGCGGGACGCCCGCGCTCCAGGATCCTCATTTCAACAACTCAATCATCTCTCTTACCGCCCGATCCAAGCCCACGAGAGCGGCCCGGGCGATGAGGTTGTGGCCGATGTTGAACTCCTCCATTTCAGGTATGTCACTGACGGCCTCAACATTTCGGTAGGTGAGACCGTGCCCGGCATGGACTCGCAGGCTCAAGGAATTGGCCAGGACGGCGGCGGCTTTAAGCTTCTCCAGAGCTTTTTCAGCCTCCAATTCCGTTTTGAGGGTGAGATAAAGCGTCGCCTCTGAGTAACGAGCCGTGTTTATCTCGACGATTCCCACCCCGAGCTTTTGGGCAGCTTCAACTTGCAAATCCTCAGGATCAATGAAGAGGCTCACGGCAACCCCTCCGGCTTCCAGCCTCTGAATTGCCGTGCGGAGGTGCTCAAAATGGCGAACGCAGTCCAGACCGCCCTGGGTGGTAATTTCTCCCGGGAACTCAGGGACCAGGGTGACCGTGTCAGGCTTGATTTCCAGGGCATTGCGCACCATCTCTTCAGTGGCGGCCATCTCCAGGTTAAGCCTCGTTTTGACCGTCTCTCGCAATAACTCGACGTCTCGGTCCTGAATGTGACGGCGGTCACTGCGCAGATGGACGGTGATGCCATCGGCCCCCGCCAGCTCGGCAATCACGGCGGCAGCCACAGGATCGGGTTCATTGGTCTTTCGAGCTTCGCGGATGGTGGCAATGTGATCGATGTTGACTCCAAGTTTAGTCATACCTTGCTTTCAAAATAGTCATAACAGTTAACGATATTTTCCCGTCAAGTCGTTCCACCGAATCAGCACCAGGTCGAAGAGCATCTTGAGCGAATCTTTGAGAAAGCAAACGGTGGTTCCTTCCACATGATTCCACTGAACGGGAATCTCCTCCAGACGTAAACCGTGTTTTTGGGCAATATACAGTATCTCGGGATCAAAGCCAAAATCAGTGATTCTTTGTTGCCGGAACACGGGAATCATGGCTTGGCGGCGAAAAGCTTTAAAGCCACATTGGGTATCTTTGAAATTTAACCCGGTGAGGGCTTGCACAAAAAGATTAAAAATGCGCCCGGAGAATTCCCTCAGTTTAGATTGATGGACACCAATCAGGGATCGATCGAGTGCCCTGGATCCAAAACTGACATCGCACTTCCCTTCTACAATTGGATCGATTAGCTTGGGCATTTCTGAAATCGGAGCCGAGAGATCGGCGTCCGTGAACAACACGATGTCACCCTGCGCTTGCAACGCTCCGTGCTTAACACTGAAACCCTTGCCGCAATTCCCGGGATTTTGAATCAATCGAACTAGATTCCATTGGGCGCTGAACCTTTCCACCATGGCTGCAGTGGCATCTACCGATCCGTCGTCGACCACAATGACTTCGGCACACCGGTCATTTTCCCCAAGGTACTGTCGCAGAACGTCTAACGTTGGGGTAATTCGACTGGCCTCATTGTAAGCAGGAATGACGATGGAAATTTGAGGTATGCTCGCCATTAGGAACGTTCACTATATTACAGTCCCTTCTATTTTCAAAGAAGGTCAACGGTGAAAGGGCAGCGATTCCGCGGAATCGCTGGTCAAAGGGTGGTAATGCTCCGTTAGTGTGTTAATGGTAATGGAGCATTAACCCAAAGGGAAGCTTCTTTGACAGCGATTGATTGGATCTCTTATAATTTTAGGTTTGGATTGCTGGCCACATTTCCGTCAGTGAGCCAGGGTAAACAAATTCGCCGCGATGCGTACCGGGCCAATTAGGCATGCAAGGGTTTTCACACCGACTGATGCCAAAACGCTGGCACAGTCGGGTGATATTCACGTTCGACTGACTGGCCAGCTCCACAAACTCCCAACGCAAAGACATGACCGACACCTCTTTCCAGGGCATGGTTATCCTCCATCGAAGATTTCCATGTCCTTATCGATGTGTCACCCATGTCTCCGAAGACTGTCACCCATCTCCCCGGTTTATACACAAGGGGAGAGGGTGCCCGAAGCGACGGCGGTCGCGGCGGGCGGGTGAGGGGGCAGTTGCTTGCCGGGCAAAGGTTTGGCGACACCCACATCTTCCCCAGTTGCATAACTTGGGTATCAAGCGTTCACGCTCTCGCCCGCTGGGGCGAAGGGAAGTTAATTAAGCGACAGATCCCAGGGCAACTAACTCGCGTGACAAACCTTCACGAACCTGAGAGGTGAATTCTAACGATTCCAGACCCATGAGCAACGAAATTCTTATCGTTAAGGGTGCCAAGGTCCATAATCTGAAGAATATCGACTGTGAAATTCCCCATAACAGTCTGACGGTCCTCACAGGAGTCAGCGGATCCGGCAAGTCGAGTCTAGCCTTCGACACGATTTATGCGGAAGGACAGCGCCGCTATATTGAATCTCTATCGGCCTATGCTCGCCAGTTTCTGGAGAGAATGGAGAAGCCGGAGGTGGACGAAGTCATGGGCATCGCTCCGGCCATTGCGATTAAACAAAAGAATACGGTCCGCAACCCCAGATCGACTGTAGGGACAGTGACAGAGATCTACGATTACCTGAGATTGCTCTATGCCAGAATTGGTCGGACCTACTGCTGGCAATGTCAGCGCGAGGTGAAGAAAGATATCCTGGAGGATGTCGTCCAGATCTTACTCTCCCTTCCTGAAGATACTCGGGTTTATGTGCTTTTTCCCGTTTCCACTTATCGCAAAATGCAGGAACTGAAAGAAACAGCGGCGAGGGAAAGGCGAAAAAAGAAGCCGATCAACAAGGAGCAAGAAGCACTCAAAGCGGCGCTTTCCGATCTGCGCCGACAGGGTTTCAACCGGCTTTATCAAAACAAACAGACTTATGAATTATCGACTCCGGAGTCACTGCTGAATCTGGATTTCAGCGCAGAGATTTTCGTCCTGGTGGATCGCGTCGTCATTCGCCGTGACATGAGACAGCGGCTGATGGACTCTCTGGAATCCTGTTATCGGGAGTCCAATGGCAATGCCGTGGTAGAAGTTGTGGCGCTCCCTGAGGGGGCGATTACGGCTGAAGGAAGCACCCCTGTTCAAGAGCTTGCGTTGTATAAACGGCAGGTCACTGATCTGAAACCCAGGGTTCGATTTAGTTTCAGCGAGAAGTTCAAATGCCGGGAATGCAACCTTACTTACGAAGTACCGGAGCCCCGTCTCTTTTCTTTCAACAATCCATTTGGCGCCTGTCCGCGCTGCCAGGGTTTTGGAAACACGATCGATTTCGATTTGAACCGGGTCATTCCAGACAAGGAAAAAAGCCTTCAGGAAGGTGCCATCGAACCTTGGACGAAACCGCGCTATCGAGGCTTGCTAGCCGAGTTCAAACGCTTTGCCAAAAATAAAGGAATTCCGCTGGACGTCCCCTATCGTAGCTTGTCCCCTGCTCAAAAAGACCTGATCTATTATGGCGGTGAGAAATTCATTGGTATCAAACGATTTTTTGAATACCTGGAAACCAAGAAGTACAAACTCTATATTCGAGTATTTTTGAGTCGCTATCGGGGTTACACGCTTTGCCCGGAATGCGAGGGTACGCGCTTGCGCCGCGAGGCCCGCGTAATCAAAATAGCTGGCAAGAACATCACTGATATAACGAACATGACCGTGGAAGAGGCTCACCAGTTTTTTGATCACCTGACGCTCTCACCTTTTGAAATTGCGATTGCCCAGAAAATCTGGGACGAGATTCGAACTCGGTTAAAGTTCCTCTACAATGTGGGATTGGAATATCTCACTCTGGACAGGTTGGCCTCCACACTTTCAGGAGGAGAATCCCAGAGAATCCAACTGGCCACCTCGTTGGGTTCCTCCCTGGTAGGAGCCCTCTATGTTCTGGATGAACCGTCCATCGGGCTTCATCCGCGAGACAACTGCCGCCTGATCGAACTTCTGAAAAACCTTCGTGACTTGGGGAACACTGTCCTGGTCGTGGAGCACGAGGTTGAAATGATGAAGGCTGCAGATCGGATCATTGACTTGGGGCCCGGGGCGGGCGAGCAGGGGGGACAGGTGGTCTTTTCTGGAACCTATCCTAATTTACTTTTGTCCAGCAACTCGCTCACAGGCAAATACCTCAAGCAAGACTTGAGAATCAATATTCCCAAAGCACGCCGTTCTCCGAACGGGCACTGGTTAAGACTATACGGAGCTCAGGAGCATAATTTGAAAAAGGTGAATATTGCTATTCCTCTGGGAGTCATGACATGCATAACGGGTGTATCCGGCTCGGGTAAATCCACACTGGTTCATGAAGTCATCTATGCAGCCCTCAGGGCCAGGCGAGGGGAAGCTCCCGAGAAGTTGAATTACCAAAAGCTGGAAGGAGATCAATGGATCGCGGACGTTATCCTGGTGGATCAATCGCCCATTGGCCGAACCCCTCGGTCCAATCCTGTTACTTATATCAAAGCTTTTGATGCCATCCGTGAGCTTTTCGCTTCGACTCGCGAAGCCAAAAGCCAATCTTTTGGAGCCGGTCACTTTTCTTTCAACATTCCCGGAGGACGCTGCGAAGCCTGCGAAGGGGACGGAACCGTAACAGTCGAGATGCAATTCTTGGCCGATGTGGAGCTGGTTTGCGAAGAGTGTAAAGGAACTCGTTTTAAATCGAGTGTCTTGGACATTCGTTACAAAGGCAAGAACATTTATGAGGTCTTGCAATTGACCGTGCAGGAGGGGCTCAGTTTTTTCTCTGCAATTCCCAAAATCACGAACAAGCTCAAAGTGCTTCAGGCGGTGGGATTGGGTTATCTGCGGTTGGGCCAATCAGCCACGACCCTTTCGGGAGGTGAGGCCCAGCGCGTCAAGCTCGCCTATTATTTATCCAAGCAGGTAAGCCAAAACACTCTCTACCTGTTTGACGAGCCCACGACGGGTTTACATTTTGATGACATCAATAAATTGTTGTTAGCCTTTCGAAAGTTGCTGCAGGCGGGAGGAACCGTACTGGTAATCGAACACAATCTCGATGTCATTAAAACCGCAGACTGGATTATCGATCTCGGACCTGAAGGGGGGGATAAAGGGGGCACCGTGGTAGCGGTTGGACCTCCCGAACAAATTGCCGCCATAAACGAAAGTTATACCGGCAGGTACCTCAAGAACGTCCTGACTGCGGGAACGCCGGAACAATGAGATTAAATCGAATTTGTTTTTCTCTGACAATCATTGTCCTCTTCGGACCGATCTTTCGCGGACAAACTGCCCAGCGAGTCCCCCCGACTAAGGGACAAGCTGACAAGAAGGTCAACCTCCATTTCGAGCAGGCCGAAAAACTGAGCCAAACAAAACAATATTGGCAAGCCATCTCAGAATACAAGCTAGCTATTCAAGAGGATCCGCAGAATGAAGCCTTTTTTTTCGGGTTGGCTTTGACGCAATCACAGGTGGGCCAGAACAGCCAAGCCATTGAGGCTTACCAGGCCGCTCTGCAGATAAACCCAGGCCTCTGGGAAGCCGAGGTTAACCTTGGAATTGTTCTACTGCATCAACAAAGCGTTTCTGAAGCACTGCTCCATTTCAAGAAAGCACAAAGTATCAACCCCAGGGATTTTCGAACCAATTACTACACGGGAAAAGCCCAGGAGCTACTGGAGAAGCTTGGCGAAGCCGAGGCTAACTATCTTGTGGCTTTGGAGCTGGCAAGAGAAGATCCCGATAAGTGTGAGATTCACACTTCTCTAGGATCACTCTATTTAAAGAAAAAAGCTTGGGCAGAAGCCGAGAAGCATTTATTAACAGCTCGACAATACCAGGGTGACGCTGCGAGTGTGGACTTGGACCTGGCCCAGCTCTATTACGAGACAGGACAATCCAAAAAGGCTTTAGAGCTGCTCCGGTCTGCCAACAAGTCCAACGACCCGGAAATGGCTGAGTTGATGGGGAGAATCCTGGTTGAGCAGAAAGACTATGAAGCGGCTATTAAGTCTTTCGATCTTGCCCTTAAGTATCAGGCTGACCCAGGCCGGCGGCAAAAACTCTCGCTCGACCTGGCTCAACTCTATCATGAACTCGGTCGAACCGAAGTCGCCGTCCTCCTTCTAAGGGATGTTGCCAAATCGTCCCAGGATCCAAAGGTTCACTTCAATCTTGGATCCCTTTACTTACACCAGCATGAACTTGCGTTGGCCAAACAAGAATTTCTGAAGGCGTTACAACTCAAGCCCGATTACGTTGAGTGTTACAGCAATCTCGCTTCGGTATTCTTGCTGCAAGAAAAGTATCCGGAAGCTATCGGGTCACTGAATCAATTTAAGAATTTTCGACCAGAAACCGCAGGAACCTACTTTTATTTAGGAATTGCCTTCGATAAGCTAAACGATTATGAGAATGCCTGGTCGAACTATCAAAAGTTTCTTGAGCTCGATCAAGGAAAAACAGATAAGCAGGGATTTCAGGCCAAGGAACGTATGAAGGTATTGGAAAAAAAAATCAAAAGGCGCTAATCTGTGCGTTGATTAGATATGCCATCGTTCCCGCTTTCATGCATCCACTTTACTTACATATGCCTCTTTGCCTCCACTGTGTACTTGAGCGAAGACAAGGCAACCAGGGACTATGAAAGGCAACAGGAAAAACTGCTGCATGAAGCCAGTCCCGTTAGCAGGGTCAAGATATTAATCAAAATGTCAGAAATCAATCTCGAAGAAGTAGGCCATTTTGTCAAAAAAGGAAATCTAGGTGAAGCCGACAAATTCTTGATCCGTTACAGCGACGTCATCCATCAGGCTGATGAAGTGCTGAAATCCTCCCATCGAAACGCTCAGAAAAATCCGGCAGGATTCAAGGAACTTGAGATTTCCTTGCGAAAGCAACTAAGAAAGCTGACGGATTGGAAGCTCAGTTATCCGGTGGATCAACAGGAAAAGATAAGCCAGGCCATCACAAGCGCAGAGTTAGCCAAAGAGGACATGTTTCAGGCCATTTTCGGTCCGGAAAACGTCCGCCGCGGGAAAGACAAAAGCGACAATCTGAAGAGAGAGTCTCAGTGAGCCACAAACAGCCAGGTGAAGCTACTTCGAAGGGCAACGATCCTGTTGCTGGCGGTTGCCTGCACCAAGGGAAGAGGCATGAGACAACGGCTTCGAAGCCAAGGGACCTCAAAATCCTTGTCACAATTCTTACTGGGATTCTGGCGGCGTTTCTTTTTCTTTCAGCTTTCCACGTTTTCCCAAGCCAAAAGAAAGACTACCTCACCGACGAAGAAATCGAGCAACTCCGCGAAGCCCAAGAACCTGCGGAACGCATAAAATTACTGGATGAATTTCTGAAAGAACGTTTGGAGAGAGCCAAAGCCTTAAAGTCGCCCGATCCGTTGAAAGAAAAGGGAAATAAGCCTAACTCTGAAAGAGACAAAAACACACCGGCCCACGGGAAAAAACCCATTTCACAGGCTCCGTTAAACAAAACTTCAGACAAGCCTTCCAATAAGTCCTTTGCTGATTTGATGGGTGAATACCTCCAATGCTTGGAAGAAATCAGTTCGAATGTGGAAAATTTTTCGCGCTTTAAGACCGAACCCAAGGCCTACCTGAAATCTCTCAAAAACCTCGACCAGTCTCTCGAAGAACATCGCCGGTGGGTAGCGGAAATTTCAAGCAAATTAGATAGGTCTGAAAAAGGCATTGCGAGTGAAGTTTCCGAGGCCTTACAGGAACTATCGGCCGATGTCGGCGCGTGCATTCAAAAGGCCAACGAGGAAATCAAAGAGCTGAAGGAATCCAAAAAAGGGAAATCCCGGCGACAGTGATCTGATGCATCAACTCTCTCTATTTGAAGACAAACGAGCTTTAACTATCGAGCGGATTCGGCACATTTTCATCGAGTCCTATCGAGAATTAAGAATTACTCGTTCAAGCCCGTTTATGCACGTCGAGTTTTATCCCTTTGTGGGAATCAACCATACCATTCGCTTTAGAAATGGGGGATTGTACGCTCGCGTCAGTGATCTCTTCAGAGAAGCTCCCTCAGAAATTATCAAAGCGCTGGCGATAATCCTCCTTTCCAAATTGTTTCGCCGAAGAATTCCCGCCAGAATTACCCACACCTACCGAGCTTTTGTTAATTCCGTGGACATGAAAGAGAAGTCGCTCTTGACTCGCGGCCAACGTGGCCGCAAACTGCTCTGTGACCCCAAAGGGCACGAGTACAACTTGACCAGTTTGTTCGACAGATTGAACGCTGAATACTTCGAGGGCCGGCTGGGTAATATTGGCCTAGGTTGGAGTTTAAGAAAGAGTCGCCGAATATTGGGGCACTTTGACCCATCGCACAGCTCAATAACGATCAGCCGGATTTTTGATGATAATCGAATTCCGGAGTTTGTCGTCTCCTATGTCCTCTTCCATGAAATGCTGCACGCCCAATTTTCTACCTCTTCCAACTTCGATTTAAAGAATCGTCATTCATGTCAGTTCAAAAACGAAGAGAAAAAGTTCAAGTCGTATAAAGAGTCAAATGATTGGTTGAAGGAAAACCTCTGACTTGGACCTTCTTCCCCACACAAGCTTGGTTCCAATCTGTTGAAAACTCCTATTTTCTAAGGCCAAAATTTACTTCCGCTCCTTAAATCTTTTGTATTTAACAAGATCAAGATAAGTCTTTATTCCACAAATGCTTAGCGATTTGAACATATTATAGGGCAATCGGCTAAAGGTCCATCTGGATGTGCCTTTGAGTGGGCCCTGGAGAAGTTTTTCACAGTTTTTTCCACAGATATTGTGAAATAGAATTGGTCACAGAATTGCCGACCAAATTGGGCGGGACTCGAGACTAACGGTCCAGAACCTGCAAATTAGCTATCTGAACGGAACCTCAGAACGGGAAGGTCGCGGTTCAACACAATACTTCTTGAGCTTACTGATGACGGAGCGAGGGGCTTCAACTTCAAGATAAATTCTATCCTCAGCATAAGATCTTCGGATCAACTTACCCTTTGCATATAACTCGGAAAGAATGGCGCCGTTCTTCTGATTCAAAACTAGCTTCGCTTTAACCAGCGGATCGGCGGACAAAAGTTCATCAATTCTTTCAAGCAAAGTTGGAATACCTGTCTTTTTGACAGCGGAAGTATAGACCAAGTGGTCTCCGGAAAGGAATTTGAAACTTCCGCCCACTAAGTCAATTTTGTTATAAACCTCGATAATGGTTTTTGCGGAAAATTGGAGTTCCTCCAATACGTTGAGAACCGAATGGCGTTGCTGCTTGTAATGAGGACTGGAGACGTCGATCACATGCAGAAGCAGGTCGGCTTCGCCAATTTCTTCAAGGGTGGCTCTAAAGGCAGAGACCAAAGTTGGCGGCAGCTTATTGATGAATCCCACTGTGTCCGACAAGATCACCTCTCTGTTGGAAGGCAATTTGACCTTCCGTAAGAGAGGATCGAGCGTGGCAAACAACTGATTTGAGGCGTAAGTTTCTCCATGGGTCAGCGCATTAAAAAGCGTCGACTTGCCGGCATTCGTGTAGCCCACCAGTGAAATGATGGGAACAGGAACGGAAGTGCGGAAGGTTCTGTGCAAATGGCGGTGTGCCCGAACGCGCTCCAATTCTTCCCGAATTTTGTGAATCCGTTTATGAATTTTCCGCTGGTCCGTTTCGAGCTTTGTTTCACCGGGTCCTCGAGTGCCGATGCCTGCCCCCAATCGAGAAAGTTCGACTCCTCGTCCTGCCAATCGGGGTAAAAGATAATTGAGTTGGGCCAATTCAACCTGAAGTTTCCCCTCGCGTGTTCTGGCCCGGCGGGCGAAAATATCCAATATCAATTGCGTTCTATCGATGACTTTGCATTCGACTTCCCTTTCTACATTTCTCTGCTGGGCTGGTGAAAGGTTCTCGTCAAAAACCACCACCTCCGCCTCGCGTTCCCTTTGGGCTTCTTGTAACTTCTCTAGTTTTCCCCGGCCAATGAGGTAGGCGGGATCGAATTGACCGCGTTCTTGAAACAGGCGCCCCACTACTTCTCCACCGGCAGAGACTGCCAGAAAAGCTAGCTCCTCAAGAGAATCTTCCGGGCTAAACGATTCAAGATCAGGGTGAGGGCCTTTGCGAGAGGGCTTCAAGGAACAACCGACGAGAATGACTCTTTCCTTTTTTGAATTCGTGTGAGTCATCGTTAACTCTGGGGGTCCTGAGGGGTGGCTGCCGTGTTCGCGGCAGCGGAGAAGGACTTCCCTGCAGCCACTGTCGAAATGGCATGTTTGAAAATTAGCTGCTCTTGATTGTTGGATTCCAAGATCACCGAATATTTGTCGAAGCTCTTGATTCTGCCTGTCAATTTGACTCCACTGAGCAAATAAATGGTCGTTATGGTTTTGTCTCTGCGAGCATTATTAAGAAAAACATCTTGGATATTTTGGGCTGGTTTTTCCATAGATCTTGTCTCCTCCTGGTTATTCATCAAATCAAATTCTCCCGGTAAGGTGCTTCGAGAACCTCAATGTGTGCCTGTTTCAAGAAATGCGTCACTTTGCTCCCCACATGGGATTGTAACAAAGGATCGTTGCCCACGGAATCAAACCAGGCAACCCCGTTCTCCCTTCGAAACCAGGTGAGTTGCCGTTTTGCATAATGTCTAGTATCGCGCTTTGTGAGAGCCAAGGCTTCAGCTAAATTAATCTGACCTCGCAAGAACTGCACTACTCGAAAGTAACCTAGGGATTGGAGCGGTTTTAAATCAGGCGAGAAACCCCGAGATAAGAGCCGCTTCACCTCGTCGACTAACCCGTCAGCAAACATCTTATCCCCGCGGCGATCAATCAATTCGTAGAGGAACTGACGGGCCGGATTGAGCCCGATCTTAAGAATTTCAAACCCCCGCAAGGGATCCCTGCCTGATCGAAAGTGCCACGAGAGCGGCTTGGACGTTAGGAAGAAAACCTCAAGCGCCCGCACGATTTTTCGATGGTCATTACTGGCAATCATTTGAGCCGAGATGGCATCTACTCTTTTCAAAAGCCGATGGAGATGACGGTTGCCTTTTCGCTCAGCCATATTACTGAGTCTCTTCCTCAGTCTCTCACACCTCTTGGGCCCCTCGAACAATCCATCCAATAAGGCTCGAAGGTAAAGACCCGTCCCTCCGACAACCAAGGGTAAATGGCCTCTTCGCCGGATTTCGACTAGCACCTTCCGTCCCAGGCGAAAGTAATCACCCGCGGTAAACAATTGGTCGGGTTCCAACATATCCATCAAGTGGTGAGGAATGCCCGCTTGCTCATGCTGGGTCAGCTTCGAGGTGCCAATATCCAGATATTTGTAAACCTGAACTGAATCACAGTTTACAATTTCTCCGTTGAAATCTCGCGCCAGATGAATCGCCAAGCTTGACTTTCCACTAGCGGTCGGTCCAAGAATCACGATAAGAGGTGCATTCATCGAGCCAAGAAGTAGTACCTCAAAACTAAATAACTCAACAGCAGGGTGGCCAGAATACAAAGCCCGAGCTGCTGAACTCGCGAGATTTTCATCTTATCAAAATTAGAGTCTGATGTTATAGAAATAGGAAAACTGCAAGGTAATGCGATCCCCAGAGAAAGAGGGTGGAAAGTTGGGAAAAGGTTCCGACAATTTGAGGGAGGAAACGGCAGCTCGGTCGTAGGGAGACAGACCAGAACTTCTGACGATCTGCAGATTCTCAATTCGGCCATTATTCATAATATCAAAAATAATGACTACCTTCGCCTTGGCTCCGCTGCGAATCAATTCCGGGATTACCGAATGCCAGTTATCTTTGACCCGAAAGTAAATAAG
>QHZP01000095.1:0-5255 GCA_003224715.1 Acidobacteriota bacterium | reverse complement strand
TGGGCTGGCGGTTGTCAAAATGATGCAATGAATCTCCACTGCCAGACCCACCGTAACCGAGATTTCCGCTCTGTCTGGCCTTTTCCAACGAACTCTGGATGGATGATCCCGGAGTTTGCAGGCCAGCAAAAAGATCGCGAAGATCCGTCTTCGTTTCGCCAGCTCCTGGATCGGAGGAAGCGGAAACCGGTAATTTGGCCGACTGATTGTTTTCTTCCTTGCGACCGCCCTGTTGTGGCTGGGAGTCCTGTTGAGAAGGATCTGACGGCGAAGGGCTCGAGGGAGGAGCGGCAGCTTGTGAAGTCCCTCGGGGGGATGACTGCTCAGGCATCTTAGTATCTCCTTTAGAGTAAGGAGCACGAATCCCTCGAGGATCCCTCAGTGGGGCTTTCCCTTGGGCAATTCGATCTTTATCAGAGAGGACGGGGGTTTTAGGACGTTGAAAAAGCTTTTGATAATCCTTGGGAAGGGCTAAGAAGCCCAGGTTTTGGGAGGCGTCAACACGGTTCACCTCACGGGGTGGAGAATTTTTCCATAAGCCGTTCGGAAATAATTTAGGACCCACAAGAACGAGGATGACGAAGATGAGGTGAATAATCACCGACATCAAGAAAGCTTCGCGTTTTCTTTGGGTCGTCCTCTCAGCGGCGTACTCCGACAGGAGAAAGTGAAGGTCGTCATCCATAAAAATCAGGCCTGTTGAGAACGCGGCCAAGATACCGGCAAGTGAAGTATCTGGGCATGTTCCCGAATTTTCTCAACGACCCGCTGGCCCAATTCCAGAGCGAGTTTGCTCTCTTCTGCTGTTACTTCGGGCTGACGCCGGCTTTCTACCGATTTCAAGAAAGATTCGATCTCGGCTCTCAAAGGTTCAACTTTGGGAGGATCGATCTTTCTTGGCACGATGGCGGGCATTTCTCCCTGCTTAATCGATTTCACACTCATCACGAGGATATCTTGCCGGGAATAGTCTATTGACAAGTATTCACTGGGCTGGAAGAAGCGAAGCTTACGCACCTTCTCAGAGCTGACCCGGCTGGCGGTTAGATTGGCCACGCAACCGTTGGCAAATTCAATTCTAGCATTGGCTATATCCAGTTTCGAACTCAAAATGGGTAACCCGACGGCACTCACGGTCTTCACCGGACTGCGCACAAAGTCCAGAACGATATCCAGGTCATGAATCATCAAATCCAACACCACATCGATGTCTAAGCTACGCGAAGTGAAGACTCCCAAGCGATGCACCTCAAAAAAGAGCGGGTTATTTAGCATCTTGCGAGCTTCAATCACGGCCGGATTAAATCGCTCCAAATGTCCCACCTGAAGCACTCGTTGGTGGTCATGCGACGACCGAATTAAGGCTTCGGCTTCGGCCACCGAGGAGGCGATGGGTTTTTCGACCAGCACATCAACCCCCTGGCTTATGAGGTGGCATCCGATGCGAGAGTGTTCAGTCGTTGGTACGGCCAGGCTTATGACTGAAGCCTTCCCTAAGATTTCTTCGTAGTTCAAATAAGATACCGTGTGAAATTCTCTGGCGACCGACTCAGCAATCGCCGGATTCTTATCCACGACACCGACTAATTCAACCGTGTTAAGCTGTGAATAGATTCGAACGTGCTGCCGGCCCAGGTACCCAACACCCACAACAGCCACTTTTATCTTATTCATCTGGAGAGAAGGCTATAATGCTAATTTCTCGCTGGTTCGCCAAGGAGATCAACTCTCCGCGATCAAGCAGAAGCGTTTTGTAGGCATCGATAGACAAAGCAGAGGCATTCACTTCAGCCATGAGTTCTAAGGTTGGCAACCCAACCACGGGCACATCGAACCGCATATCCTGGTTAGGCTTGCTCACCTTAATGACTGTCGTGCGCTTGTTCCCGGTTAGGAGGGCTGCTCGGCGAATCACCTCATTGGTCCCTTCCATAGCTTCGATGGCAACACAGGCTTGGTCCCTTACCACCAGAGTTTGACCTAGATCCATTCTGGCTATTTCACGGGCGATCCTGCGACCATAAGTGATGTCTTTACTCTCCGTCTCATTGGGCGCCCGCCTTGTCAACACTCCAGGTTCAGGAAGCAAGGGTTTCAAAAAAGTTGTGGAATCCAACAGGGTAATGCCTTCGTCTTCCAGTACTCTGGCGACGCCTCCGATTAAAGCATCCGTATTTTTGGTTTTGAGGCTGGTTAATAGCTTGAGCAATTTTAGATCGGGCACGATGTCACTAAAGATCTGTTTGTGCTTTACCTGGCCAGCCATAATGACCTGGGTTATTCCCTCCTTCTTAAGAGTCTCGACCAACCTTCCCAGTTGTCCCAGGCTAACCCAATAAGTCCTCTTCACCAAGGACTCAATGTCCGCGGACGCTTCTTCCTTGATAGCAACCACTACCATTTCGATTCCAAGACTGCGTGCACTCTCCAGGATCAGAAAGGGGAAATGGCCGTTGCCGGCTATCAATCCATATCGGCTCATGAAAGGTTGTTGGGAGGATACCGTGCTCCCTTACTTGATAATTCCTCTCTCGCTCTTCTCAATAAAATTGATTATGACCTGGATCTCGGGTTGGTCTGAGTATTTTTTCCTAAGGGCAGCCAGGGCCTGAGAGGTATTCAGCTTGGATTGAAGAATAATTCGATAGGCTGTACGGATGGCATGAATGGACTCGGGAGGAAACCCTTTGCGTTGTAGCCCGACCGTATTTACGCCATAATTCTTGGCATCCCGCGCACTGACGGTCTTGGAGTAGGGAAGAACATCTTTGGTAATGACAGAGTACCCTCCGACAAAACCATGAACTCCCACCTTACAGAATTGATGCACTCCCGAAAAAGCGCCTATGGTGGCATGGTCTTCAATGATGACATGGCCAGCCAGAGTCGCTGCATTGGCCATAATAATATGATCACCCAGGACACAGTCGTGGGCCACATGGCTGTAAGCCATGAAATAATTATGATTGCCAATTATGGTGCGACCACCACCTTGAACGGTGCCACGATTCACCGTAACATACTCCCGAAAAACATTGTGATCGCCAATAACCAACTCGGTATTCTCTCCTTTATGTTTTAGATCCTGCGGCGGGAGACCAATGGAGGAATAGGGATAGAATTGACAGTTCATTCCGATTTGAGTGGGGCCTTGAATTACAACATGGGACGCGACTCGACTTCCCTTGCCCAACACAACTCGGTCTCCAATTATCGAGTAGGCACCCACGCTAACACCTTCTCCCAGAAAAGCCTCAGGACTGACCACGGCCGTCGCATCAATGTTCACTTATTCACTCCGGTCAACGATGGAAGATAGAATTTCTGCTTCGGCTACCAGTTTATCTCTCACGAAAGCCTCGCCTCTGAGCTTGCCGTATCGCGGCCGCATTTTTATGACTTCGACGACAATTTTCAATTGATCACCGGGGACAACGGGCTGGCGAAATCTTGCCTGGTCAATTCCCATAAAATAGACGAGCTTCTTTTCCCGGTGAGGCACTTCTCGCAACACCATGACTGCTGCCACTTGCGCCATGGCCTCAACAATCAACACGCCAGGCATCACGGGCGATCCCGGGAAATGCCCCGCAAAGAATGGCTCATTCGCCGAAACATTCTTGAGGCCCACGATCCTTTTGGCGGGCTCTAACTCCATAATTGCATCAACCAGGAGGAAAGGATAGCGATGGGGGATAATCCTTTGAATTTCATTCACATCCATAAGCATAAGCTGACCTTATCGTGAAGCAATCAGTTTTCAATCCATTTAGGTAAATCCAGGGGCGGAGGAAGAAAAAAAGGAATGGTCCTCACAAACGACTCATCGAATCTAGCGCGTATCGGGATTAATTTGTCTTCTTAGCTGGTGCGGCCGAATCCTTTGGAAGTGGAGGATCGGCTGCCGTTTTCGGAGCCACAAGAACAGGAGGTTTGGAAGAAATCTGGGAAGCGTCGAAGCGTTTGATGATGTCGTCGGTAATTTCGATAGCCGGGTCGGTGTAAACAACCTGACTCGCCTGGTTAGAAGTGTCTAAAATAACAGTGAAGTTGTATTCCTTGGCATATTGTTGGACCACGGGTACCAGCTTGGCTCCCACGCGGTTAAATATTTCATTGCGTAAACTGCTGAATTCCTTTTCCGCATCTTCCTGAGATCTTTTCAGGTCCGTCGTCTTGGTTTCAATGCTCTTGCTCAAAGCGACTCTGGTTTCATCATTCAGAGAGTTAGACTGGGTTTGCAGCTGTTGCTGCAAATCCTGAATTGCTTTCTGCTTCCGGCCCAGTTCATCTCTCTTTGCTTCAAATTTTTTCTGATAGTCCTCATTGGCCTGTTTTCCTTCAGTACACTCAACGATGACTCTAAATACATTGAGTGACCCAAACTTCAGCGCATGGGTGTTCTGAGCGAAGGAATTCTTAAACATCAGCAATATCAGGATCATCCATAAGAAGAGTAGTTTTCTGTTCATTAAGGCTTAAACTCCTTTATCATCAAATCTTGATTTTCCCTCTGGTTTTGTCGGTTAGGGAAGTATTCAATGCCCATATCATAAACCATGTGTCAAGACTCCCATGGCGCCAGAATCTTTCACAATGAAATCGAAGATCCACTAACTACTGAATGGGAACGGCTTCGAACAAGCCATTGGTGTGGTTAGCGTTGCTCAAGAGGGTGGCTCCGATTAAAGACTGTAAATTGGGAGACTCTATTTGAAGGGGCCCAAACTTTCCAGCCAGCCCCAGATCAGTCATGATGTCTTCACTGAAATAGAAGCCACTTACCGGAATCGAGATCCCTGTTTTGGTAGCGAGTACCGTGCCGGCTGCATTGTCATAAGCGGTAATGGTTACAGAGGCCGAAGTTGATCCTAGATTCAGCAACATAAGCTGCGAGCGGTAAGGAGCTATGTTCGTGGCGGCATTAACCACCAGTTTCGGAAATCCAGTGGAGTGACCGAGCACAACACTCGCATCATTGGTGCTGTATGTAATAAGGGAGAGAAAGCTGGAGATCGGTTGATCCGACACTAACTTGATGAAGCCGCGCGTATTGGTTGGCGAACTAGTGCCGTAAAGAAACTGACTGATTTTAGTAATATGCTTTAGTGCCCGGCTGGGGACTTTGGTTGAAGCTGTCTTCAGAAGCTTCCCGTCCTTATCTATGAGGTCGATCTCCACATTGGCCTCGGTCGAACCCAGATTGTTAATCCCTAAGTTGGAACGGGCATCACCTACATCGAACGCAAAGAGAA
>QHZP01000665.1 GCA_003224715.1 Acidobacteriota bacterium | reverse complement strand
GAAATCATTGTGGTTGCGCCCAGCCAGCCACCTTCAGTTGATCCCCAATGAAAGTGTTTTCTCAACCCCGACGAAGCCCTCAAACGAAAGGCAGTAAACCGCCTTTCGCTCAACATTTGAGACAACCCTCAAACGCCAAGCCATCAACTACCTCTCGCTGCATGGGCGGCCCGATCCGACTGTCTTGATGCATTACGAAAGCAACCTACTCAACCACTCCCGAATCTCCGCCTCAATGCGGCCTTTGAAGAGCATCGCCAGCCACGGCAAATCCGCATCGATCTCAACTTGGAGCAGCTTCACCATCATCACGCCCGATACAGCAAATCCCATGGCCGATCCCTCGAACACATACGTGTAGTTGTCCCAGTTGTCCCGAAGGCCGGTTAGCTTGTTGTCGTGCTGTCCCTTCAAATTCTCAATCTCCCCGCGAATCCGCCTCAGAGCTTCGTCCTGTGGCAGCAAGTGCGGCACAACGATGTTGACCCTCGCCATCTCCCCACTTTCCTAGAGCAAAATCCCTCCAACACAAAACCATCAAAACTCACTTGTAATTAACTGGTGGTCTTGGATTCAGTGCGTTTGAATACCGATTCCATTGTTGGATCGGTTTCTCCGGGAAAACGCAGCTCGTTATCCAACCGATTAAATAATCTCCTAATGACATTTACATCTTCTTCGAGGAGGGAGCTCATGCCATAGTCGGCGCAGGGATGACGCGCGGACACTTCATTGCCGTTAGCGCGTGCACAGATGTACACCCAAAGTACCATTAAGACCAATCGCAATTAAAGATAATCCAATTTCAGAATTCCGCCGATCCAAAATTCGTAGTTCTCCTTTCTTATGTGGGATGGCGGCTTCTGCTATCGGCTTGCCATCCCGTTTTCCACCAAATTGAGGTCAAATTGGTTTCTCTAGCGCTTGCGCCAGTGAAACTCCAGCTCCGCTAAATTTCTCATTATTTCTGGAGACAGCTTCCCTTGCTTCCGTCGTGTCTTCATTCTGCTTTGCCACTCATCTCTTGCCCTGATACCCAACCGTATCCCATGAGGTTTGTGGGAGAGAGCCCGTTTCTTGCTTTGGCATTCGCTTACCGTGAGGGAATTAAAGAGTTCAAAATGAATTCCTCGGGCTGCTGATAAAGCTTCGGTTTCTGGCGGCGGCTACACTCCTGATGAATGAAATCGCGTTTCCACACATCAATTTTCCAAGGTCCGCCAAGCGACGTTTGGCAGAGAAAAACATAATGCCGGGCCACTCGTGACAGCTCTGCATCATTCATTCCTTCAAGGTACTCTCTGAAAATCTCTTCCTCTACTTTGGCATCTGTCCATCCCGCCATGGTTGCTCCCTTTTTAGTTAGAGCGACCAATACTCCACGCCGCGGCTGAGGAGAGGACGGCATGGCCGCAGGCCATGGCTGGGTGGTGTGTCCCGCCGCGCGTTGGCTGCACCAGGTGAAGGTTTCTTGGGCCTTCACCCTCCTGATCTAACCCTTAGCCAAGGAAGGGAATTTTTTTTTTGGAACTCATGTCACCGTGTATAAATGGAACCGTTGGAAATTTGCCCTGACGACACCAAGACGAAAAAAAACAGAGAGCCGCGCTTGATGTCAAAATAGGTCTTGATTTTTGTAGGGCGCCGTATAAAAGAATTATTATGAAAATTAAACTTAACCTGAAATACGAAATTGAATGGAGATATATTCTCGCATTGGCTTCAATCCCTCACCCAGGGAGCTTTCTCAAAGCTCCCATGCCTCTCCCAAAGGGCGAGGGGAGAGTCAATCTAATTTTCTTGTTCCCTCTCCTCGAGGGAGAGAGTGCCCAAAGCGCAAGTGACTGTGGCTCATCCCCAGGGCCTGACATGTTTTTCGTGCCCACAGCTTCGGAATTCGGGCTTAACAGTGTCATGATAGACAACCAAGACAAGGCCCTTAAATTTTACACGCAGGTCTTGGGCTTTGTTAAGAAACAAGACTTCCCCGTCGGAGAATTCAAATGGTTAACCGTTGTCTCGTCTGAAGATCCAGGCGGGACTGAGTTAGCTCTTGAGCCAAACGAAAACTCAGCGACCAAGACATTCCAAAACGCTCTCTTTGAGCAAGGGATACCCTTAACGGCATTTCAAGTTGATGATGTTCAAAAGGACTATGAAAGAATGAAAAGCTGGGTGTCAAGTTTAAGCAGGTCCCAACAAAAATGGGACCGGTAACCCAGGCCGTATTTGATAATACGTGCGGTAATCTCATACAGATTTATCAGGTCTAACGCTCTCACCAAAAAAGCTACTGCAGAAGTATTCCGCCGCTTGCTCACGCGCAGTACTAATCAGCAGGCCGTTACTTCGAAAGATTTTATCAAGCGACACTAACCCGCTACTCCAGGAAATCCAAGGCGGCCTGCAACTCATCGCGTGCATGAGAATTACCCAGCCGAGTAGTAATCTCGATTCCCCTTCGATACATTTTTCGAGCTTCGTCCTTACGGCCCAGCTTTTCAAGAGTCTGGCCAGCGTGAAAATAAGCGGCGGCATAATCCGGATCCAGCGAGAGTAGATGTTGAAATTCAGCCAGCGCCTCCTCCAGGTTCCCTGCTCTAGAATACTCCATGGCCAGGCCATAACGGGCGAAGCTGTCCGCAGGATTTTGGCGGAGAAGATTCTTTAAGGCTTCCAAACGGTCCATCACTACGAGGCCTT
>QHZP01000664.1 GCA_003224715.1 Acidobacteriota bacterium | reverse complement strand
GGTTACGACCTGGACGAACCCTGGCGCGTCGCACGAGCTGTTCAAGCGCTCAAACTCCGCTATGCTGTAGTGACCTCAGTAGACAGAGATGACCTTGAAGACGAAGGTTCCTACGTCTTCGCGCAAACCATCCTCAAAATCCGGGAATTGAATCCGGGAACTCATGTGGAAGTCTTGATTCCTGACTTTAAAGGCTCGATTGAGAATCTGCGAACGGTAATGGCAGCGAATCCGGACGTCTTGGCCCACAACCTGGATACTGTTCCCCGCCTGTATCCGAGAGTCAAGCCCAAATCCTCCTATGAGCATTCGTTAAATCTGCTTAGATACGTGAAAGACAGAGCACCCCATATTAAAACTAAAGTGGGATTTATGCTTGGCCTTGGAGAAGAGATCGAAGAAATTTACCAGGGCATGGACGATGTCTTGACCG
Source organism: Acidobacteriota bacterium (assembly GCA_003224715.1). Taxonomy (GTDB): domain Bacteria; phylum Acidobacteriota; class Terriglobia; order Versatilivoradales; family Versatilivoraceae; genus QHZQ01. The sequence continues at coordinate 3,919 of QHZP01000664.1, read as the reverse complement.
CCAGAGTTGACATTTTGACGATTGGTCAATATCTGCGACCTTCTTTAAAACACTTACCCCTTCTCAAACATTATCATCCAGACGAATTCAAGGAATTAAAGCGTATCGGTGAAACCAAGGGGATCCCCCACGTCGAATCTGGCCCTTTGGTGCGTAGCTCCTACCATGCAGCCGAGCAGGTGCAGGAGCTGATGGGAAACTTGAATTTGTAGCTGTTTGAGAGTCTGAACTAATCAAACCCTATTTTAGTGGGGAGTATCGCAATTAAAAGCGCAATAGGGTTATTTTTGTGTTACACTCGACCCAACGTTTATTCAAACTGGGCGAAATATAAGGTTGTAGGTTAAGGCCTTTCTATAATTTCCGTTGTTGAAAGCCCTTTCCACCGGACTGGGATGAGACCAATGGATTTCAGTAAGAGGAAAAATGCTTTTCCAAGTTATCTAATATTCTTGTCAATGCTGCTATTTCTGTGTTCTTGTGCTGGTTCGAGCGCCTTCAAGCGAGGAAAGAAGCTTGAAACACTAAAGAACTATGACGAAGCTCTGCAAAGCTTCGAACAGGCTCTCAAAAACGACCCCCGCAACCACGAGTATCGACTTTATTATGAGCGCGCCCGCTTCGAGGCCGCCATTGCTCATTTTGATCAGGGACGCAGACTCCGCGAGGCGGGCAACTTAGAAGAATCCCTGGCCGAATTTCAAAGAGCCTCCGCCATAGACCCTTCCAACTCGCTGGCTGCTCAGGAAGTAAGGTCGGTACAAAAGATGATTCAAGACCGGCAGAAAGTGCAGGAGGCGGAGAAGAAGAAACTCGGTGAGATCGTCGAGAAAAACAAAGTCAACGGAACCAGGGAAATTTTGAACCCAACGCTCACGACGTCTATCAATCTCAAACTCACCAAGGACCTAAAAACAGCCTATGAAACCATTGGCAAGCTGGGAGGAATCAATGTCATTTTTGACAGCGACCTGGGTCAAAAGCTTCAAACGCAAACTCCTTTGGAGCTCAATAGCGTTACCATTATTGAGGCGCTCGATCTCCTGGCGTTACAAACCAAAACCTACTGGACGGCCGTCAACAAGAATACGATTCTGGTGGCCACTGATAACCAGCAGACCCGACAACTTTACGAAGAGCAGATTATCAAAACTTTCTATCTGGGAAACTCACTGGCCGCCACCGACCTGGCTGAAACCATTACCATGCTACGTGCGAGACACACCAGACAAAATTGCCATGGCGGAAAAAGTTTTGCAGTCCATCGATAAGGCCAAGCCCGAGGTGTTAATCGAGGTAGCAGTCATCGAAGTGGACCGAAGTTTTGATCGTACTTTGGGTCTTCAGCCTCCCTCATCGACGTCGGCCGCCTTTTCTACTGGGACAACGACTACGACCACGGGCACTGGCGGGACGACCTCCACGACCACGACCCCGGTCAACAACGTTACCATTAAGAATTTGCCCAAAATCGGGAGCGGCAATTTCAGTATAACTATTCCTTCCAGCACCTTGGATGCTGTCTACAAGCGAACCAAGGCAAAGGTCTTGCAAAATCCGAGTTTAAGGGCCGCGGATGGAAAGCCCGCTAAATTACGCATTGGAACAAAGCAGCCAGTGGCGCAAGGTAGTTTTCAGCCTACCTTCGCAGGGAATATCGGAGGCACGCCGGTCGTGAACTTTACCACCATCGATGTTGGCGTAAACCTCGATATGACCCCGCGCGTACTACTCAATCGAGATATCTCAATGACGATCAAGGTAGCAGTTAATGCGATTGCAGGCTTTGAAAACTTCAGCGGGATTCGTTATCCGGTTCTAACCAACAGGGAGATAGAACATGACATCCGCCTGAAGGAAGGCGAATCCAGTGTCATTGGCGGCATTATTACAGATTCTGACAGTGTCAGCGTCAACGGTGTTGCCGGCGTAAGCAGGATTCCTCTGCTGAAATATCTATTCTCAACTGAGACAAAAAACAGGACCGAGGCTGAAATCATCATCGTGATAACTCCGCACATCGTTCGTTTACCGGAGTACTTAGAAGATGATTATGCCTCCATCGCTCTGCTGGGCGCCGGAAACAGTCCCAGGTTCATAGGGCGTCCTATTCAGCTTTCGGGGGATAATCCCCTGGCCGGCAAGGCGGCTCAACCCGGCGCCGGTCAGCCTGCAACTACACCTGGGGGTCCGTTCGGCGCTCCGGCGCAACCGCAGGCCACACCGGCGAATGCCCCTCGTCTGGCTTCCGTGAAACTGACGCCTTCGAGTACAGAAGTAGCTGTCGGTTCCCGAGTGGGAGTGTCGGCCATGATTGAGAATGCCCAGAATGTTTACGCACTTTCCTTCAGTCTCGCTTTTGATCCCAAAGTGCTAAAATTGGTGGAGGTGCAGAACGGAGGTTTCTTGAGTGGTGACGGGAAAATCATTGCTTTGGCCCCACGGATTGAAAACGAGGCGGGACAAACTGTGGTTTCTATAACCCGTCCGCCGGAAAGTTCAGGAATGAGTGGAAATGGCGTGCTATTGAATCTTTCCTTCGAAACTTTAGCTGCCGGGACGTCGGCTATTTCTTTCACTCAGGCCAACATCCGCGATCTCAATCAGACGACTCTGCCGGCCAGTTTCTCCAGTACTCAGGTGACGGTGAAATGAAACGTGAAGGGTGCTCAATCGGCAATCCGCAATCGGCAATCCGCAATTGCCAGGGCTTAACGTTAGTTGAGCTGATCGCCACAGTAGCTATCGTCAGCATCCTGTCACTGGCAGCTTTACCTCTGGCCAAGATTTCGATTAAGCGCGACAAAGAGATGGAACTAAGACGAGACTTGAGGGAAATGCGCGAGGCCATTGATCGTTACAAAGATTTTGCTGACCGGGGTTTTATCGAAGTGAAGTTCGGATCGGAGGGTTATCCGCCGGATCTGGAAACTCTGGTTAAAGGCGTCAACCAGCTTAACGCCATCGACAAGCGGTTGCGCTTTCTGCGCCGCATCCCCATCGATCCGATGACAGGCAAGCCTGAGTGGGGCTTGCGCTCGTCCCAGGACAGCCCCGATTCAACCAGTTATGGGGGACAAAATGTCTATGATGTGTACACCAAGAGCCGGGGAGTGGCGCTAGATGGAAGCAAATACGCCGAATGGTAAAGAGGTACGAATTATGAAAGGAGCCGAGAGCAGAGCCCACGGTTTTACGATGATCGAACTGATGATTGTTCTCACCATCATTTCGATCCTGGTAAGCATCGCTATCCCCATCGCTAACTCCGCCATATTACGCGCCAAGGAAGCAGTTCTACAAAGCGACCTGCACACGCTGCGAACCCTCATTGATCAATATACCGCTGACAAGTTGAAAGCCCCGCAGTCTCTGGATGATCTCGTCACTGCCGGGTACTTGAGATCGATCCCCAAAGATCCCATCACCAATGCCGCCGATTGGCAAGTCGTGATGGAAGATACTACTCTCTTTCCTGAGCAAACCGAGGTGGGTATTGCCGACCTTCACAGCAATTCCGGCGCTACTGCTTCCGATGGCCGGTTGTATAGCGCGTGGTAAGCAGCGCGGCAAAGGCGGCGCGTGGGAAGCTCGGTGTTGTGTATCAGATTTGCATTTACGTTAGGTTGATTTACTGCCCCCTCACCCGGCCTTGTGAACGCTTATCACCCAAATTACGCATCGAACAACACCATCGACGCTGAAGACCCTCGCTCCGTCGGCTACAACTCCCGGCTGTCCCAGGGTACTCGGCCGGGCCGCAACTCTGGGCTGCATTATTAATCCCCTTCGGGGAAAGAGACGCTTCGTTGAGAAGGCTCGAGGATTCCAAACGAAGTATCTATTTCGAGTGCGCGACCAACAAGTCCCAAGAACTCAAGAAATATCTTGAGTTGCATCGAATCGAAAATGTCCAAAC
>QHZP01000094.1:2527-22704 GCA_003224715.1 Acidobacteriota bacterium | reverse complement strand
CTGCGCACTATTTTCGGTGACGCCTATGGGGTAAATTCTGAACTGGCGAGACATTAGCTGTTTCCGAGACTGCCTTGGGCCGGGCGGTGCCGCTCCTCTGCTTGAAACCACCTAACGCTCAATCCCCAGCTCATGCAACTTTTGCTGCAGGCTCTGGCGGTGCAGGCCAATCTGGGCGGCCGTACGGCTGACATTGCCGTTGTTCTCCTTGAGCCGGTTGGTGATGTAATCGATCTCGAATTGCCTTTTAGCCTCTTTGTATGGCATCTGCAACAGCCCAGACGATTCTGTCTTTTTCTCAACGCCGGACACAAGAGGGTCCCTCGGAGCACGGACCTCCAGAGGCAAATCCGAAACATCAATCGTGCCTGATCGATTTAACACCACACATCCCTCGATGACATTTCTCAATTCGCGGATGTTGCCAGGCCATGGGCAATGGGTCAGGCACTTCACTGCCTCAGCAGCGAAGAACAGATTTTCTTTCCGGTGGCGAGCTGCAAACATGCTTAAAAAAGATTGAATCAATAATGGCAGGTCTTCCTTCCGATTTCGCAAGGGAGGGATCTCTAAAGTAACAACCTTGAGCCGATAGAGGAGATCTTGCCGAAATCGGCTTCTCTCCACTTCGAAAGGGAGATTCTTGTGGGTGGCGCTGAGGATGCGAACATCCACCGGAATGGTGGTGTTTCCGCCCAAGCGCTCAATTTTTTTTTCTTCCAACACCCGCAGCACTTTGGCTTGAGTGAGGGCGTTCATATCACCAATTTCATCCAAGAAGATGGTCCCTCCGTGCGCCTGTTCAAACTTTCCTTTGCGCTGCTCGGTGGCGCCAGTGAAGGCTCCTTTTTCATGCCCAAAAAGCTCACTCTCAATCAGGGTATCAGGCAGAGCTGCACAATTGACGGCAACGAAAGCTGCTTTTTTCCTGGGACTGCGATCATGAATTTCGCGGGCCAACAGTTCTTTACCTGTGCCGCTCTCTCCCTGGATCAGGAGGGTCACATCGGTCCCGGCCACCTGGTCCGCAACTTGGAAAAGGCGCTGCATCTCGTGGCTCTTTCCAATCATGCGCCCAAATTGCCCCTCCACCAGAATCTGTTTTCTCAACTCGCAGTTTTCTTGCTCCAATCTGACTTTCTCTAAGGCGCGCCTTACCACCAACCTCAGTTCCTCGATTTCAAAAGGCTTGGTGACGTAATCGTAAGCCCCGGCTTTCATAGCTTCCACGGCCACTTTGGCGGTGCCGTAAGCGGTAATCATAATGACTAAAGGCTTCAGGGGTTTATCGGAAAGGCTTTTCAGCAGGCTGACTCCATCTTCGCCCGGCATATTAATATCCGTGAGCATGAGGTGAGGCTGCTGCATTTTGATAGCAGCACGAGCAGCTTCTGCGCTGGCTGCTTCGAGAATCTGCGTTTCACTGGTTTCCAGCGCCCGACGAATGCCGTAGCGAGCGGCTTCTTCATCATCGACGATTAGTATTTTGTGCATAATGTCCTCGGAAAATCCCAAAATCCTCGCGTCCTTGTAATCGGCTCTTCAAAGACCGAGGACGACCACGAGGACGCGGACGATCATTTTCATGCTGGTCGGCCCCGCCGAGGCGGCATGAATAGCCCTCCTGCCTTAGCCGTTTTCAGATATACATCCTATTCAATGAGCGGAAAACTTAACTCGAAACGAGTTCCCCCATTCTGCGAGAGCGGGCTGGTACAGTCAATCTCTCCCCCCAGATCCAACGCGCGCCGGTGTACTACGGCCAGTCCGAGACCGGTCCCTTTCTGTTTAGTGGTAAAGAACGGCTTAAAAATCTGTTGCCTGATCTCGGGAGCAATCCCTGGCCCTTCATCCTCGACACACACCACGGCTTTCTTGCCTGACGCGTTCTCCAACATCTGGGTCCTTATGGTAATCCGGGATTGTGCGGCCGAGACTTCGATGGCGTTGACAATGAGGTTTTGAAGTATCTCAGAAAGAACTTCCTCGCTACCGCGCACGGTCAGCGGTTGGCAGGCCGATCCCAGCTCGAATCGAATTCCCCTTTGTTCAGCTTCAGGCTTAAAAATCCGGAGGGTGTTTTCCAGCACCTGGTTCAGATCAACCCTGGTTGTTAGCAATACAGTGGGTTTTGAAAAATTGAGAAGCCGCGACACGTTATGCGATAAACGGTCGATTTCACTCTTAATCAAGGAAAGGTCCCGAGCATATCTGCTATGAACCTCACCATCCTCCTGCATTAACTGGACTATGGTTTTAATGGAACTGAGAGGGTTTTTGATGTTATGAGCCACCGTGGCTGCCAGCTGCCCTAAGGTTGCCATCTTGTCACGCTCAGCCAGTTCTCGCTCCAAACGGACTTTTCCTTCAGCCAGCTTGCAATTTTTGATGGCTGCGACAATCTGGGTGACCAGAAATCGCAACCCCGCTTGTTGCTCGGTGGAAAGCTTATCGGACTGCCCTTGAATTCGAATTTCCCCGAGGGTTTGAGGGCCTTCAGTCAAGAGAATCGTCTCGCCCTTTTCGGCCAACGCGAGAGCCCCTGGCTCGAGTTGCCCGTCTCGACCGGGCTCGGGATAGAGAACAACCTCGACTTTCTTCAAGTCCAGTTCTTTTGACAGTAATTCTTCAACAAACCTCAAGAGTTGATCCATGTCTACCGTAGAACGAGAGACCTCATCCAGACGTACTGCCATCTTCTGAAATTTGGAGATCTCAATGGAGAAGAGGGTATTCACGGAGGAGTCGATCCAGCGTCTCAGGGGCTGGGAAAAGGCAAGCAGGGCGAGGATGAGTCCCGCTTCCACTACCAGCCCGGGAAAACTATAGGCTGTCTCCACAAATTCTCGCAGCCACTGCACGCTTAACAGGTAAACCAGCAGCAGGAGCATTCCGGCGAAAGAGTAGCCAAAGCTGCGCTGGATGGCGATCTCCAGGAAATTATGACGAAAAATGTAATAGCCCAGCAGGGCGCTGGGAATGATGGACCAAAGCATGAGCAAAGCTTCAAAATGGCTGCCTGCCTCCACGCGAACATGAAAATCGGAAAGATAATAGACATAGAATATCAGTCCGGCCACCGCCAGAAAAATAATGATTAGAACTCGATAGAGATTTCGCTCCTCGGGCTTTTGGGTTTGTTGCAACATCCTCCATTCGATAAAGACCGACGCGAGCAGGGAGAAACCGAACCAGCCGGCAAAAGGGCGCGCAAACATGGTAGCCGTCAGAATCGATCTGGCAGGATCATGGGATTTTAGGAAGTCTGCCAAGGCCCAGGGCAAGAGTGCCAAGGGGGCATAAAGCGCTAACTCCCATGACTGATTCAGCTGGAATAGGGGTTTCACCAGATACCTTTGCTGAAATACAAGATGCGTATGGAGCAACAAGGAGGGGAGAAACGCCAGAACGGAAAAGGCCAGAGACTCCGCACTTAGCAGCGCCAAAAACGAGCGAACTTGAGTGATTTTGAATAGGTGATAAAGAAAGTTGGAAAGATTCCAAATGAAAAGACAGGTGATGAGACTGAGAAAGAGGACCTCAAGCTTCTGGATCCTGCGAAAACGCTTGATGAGAAGAAAAAGGGAAAGCTGTAAGGCTATACCAATAACAAATCCGAATAGCCTGAAGGCCAGAAGCAGTTTCATAGGAGTTGCCCATGCCGCCTGTTCCTGTAAACCCGCCCTGGTCGCCGCGCGGAGCGCGCCTGCCACATTCTCACTTTGACACCCATCCCCTACCTCCTTTCTAATCGAGGAGGGAATTTCAGAGGAGTCATCCATGCCGCACGGCGGCACCACCAAGGATGAAAATCATTCCCCTCCACGGGAGGGGCGCAGGGGTGGGTTATCCCGAACCATAGGACCCACCCCGAAGGCTACGCCTTCTGCCCCTCCCCAGAGGGGATTTTCAGGAGAGTGTCGCTTGTGGAAATTCCAGAATGGAAGAAGCCCCCTCATTTTCGCTGATGGCTGACTGCTGATAGCTGAATGCCCTTTAGAGAGTGAAGCCGCCGGCTTGCTCGAAAATATGGGCAAGATGCAAAAGGCGCGGTTCATCAAAATGCTTGCCCAGGATTTGCATCCCCACAGGCAATCCCTCCGGAGTCGTGCCACAGGGAACCGAAATGCCAGGAATCCCCACTAAATTAGCAGTAATCGTGAAGATGTCGGAAAGATACATCGCCAGGGGATCGTTGCTCTTTTCCCCGATACGGAACGGAGGTGTCGGAGAAGTAGGAGAGATGATGACGTCAACCTTTTCAAACGCCTTCTCGAAATCCTGTTTGATCAGGGTCCTCACTTTTTGAGCTTTGAGGTAGTAGGCGTCATAATACCCGGAACTCAGAACGAAGGTCCCCAACACGATGCGTCGCTTAACCTCGGCGCCAAATCCGGCATCGCGGGTTTCACGATACATGCCGGACAGGTTGCTATAGCCGCGAACTCGCAGCCCATAACGAACTCCATCAAATCGAGCCAAATTGGAACTGGCTTCCGCCATGGCGATGACGTAATAAGTGGCAATGGCATAGTCCGTGTGAGGCAGTTCGATCTCAACCATCTGGCAGCCCAGAGTTTCGAGAAGTCTAAGCCCGGCTTGAATCTTGTTTTTTACAACTTCCGAAAGTCCCGCCCTGAAATATTCTCTAGGCAAGCCAATTTTCAGGTCCTTTACAGGCTTCTCGATGCCTTCAAGATAATCGGGGACAGCGACGGCCAAAGAGGTCGCATCATGGGGATCTTTACCGGCAATGACTCTCAAGATTTGGGCGGTGTCTTTCACGGTTGCCGCAATTGGCCCGATCTGATCCAGAGAGGAGCCAAAAGCCACCAGACCGTACCTGGAAACGCGGCTGTAGGTAGGCTTCAGCCCCACCACGCCGCAAAAAGACGCCGGTTGTCGAATAGAGCCTCCCGTGTCAGATCCCAGGGCGGCCACCGCCATTTGGCTGGCTACCGCAGCGGCCGAACCACCGCTGGACCCTCCGGGTACATAATCCAGCGCGTGTGGATTCCGGGTGGCAAAGAAAGCCGAGTTTTCTGTTGAGGAACCCATGGCAAACTCGTCCAAGTTGGCCTTTCCCAGGAAGACGGCACCTGCTGCCTCTAATTTCTCGATCACCGTGGCGTTATAAAGGGCTACAAAGTTTTCCAGGATTTTTGATCCGCACGTACTTCTTAGCCCTTTAATCAAGATGTTGTCCTTGATTGCCATGGGCAAGGCTGCAAGGGAGGGAAGAGGTGTGCCTTCACGCTTCAGGCGGTCAATCCGAGCGGCCAGTTCTAGCGCTCTCTCAGGGCTCGTGTGCAGATAGGCTTTGATTGTAGGATTAAGCCGCTCGAGGTTTTGGAGATAAGCTTGGCATATCTCTACGGCCGAAGCCTCTCCTCGTTCGATGAGAGATTTAATTCTTGCTACAGTCAGGTTTTTCGCTTCCACGAAATGCCGCCTCGTCCGCCCTGGCCGAAGAGGTTATGCCATCGCTTCATGGCTATCTTGTTTCCCTCTTCCCTATCTTTCCTCGATAACCTTCGGCACCTTGAAGTAACCGGCTCCAGTGGCAGGGCCATTGCTCAAGGACTCTTCCTGAGAAAACGTGACCCTCGGCTCATCTTGCCGCATGCCCAAGTCCTGTTCGCTGGCATAAACCACCTGGGCGGTGGGTTCGACGTTATCCGTGTTCAGGGAATTGAGCTGTTCCACATATTCCAAAATAGAGTTGAGCTGATCGATGAACCTCCTTTTCTCTTCTTCCGTGATCGCTAGATTGGCTAACTTGGCGACGTACTCCACTTCGGCGTGGCCGATTTTCATAAGCGTCCTATTTAAGGCGATTAAGATAACTGGAAACGGCCGCCGCAAGGCTCTGGCGCAGTTCTGTGTCCTGGATGGTTTCCAAGGGAAGCGCGACGGGTTCTCTAAGGGTGGAAACGCCTTGGGGTTGAGCTGGGGGCGTTTCCGCATCGAATTGGGGATCCACTCTAAATTCCAGGGCAAACACTATCCTTCGCCCCGTAGCCTGATGCAAGCTTTTGAGAATCTCCGCCTCCAGATGATGTAACTCTCGTTTCCACATAAGCGATGGCACGGAAACGATCAAGGTGGATTTAAACAATCGAAAAGGTTTCGTCCTCTGCGCCAGAGGCTCTCCCACAGCCTGTTTCCACAGGGAGAGCACCAATTTCTCCCTGAGTTCATCATTGTCTGGCAACTGTCTGAAGGCTCTTGGGAGTAAGGCTGAGAATTTAAGCATCCTTAGTGTTTGATTTTTTCCCAATAAGAAACGAATTCAAATTCCGGACTATTGCCTTTGGTGTGGCAGCCTAAGCAGTATTCCGGCCCAGTCTTTGCCATTTTGACGGCCGGAGCCTTCAAACTATGCTCCCTACCGGGACCATGACAAGCCTCGCATTGAACATTGGCCATTTGAGGTGTCTTGTAGAGATCAGTGAATCCTCCCGCTTGACCCGCACCGGTGACATGACAGACGACACAGGAACTGTCGAATTCTTTCTTCTCTTTTTTGAGGATATCGATAGCGTGAGCATGCTTCGATTTTGCCCAGGCGTCGAATGCGGCCTGGTGACATTGGGCACAACTTTGGGAGCCTATATAATTAGAGACCGTTATCGTCTCCGCTCTGGCTGATCCGATGCCGTTGCCTTTGGCAATCTCATTTTGCCGAGAAGAAATCTCCTCTTTCGCCCGGACGATGAAAGCGGCCATTTCGGGATCATCTGGCACGTTACGTGTTAATATGTGATTCAATGGCTTGACGTCGCCTTCACCGTTTCTCACCAGGAATCTTAGTTCTCCCAGGATTCTGCCTTCGTCTTCAGCGTAAATCAGACTTGATTTATTGATTGTAGCGGGCAGCCCACTCCCCTGGTGTTTGAACCCTGTAAGGATTATATCAATATTACTCGTGTCGACTGCCAACTGGACAGCATCCTTCGCAGGCATACAGGCCAAAGCAATCACAAAATCGCATTGCTGCCGCAGTTCAGGGAGCCATTTCCTGGCGCTAACCAGAGGGTCTGCCCAGACATAACCCGCCTCGTCGGTCGGAATATAACTGTTTCGCGAGGAGAGGCCAATGAAGCCCAAACGGAATTTCCTCGGATTTCCCGGAAGAGAAATACTCTTGATTACATAAGGCTTCAAGAGAGGCATCCCGCTCTCTTTAGAAAGAAGATTGGCAGAGATAAATCGGTCCGAATTCTGGTAGTCCATCCCTTGGCTGATTATCTCTCCGATGTCATCCTCGGCCACATTGATAACTTGAATTCCCAATTGATTCATTCCTCGCCATAACCACTTGTTCTTAACAACACGGTCAGGGCCGGTGGCCTGCATGTAATTGCCGATCTCGACTTGTAGTAGAGGCTTCTCGGGAAACTTCTTGTGATTTTCGTTAATCACATTGGCGCGACGGGCCAGACCGCCCGACGGATTGCGCGGTCAGCCACAAGGTTCGAGATTGCCCCGAACATTCCCCGTAAAATAAACACTGAAGTCGAAATTGGGATTATCCTGGTCCGCATTTTGCGCCTGAGCATAAACCCAAGACGTCTCCCTGTCTTCCTTTTTTAAAGGAGAATAAAGAAGGATGCTCAGCGCCATTAGGATGAAAACACCACCACCCTTTACTCCACTATCCATGAAACTCCTTGTCACACCTCAGTTTGCTAGCTCGACAGTTCGGTTTTGTTTTATCATACCGTTGAGAAGTTTGTAAACACGGAAAGAGGTCGAGGCCATTGGCTGTGCTGACAAAAATACCTCCAAAACCGGATTTGGTCCTGGCTTCGGCATCGCCGAGACGCCAGGAACTGTTAAGACTGTTGCAAGTCGAGTTTGAGGTCCTACCCAGCCAAATTCCAGAAACCAGCAAGGCAAACGAAACCGCGCCAGAGTTGGTCCAGCGTCTGGCTCAAGCCAAGGCGATGTGGGCTCAAAAAATAAAGCCTAAGTCCGTCATTGTAGGCGCAGACACTGTGGTTGTCTGCGATGAGCAAATCCTTGGGAAACCTCAGTCGCGGGAAGCTGCCCGCAATATGTTAAACAGGCTCAGTGGGCGGGACCATGACGTATTGACGGGGGTTTGCACACTGTACGAACAACAATGCCAAGTGGACTTTTCTCGTACGGTGGTTCAGTTCAGTCCCTTGTCCAGCCAGGAAATAGAAGCTTACCTTGACACCCGTGAACCTTTTGACAAAGCGGGAGCCTATGCTATCCAGGGATTCGGATCACGATTCATTAGGAGGATTGACGGCTGCTATTTTAATGTCGTCGGACTGCCCATTTCACTTCTTTACCAGATGCTGCAAAAGATGGGATTCCCATTTTATGGATAACCTTACCCTGGAAGTATTACTGCATGAACTCAGGCCCCTCCTACTCCAAAAGACCATCCAAAAACTTAAACAGACTAGTGACAGGACGGTACTTTTTGCTTTGCGCTCCAGAAGGACCGACGTTTTGACCCTCTGTCTCGACCCGTCTCACCCATCAATTTTCCTAACCGGACCAGAAAATAAATTTTCCGAAAACGTTAGCACAGACTGGCTCTCGACCCTGCGAAAGTATTTGGTTGGCGGAAGGATCGTCAACCTTAGCAAGAACCTGACGGAGCGCGTTCTATTCTTCGATTTTGAAAGCAGGCGGGTCCCGTCACGCTTGGAGAAGTTGACCCTGGTCTTGGAATTAATTCCGCCCAGACCCAATGCCTTGTTGCTCAATGAGAGCCAAGCGATTCTTGGAGCCTTCCTGGCGCAGAAGGGATCCTTCAGGATGGAGCAATCCTATTACAAGCCACCTGAGGCAAAGTCCGCCTTCTCAATCGACCAGATTACCCAGGAGGAGTTTCAGCTACTGGTGGGAAGCTGCAGCTTCCCACCAGAGTCGGAATCCCCCAAAACAGGTCGGGGCCGAGATCCGCTCACTGGATTTGAAGCGCGTAAACAGCCACCGCTCTGGTCGAAACTTTCGGGAATTAGCCCTTTCTTCGTTCGGGAAGTGGCATATGGAGCAGCCAATGATCCCGAAGTTCTTTGGGAGCGTCTTCAATCGATTCTGAAGAGAATTCGCTATGGACCGTATTCACCGCAGATTTATTTCCTGAAGCCTTCCCCGGTTTTTTCTACAGTGGCGAAGGTTAGGTCTGCTTCGAATAAGACTGCTGAATTGGCAGAGAAAATTCTGGTCGTGCCCTTCCCGTTGGATTCGCTTGAGGGAATTCAACATCGGGAATTCCCGTCTCTGAATGCCTCATGTATTGAAGCCTACCAGATTTTCTGTACTCGAAGTCATTTTCTCAAGCGCCAACAATCCCTGATGTCCACAGTGTCGGCTCACTTAAGAAAGAAAAGTCGTTTGCTGGAAGGTCTACGAACCGATTTAAGAAAAAATGAAAGTTTTGAACTTTACAGGAAGTACGCTGATCTGTTATATGCCCAACGGGAAAAATCTGCTTCCGGACAGTCAATGCTGCGCGTAGTAGATCTCTTTGATCAAAAACAAGCAGAAATAGAAGTTCCTCTGGATCCTCGATTCTCGGCCATTCAGAATGCCAACCGTTATAGCAAACCCCTTCAATAAGAAGGAGAATTCAACAGGTGGAGGGTGAGATTGAGCTCTTAGATTTTCAGCAAGAGATGTTGGCCAATGCTGAAGCGGTGGACGATCTGGAAAAAGCGATGGAGCCACAGAAAAAAATGGATGGGCAGAACAGAGTTGGGCGTGGTCCCTGCCCAGTGGACGGGCGCAGTGCCGCCAAGGACGCTTCAGTTCATGCGCAAAGCCGGCTGCGGAAGGCAGTCAAGTCCTTTATTTCTTCAGAGGGCCTATCGATCCTGGTGGGCAAAAGTAGCAAAGACAACGATATTCTGACTCTGAAAATCGCCAACAGTGAGGACTTCTGGTTCCATGTGGCAGGTTACGGGGGCTCTCACGTAGTCTTGAGGAATCCGGAAAAATTAGCGATGCCGCCGCGCCAGTCTCTGCTAGAGGCCGCACAACTAGCGGCCTATTTCAGCCAGGCCCGTAATGCGCCCAAAGTAGAGGTCCATTACACACAAAGAAAGTTTGTTTCAAAGCCTAAAGGCGCCAAGCCGGGCCTGGTTCGGCTCAAAGAGTACAAGTCCGTCTCTGTGCGACCCCAACTACCGGGCGGCGGCGAGGCGGAGTGATGACCCTATTGAAAATGCCTTGACAGCACGGATGATCCTCCATCCTCTGGGGTCAGTTGAGGGGAAGAACCCGGGGCGACAGCCCCACGGCCGGCGTACTTGTCGTGCTAGCGGGTTCCAGGGCCCCCGAACGGCTCCGGGCCTTCGTTCCCTCCTGATCTGGGGCGGAGTCGCCATTTTCAGGCTCGCCATGCTCCAAGGGGCCCAAATGGCTCATTACTCCCCTTTAAGATTTGATCTGACCCGTTTTGGAGTTATAATCTCGCACGCTTTGCCGATTTAGATTGTAGGAGATGGTTATACCGACCTAAGAAGGTCAGCCGGAAGAGTTTCATTTCTTCCTAAATTTTTGAGAAAGGGGATCAGTTAGATACAGATATGAGGGAACTGCTACAGAAAATTGAGTCTAAGACTGTGCAAGTTGGAGTCATCGGCATGGGGTACGTCGGACTCCCTTTAGCTATTGAGATTGCGAGTTCAGGAATTAAAGTGCTCGGGATCGATGTTGTAGAATCAAAAGTGAAGCAGATAAACGAGGGCCGCTCTTATATCCCGGATGTGTCCCCCGCTGCAGTTTCCAGGCATGTTCAGTCGGGCCGCTTTAGAGCAGTAAATGACTTCAAGATCCTCAGTTCGCTCGACGCCATTATTATCTGCGTCCCAACTCCACTGAGCAAAACCAAGGATCCCGATCTTTCTATGGTGGTCTCCGCGGTGGAACGGATTGCGGAGCACCTGAGGCCCAACCAATTAATAGTGCTGGAAAGCACGACCTATCCGGGCACCACCGAAGAATTGATGCTGCCCAAATTTGAAGAAGCCGGGCTCAAAGTAGGGAAAGATTTCTTTCTGGCCTTCTCTCCGGAACGTGTGGATCCAGGGAATTCTGTATATAACACTCGTAATACCCCAAAGGTGATCGGTGGAATAACTTCCAATTGCCTGGAAGTGGCCTCCAAGCTTTATCAGCACTTTATTGAAAAGGTCGTTCCGGTTTCTTCATCGCGCGCCGCGGAAATGGTTAAACTCTTGGAAAACACCTTCAGAAGCGTAAATATTGGTTTGGTGAACGAAGTAGCGTTGATGTGTGACCGGCTGCGTGTCGATGTCTGGGAGGTGATTGAGGCAGCGGCTTCCAAGCCCTTCGGGTTTATGCCTTTTCAACCAGGCCCGGGACTGGGAGGGCATTGCATTCCGATTGATCCGCTCTATCTTTCATGGAAACTAAAAACGCTAAATTATCGTGCACGATTCATAGAGTTGGCCAGTGAAATTAACGCAGATATGCCTCATTACGTGGTAAACAAGGTCAACGACGCCCTCAATGAGTTCAGCAAATCGGTAAAGAACTCCAAAATCTTGATTCTCGGTGTGAGCTACAAGAAAGATATTGACGATCTGCGAGAATCACCAGCATTGGATGTGATCCAATTATTGCAAAATCGCGGCGCCAAAGTCATGTATCATGACCCTTACGTTCCAGAAATCAGACTCGATGGTACCAGTTTGATTTCAATGAACCTGGATCAGGGCTTGCGCGATGCCGATTGCGCTGTCATCATTACCAATCATAGCAATATCGACTATCGGAAAGTGGTTGATGCTTCCAAGGTAGTCCTTGATACTCGCAATGCCACAAAAGGTATCAAGAGCCCCAGAATCATTAGGCTTTAAAGAATTTCGGTTCCATGGCGTAGGGAATCGGGAATCGGAACGGAAGTCTTGGCGGGGTATGCCTCTTGTTGGTGAACCTCCGGGCTGGGGCTCTTTTTGCACCCTTAGACCTTCACATTTTCCTATTGAAATTTCTCCCAAAAGTATTCAGACTTTTGCAATGAATCTCCCCAATTCCTTGACATTGTCGCGGATTTTCGCGGTTCCTCTGTTGGTGGTGATATTGTTGACCCGCGTCAATAGTCCGGATCGTGAGGTTGTGGGGTTCTCTATTTATGCTGCTACGCTGATCTTCCTGGGGGCGTCAATTACCGATTATCTTGATGGGTATCTTGCCCGGAAACGTCAACAAGTCACCACGCTTGGAATGCTCTTGGATCCTGTGGCCGACAAACTGCTGACTTCCGCTGCCTTCATTTCCCTAGTGGGACTCAAATGGGTTCCGGCCTGGATGGTTGTTATCATCATTGGGCGCGACATCGCTGTATCGGGATTGCGCAACATTGCCTCATCGGAAGGCTTCACGATTGACGCTTCCGAATTAGGAAAGATAAAGATGGCGATGCAAGTTGTGGCTATTACTTTGATTATTCTCTGCAACAAATTTTACTGGCTTCGCCCTTTTAGCAGACTGGCTTTATGGCTGGTGGTTATCTTTGCCCTTGTTTCCGCCATTGATTATTTCCGCAAATTCTGGAAAAAAGTGGACGATCGTGTAAAAGCGCGCCAAAGACGGAAATTAATCATATTGAACAGAAGGCGGCGCAATGTTCCAACTCAGTGAAGCAAGCCAAGCTTATCTCCTTAAACTTTCCCGCCAAACCCTTGATGAGTTTCTGTCGTTCGGAAGAAGACCCACGGACCTTCCTACTTCTGAAGAGCTTTTGGAAAAACGAGGCGCCTTCGTCACCCTTGCGAGCCATGGGCGTTTGCGTGGTTGCATAGGTTACGTGGTCCCCTTGTTTTCTCTCTACAAAACGGTGATCGACTGTTCAATTTCAGCGGCCACAGAAGATCCACGTTTTGAACCCTTAAAATTGGAGGAATTAGAAGAAATTGAGATCGAGATATCCGTTCTCTCTCCCTTGGATGAAGTCAAAAACATCCAGCAAATCGACGTTGGCACGCATGGTTTGATCGTGAGTCAAAAGGGTAAACGCGGCCTCTTGTTGCCGCAGGTTCCCACGGAGCACGGGTGGGACAGAGAACGGTTTCTCACAGAAACGTGCCGAAAGGCCGGGCTACCCTTGGACGCGTGGAAAGAAGGAGCAAAAATTGAATATTTTACGGCTTTTGTATTTAGGGAAGGGCAGCCTCAGGCAGGCCAAAAATCCAGTGCGGATTGCAGATTTTAATGGCCAATCTGCAATCCGCCAATGGGTTTACTCCAGTTCGACGCCATCTCCCACCGTTATGTCTTCGGTGCTGAGCGTCACGAGGGCAGCTGCCGTACTGGCTTCAACACGGAGCACAACCAATTCACCTATCACTTTTCGAACGCTTTCGAATGTCTTGCGGTATCTTCGATAATCGCTTTTGTTGAACAAGCTGATATTTGAGGCGTTGAGATGTCGGAGTATTCGAAAGTAATCTCCCACCTGAACGTTTTCCTTCTGACCTACATCGATATAGACAATATGACCGTTACCCACAACCTTGCGAAATTCTTTGGTCATGAAGATCCTGCCGGCAGCCTTATTGCTTGGGGGCGCAAATTTGTCGAAAGTCGTTTCGCCGCGAGAAACCGGGATGACTCGCTGTTCGTTCGGAACTAAGAAATCATTGGTACTAATCTCTTCGCAAGCGAAGACAATTTCGGCCGTGGCTGAGTTCTCATGTGCCAACAAAACCCGGACGCGTCCAATGTCCTGATAGTAGTGTCCGTACTTCGAGGCGTTTCCAGCAGAGCTGAAACCGTATTTCCCGAAACCTCCCATTTGCCTCAGAATCAAGAACTCCTCTCCGGGCTTAATACCTGAGGAAGTCCCCTTGTTGACATAAAGAATATCGCGGTCACTGAAGCGAGATTTGTTCTCGGATTCTTCTCCACCTACAATCATCATTTCGGGTTTAATATCAGTGGCCGAAAAGAAACCGGCGCAGTAAACATCCGATTGGCTGGCCGCCGGCAACGGCCCCGGGGTTACTGGCTGGGTTTCAGCGGTTGTGGGAGGTGCTTCAACCGGCGTCTCTGCGGGAGGTTTCGGGGGAGCTGGCGCTTCTTGAGCTTCAGATTGGGACGGTGGAGCTGGCTCGGAAGGCGTATTCACCACTACCATTTTCTTGATGAAGAGCTGATCCCCGGGGTAGATCCAGTGAGGGTTTGTGACATTTGGATTTATTTCCCATACTTGAGGCCACAGGTACGGATCTTTCAGATATTCCTTGGTGACATCCCAAAGGGTTTCTCCAGACTTCACGGTGTGGACCTCGAAACCTTCTGATTTTTCAGTCTGTTTGTTGGCTGACCAGTGCCCATCAGCCTGTTGAGTTAAGCTTCGGGGAGGCTTGCCTTGAGCCGGCGCTTGATCTTTCTTTTGTGCCAGACCCAGAGGGGCCGTGAAAATTAAACCTGAAGACAACAAAATGGCTAGTCTGTTTAGTGTACTCACAGCAAGTCTCCTATTGGTGGATTGGACGCTAGCAAAAGGGTTTGGGGCTTGTCAAGCCAATTACCCAAGTTTGCGACCCGTGCTTAAGGCGCTTTGCACATCATGTTGCTTGTGCTAGACTGCCCTTTTTTGATTCACCTCCGTTATCGGAATAAGGGTCGGGGCACTTTAGCATTACTCCTTAAATTTCAACCGCATAAAAGTTGGCATGACATGACTCGCTCCCCCGCCGGGAAGATCTGTATGGTTATTGGAGAGGGCAATTCCGCTCAATTGGAAAAGGCCATCTTGAAGACCAAGCCGAAAGCAAACTATTTGGAATTGAGGCTCGACTACTTGAAGGTCTCCGACCTGACCGTCTCGAACCTCAGAAAATGGGTTCGCTTGGGAGAAGTTCCAGTAATTGCCACACTGCGGAGGAAGGCAAATGGAGGCGAATTCGCTGGCACTGAAGCCGAGCAGATGGAAATCCTAAAGGGTGCAGTTGAAGCCAACGTCGCCTTTCTTGATGTGGAGATCGAGACAATTGAGAATTACTTGCACGGCGAATTTACCCTCCTGAAGAAATCTCCCACTAGACTTATTGCTTCTTATCACAATTTTGAAGAAACGCCGGCCAGCCTGGAAAGCATTTACCTGAGGCTACTGCAGGTTAAGCCTGACGTTCTTAAAATTGCTACCTTGGCTCGCTCTTTTTCAGACAATCTTCGCTTGCTCGAGTTAATAGAAAGAACCCGAAAACAAGACCTGTCCATCATTGCAGTGGCTATGGGAGAACTGGGAGTTTATTCGAGAATCGTCGGTCCCAGCCGGGGCGCCCTTCTAACCTACGGCTCGATGGGGAAGGAGACAGCTCCCGGACAGCCTTCAGTCTATGACCTGAACCATGTCTACGCCCTGGATGAGATTGACGAGGAAACACGGTTTTATGGAGTCATTGGATATCCTGTGGGGCATTCATTATCGCCGCACATTCATAATGCGGCATTCCGGGAAAGAGGTCTTAACGCTCGTTATTTGCCCTTTCCCATACAGGACCTGCAGGACTTCAGTCCATATTTGAAAAGACTGGGCGGCTTCAGCATTACCATTCCCCATAAAGTGGCTATCTTAAGATATGTTGATCAGCTGGACAGCACGGCAAAAATGACAGGGGCCGCCAATACGTTGGTAAAGCATGGCGACGACCTTTGGGCTTACAACACAGATGTCCATGGGATTCGCTATGCACTGCGAAAGCCGCTCGAAGAAGGCATTCATCAAGCCACCTTGTTAGGAGCTGGAGGGGCTGCTCGCTCGGCTGCCATAGTGCTAAAAGAAGCCAACTGTCAGGTCACTGTCTTGGGCCGCGATCCCAAAAAAACGCGTTCGTTCGCCGACGAGTTTGGTTTTGAGTGTGACTCTTTATGCCAGGCGGCGAAGTACCGCGGCGATCTCTTAATCAACGCCACCCCTTTGGGAATGTCTCCTGGAATCGAGCAAACACCTTTGTTGGATGAAAATTCGATTCGATATCGCTACGTATTTGACATGGTTTACAATCCCTTAGAGACGCGCCTCATGCGTCAGTCCAGAGGCAAGGCCGCGGCCATCGGTGGTATTGAGATGTTTGTTGCCCAGGCGGCCAAACAATTTGAGCTCTGGACAGGTCTGGAGCCCCCAAGAGAGTTAATGAGGAAGATCGTGCTAGAGAAATTGCACGCTTCAAACAGGCTTGCCCCGCAACTGTGAGGGAGTGGACAACTAGCAAAATACTCCATGATCCCCAAAAAAACGATCCAAATTCCCGCTACCACGACCAACCTCGGAGCTGGTTTCGACGCTCTCGGATTGGCACTGAAGCTCTTCTTGCGAGTGGAAATTCAAGAATCAGCACAGACAAAGACCCGGATTCAATTGGAAGGGGAAGGCGCTCGGGAACTGCCTGCGTCCGAAGAGAATCTTATCTTTCAAGTGATGCGGCGGACTTTTGAAGCAGAGGGCCAAACTTTGCCAAATATCCAGATGCACGTTTTCAATCAAATCCCCGTGGCTCGCGGCTTGGGCAGCAGTGCCGCGGCGATCGTGGCGGGCATTGGTTGCTTTGAAGCCATGACCGGCAGGGAATTGGGCCCAGATAAGTTTTTTCGCTATGCCTTGGAGTTCGAAACTCATCCAGATAACCTTGCCGCAGCGCGTTATGGGGGCTTCACCATTAGTGCGATGGATGGGCGGGACGAGATTAGGTTGTTTCGATCGATAATAGCTCCTCTTATCCAAATTCTGCTAGTCGTACCTGATTTCCAACTTCAAACCGAGAAAGCACGAGCCGTCATTCCCAGAAACCTCAGTCTGTGCGATGCCATTTTCAACATCCAACGCAGCTCTTTGACAGTGGCCGCACTGCTAAGAAATGAATTCCATCTATTACGGGAGGGCTTGCGCGACAAGATTCATCAACCCTATCGGGCGGCCTTGATCCCCGGACTCGAAGAGATTCTCTGTCTCCAGGAAGCCGGCATCCCCGGCCTCCTGGGCATTTGTCTCAGCGGTGCAGGGCCCAGCATTTTAGCTTTTGTTGAGTTTAATCTCGGTGGGATCTACCAGCGAATTGAGACGATCTTCATGAAGAACCAAATTCGCTCCAAACCTTACGAGTTGGAGATCGACAATCAGGGGAGAACCATTTCTTGATTTAAGCTATGAAAACCCTGACTCAAATTCCCTTGGGAACACGAGTCCTTTTCGGCGAGGCCGCCAAGAAGCGCCGCCGAATCGAGCGCACGATCTTTTCAGTGTTCGAAGCGTCGTCTTACTAGGAAATTATCCCACCTATCTTTGACTATTATGACGTCTTCACTAAAGGTATGGGGATGGAACTGGAAGACACACTCTACCGGTTCATCGACCGCGAGGGTAATATTCTGGCGTTGCGCCCTGAATTTACTTCACTGGTGGCCAAGTCGGTGGCTACTCGGCTGGCCGATCAGCCCAAACCGTTACGGCTTTGCTACTGCGGCGAAGTACTCCGGTATGAGACCCCTCGAGGAGGACGGCAAAGGGAATTTTTTCAAATTGGGCTGGAGAATATTGGTGGAGAAAATGTCCGCTCGGATGCCGAGGTCATCCTAGTCGCTATCGAATCTCTCAAAAAACTGGGAATCAGGAAGTTTCAAATCAACCTGGGGGAGATAGGCTACTTCGCCGGAATCGTGGAGCGCATTGACTTTTCCCGCGAAGATCTCTCAAAGATTAAGACACTTATTGATCTTAAAGATGTGGTTGGGTTGAAGTCCGAAATGGACCGCTTAAATCTCTCCGAGCGCCGCCAGCATATCATTCTCTCTCTGGTACACCTGACGGGAGATGGCTCCGTAATCCAGACGGGCCGACACTTGGTTTCTAATGAGAAGTCGCACCAGGCTCTTAACAATTTGGAAAATTTGTATGAAGAACTCAAACGTCACAAGATGGATGAGTTCATTACCATTGATCTTAGCGAAGTGCGAGGTTTGGATTATTACACGGGCAGCATCTTTAAGATCTATGTCCCCGGCCTGGGATTTGAAATCGGAGGAGGGGGCCGCTACGACAATCTCCTCAAGAATTTTGGTTGCGACTTCCCTGCGGTTGGATTTTCCTTCAGCCTGGAGCGGCTCATGTCGTTAGAAAGTTGATCTGGCACGATGTCTAAGCCATCACTGACGTTTGCTTTGTCCAAGGGAAGACTATTGGATGAAGCCGCGGCCTTGCTAAAAAAAGCTGGAATAGAGATGGCTTCGGACATCAACTCCAGAAAGTTGGTGATTCCTGATACCCAGGGCCGATTCAGCTTCTTTATTGTGAAACCGGTCGATGTTCCAACTTATGTGGAGTACGGCGTGGCCGACGTCGGCATTGCCGGCCGTGATGTGCTCCTGGAATCCCATGCAGATGTTCACCAGCCTCTGGACTTGCGAATCGGCCTCTGCAAGATGGTAGTGGCCAGTCCAAAAGCCACCGCCAAGCGGAACTACAAGGATCTCTCAGCAGTCCGGATCGCCACCAAGTATCCTCACGTGACCACCGAGTACTTCACCCGGCGTGGTGTGCCTGTAGAGATTATCCCTCTTTCCGGAAGTGTGGAATTAGCGCCACTACTGGGCTTGTCGGATCGGATTGTAGATCTCGTCGCCACGGGACGCACTCTGGCAGAAAATGGCTTAGAGGTCATTGAACCCATCTGCGATATTTCTGCCCGCTTGGTAATTAATCGAGCCAGTTATCAAATCAAACGCAAAAGCATCTCCGATCTGATTCAGTTACTGGCAGCGGTTATCCCAGCATGATTCCCATTTACCATTGGAATAGTCAGGAAATCCGAGATTACCTTAAGAAAGTTTGCTCTCGGGGCTTGGAAACCCCTGCCGAGGTGGAAGAAGCGGTGGCACGCATCATCGCATCTGTTCGTCAGGGCGGGGATGACGCTCTCTTGGAACTCACCAACGAGTTTGACGGCGTGCGGCTGGAAAGCTTAAGGATCAACCCGGTGGAAATTCGTTCCCTCGCAGCCCGGACAGATCCTGAGCTACGGAAGATCATCCGTCGGGCAAAAGAAAACATTCGCAGCTTCCATCAACGCCAATTAGAAAGATCCTGGGAGTTTGAAGCGGAAGAAGGTGTGCGCTTGGGACAGCGCATCAGGCCATTACAATCGGTCGGACTCTATGTTCCCGGGGGCAAGGCAGCATATCCTTCCACAATTTTGATGAATGCCATCCCCGCTCAAATTGCCGGCGTACCCAGGATTGTCGTCGCCACACCTTATCAGCAATTCCACCAGAATCCCGTCGTTGCAGCAGTCCTGGAGGAATTAAACCTGACCGAGGTTTACGGTGTCGGTGGAGCTCAGGCGGTCGCGGCCCTGGCTTATGGAACGGTGACCATCCCCAAAGTGGATAAGATTGTCGGTCCCGGCAATATTTATGTGACCACGGCCAAGCGCCAGGTATTTGGGATAGTGGACATTGACATGATCGCCGGCCCGACTGAAGTCATGGTAATAGCTGATGATTCGGTTGATCCGGACTTTGTCGCAGCCGATCTGCTGGCTCAGGCAGAGCATGATGAGGATGCCTGTTCCATTGCGGTCACCCTCTCAAAAGATCGGTTTGATAAAAAATGCCAGGCGTGAAAAGATCATTCAGAAATCCCTGGGAAATTACGGCTCTCTTTTGATCACGGCTAATTGGGAAGAAACAGCCGAAGCTGTAAATATCATTGCTCCTGAGCATCTGGAGCTTTTAATGCAAAATCCCGAACCTTTCTCCGAAAAGATTCACTCTGCTGGAGCCATCTTCTTTGGCCCTTACTCTTGTGAAACGGTCGGCGACTACTTTGCCGGACCCAATCATGTTTTGCCCACCTCCGGAACGGCTCGCTTTGCCTCTCCCCTGGGGGTCTACGATTTTCTCAAAAGAACCAGCCTCATTAAATACAGCCTGCCCGCCTTGAAGAAAAATCGCTCATTTATCGAAGCATTTGCTTGGGCAGAAAACCTGGACGCTCACGCTCAGAGTGTGAGCGTGAGATTTAAGAAAAAATAGGATGGGCTTGGAGTGGTGGGCAATGAGCATCGGGACCCCCGCTAGGCGTGCATCGGATTCTATTAACCCTTCGATTCATCGAGGGGTTGGAAGAGCTTCAGAACCAAACAACCGCTTCAGCGGTTTTTCAA
>QHZP01000094.1:0-2498 GCA_003224715.1 Acidobacteriota bacterium | reverse complement strand
CAGGGACTTTGACGGGACCCTGAGAGAGAGACTCCTCCTCACAAAGCGCCGTAGTCTGTGTTAATATTCTTTTCCAATCAACTTTCCGTTGCACCAGCGAGGAGATCACTCCATGCAGAGGCAATTCTCCATGCCCCACGACTTCGAGAGCTACCTCAACGTTCGCAACGCCAGGGAACGCTTTCAGGAAGCTGAAGAAGTCAGGATCAAGCTTTCAGAGGGGGGCATTGCGCTGAAATCTAATGCTGACCATTATGCGATTTTTGTCGACCCTCCTCGTCTCGTGGCTGAGCCGTTGAAACGCGTCGGTTACGTCCTGGGCTACGACAGCCGTTGTTATCCCTCGCCTGTGGACGGATGCGACTATATCAATGTGGCTGCCTCACTTCCCAGGTCCTCTGCGGCAAGAGAAAGAGGCTGGTGTGACCACGTGGCAGTGGTTCATCCTGTCGATGGGGCTGCCTATGAGCATATGATTCAGCAGGGTTACGGAAATCCGTTCATCCACCATATCACCTGGGGAATAGAGCCTCCGACATCCGGTTGCGATGGATTCGAGTTGGCCGGAGTGCTCGTCTCAACCATGGTTCAAGTTCGGCGACGGGTAAGCGATATCCTGCAGGCAAATCCTGGCACGCTGATCCTTGCCTTGCCCCAGGAAATCACAAGCAGCAAGGGATTCAACGAGTGCTTTCGCCAATGGATCGGTGATACGCCGCCGGATGAGTTTGAGCTGCAAATCATGGAAGGAGGCGGCTATCTACTCCAGTTTTTCGTGTTGAAAGGCGGACGTATCGAACTGGCCTTAAGACTCGGGACCAACCAGACTTTTAATCCCAAAAGCGTCCACAAGATTTCCAAAGATGAACTGAGTGTCGACCAGGGACATGCGAGAAGATAGGCAACTTACTAACCCAAATTATGCACAACAGAGGCGATCCCGCCTCACACACCTCTCCCCGGGTCCTCTGGAGCTGTGAAAAAATTCAAACCGGCCGACGCCGGGAGGGCGAGGCCCCGGCCGAGCCTCATGGGGCCAGGAGGCTCGCCTTCGCAATTTTTTCACCGCCGATTGTATAAACCGCGCAGAGGAGTTAACGATTGATAAGCGTTCACGAGGCTGGGTGATTCGGTGCATAATTTGGGTTAGAACCCTTCTTCCCCCTTTTAAGTTTTTTCAAGGGGGATTCTTCCCTAACTCTGCATAGAACCGGCGAGCTTGCTCAGCCAGACGCAACGCTTCTTGTCTTTCTTCGTCGGTGGCGAAGCGGGCGCCGGTGTTCAGCCAGTGGATGGTTCCTTTAACATATTTCTGCAAGTAGTGAATGGAGGGGAGCTCACGCACCTTGGCACCGTTGCGCAGAAAATAGATTGGGTTGGTATGCGCGAATACCGTCAAACCTCGAGGAAGGACCCGTTCCTTGCTGTCGGGATCTTCGGCGACGCGTGCAGCCAGCCAGCTGCTTTGTTCCAGATCGACTGTTGCTTCGAGGTCCACGCTATAAAGTCCGTCGGATCCGGGATTGACTTGTGGCGAGATGCTTTTGATGGCTGCTGTCTCTCCATTAACCACGATTTCCAGAGTTCGAAAAGGAAGAATGGACCTGGCCGTCGCTCGCACTTTCACGTGGCGCTTGCCGCTAAATTGCACCACTTCACCTGCTGTCTTACCGTCCACCTGGAAGGTTAGCATCGGACCGTTGGTGACGAATCCCTTTCCCGCTTTAAGACCTGCCAGCCATCCCTCGTAGTCCGGTTCGCCCACAAAGCGCGCGTAAAGCCGATTGCTCCCGACGGGAATATTTTCGCCCATCTTGTCCGTACCGGCGGCAATGGGCAGTCGGAACCCGGAATTGAGGTACTGATAATAAAGGTCCATGGCTCGCATGACCGTGAATTCGGCCTGAGACATTCCCGAGTTTTTCCAGGGTCCCCAGTGGCTGGGAAGCTGGGTGGGATCGTCATAAGTGATGAGGTCAATGGCATCGAGTAAACCCAAGGCAATGTCGATGGGCGATTCGGCTCCCGGCAGGTTACAAAAATGGGCCCAGGTAGCAACGCCGCCCTGGCGCCATGTCGCCTGCAGCGCCCGTGCCAGTATGACATTCGGAAAGCTTCTTCCCTGGAAGGTTCCCCCAAAGGGGGCAAAAGGCTGAACAATTTGTTTGATGCGCATCAAGACAATGTGTCCCTGCTGCCAGTCGCGGGCCTCCTGGCCGACATAAACGGCGTTGCCGGGCGTTGACACCCGGTCCAGCTTGCCGGTGAATTTCTCGATATCATTAGTGAAGTCGCTGACCAGGAGGTTCAAGACATTCAGATCTTCAGCCCGCATCTGCAGGTGAGACTCCGACTGCGATAGCAGATGGACATGGGTGTCGCCGCTCAGATAGCCCAGCTCCCGCATGTCGATCCAGCGATGGAGCCGGAAGGTCAAGACCTCAGATTTCTCCTGGGTGAGATCCACCTCTGCCTTCAGGGGAAGGGTCTCAAGGCCG
>QHZP01000661.1 GCA_003224715.1 Acidobacteriota bacterium | reverse complement strand
CTGCCGCGATCAAAAATATAGCCCCGGCAATCGTCGACGGGTCTGCAGGCTTCAGCCCATAGAGTTGGCCCGAGATCAGACGCGCGGCAGCGAGTGCGACCGGCAGTCCTACGGCGACCCCTGCAGCAACCAGTAGCGCCGACTCACGGAGGATCATCCTGAGCACCTGCGCGCGATCGGCGCCAAGGGCCATGCGAATGCCAATCTCATTCGTTCTACGTGTCACGGCGTAGGCCATTACCCCGTAGAGACCCACACAGGCCAGCAGGACTGCCAGGCCCGCAAAGAAGCTGGAGAGTGTGGCCATCAGGCGCTCGTGTCCCAAGGATTCATCGACATGCTCCTCAAGCGTCCTAAATCCACCAAAACGAATGCTGGAGTCAATGGTCTGAATTTCATGGCGGATCTGGGAGATTACCGCCGTGGGTTTGACCGAGGTTCGAACTGCAAAGGTCATGGAGCCGGGCATTACCTGAAAGCAATCGAGATAAGCCGTGCGCGGAACCTGCTCGCGCAAAGTTTCGTATTTCGAGTCTTTCACAACTCCCACGATTTCGAATTGGGATTTGTTCTTGTCTTCGCCAAACCAGCCGAATTTCCTTCCGATCGGGTTGCTGTTCCCAAAGAAATACCGGGCCATGGTTTGATTGATAATTGCAACCTTCGGTGTGGTCTCCGTATCTCGAGGGTTAAAATCCCGGCCTAGCAGCAGCGGGGTACCGAGTGTTTCGAAATACTTTGGCCCTGCACGATTCAGGTAAACTGTCATGTTCTCGTCGGGCAGCGGCGTGTAGCCCTCGACCCACACAGAATTGTCCCACCCACCGCCACCCGTGATCGGCTCCATCAATGAGAGACTCGCGCACCGAACACCGGGAATCGCGTTGATACGCTCCAGCACTTGCTTGTAAAATCTGCTTACGGCTGGACCCTTATAGCCGCTTTTGATAGGGTCAATGTCGAAGACCAGGACAGCCTTGCGGTCGAATCCCGGGTCGAGGTTCTCCAGGTTTTCGAGAGTTCGCACAAAAAGACCTGCGCCGAACAGTAACAGGAGCGAGAGCGCCACCTGGGAAACGACCAAACCTTTCCCTAACCCCAGGCGAGACCTTGTAGAGCCCAAGCTGGCGGCTCTCTCTTTGAGCGCGGGGGTCAGATCCACTTGGGTGCCCCGAAACGCGGGCGCCAGTCCGAACAAAATCGTAGCGAGCAGCGAAATTGATCCTGTAAAGCCCAGCACGCGAGGATCCGGACGCAAATCGAGCAACAGCGGGCTACGCCCGATGGACATGAGGGCGACGATGGCGTCCCCAGCCCAGTAAGCACAAAGAAGACCAAGGGCGCCCGCGGCAATCGCGAGCATTATGCTTTCCGTGAGAAATTGGCGGATCAGTCGAAAACGCCCGGCTCCAATGGCCAGGCGTACGGCGATCTCCTTCTGTCGTACGGTCGCTCGCCCTAGCAGCAGATTGGCAACATTCGCGCAAGCGATCAGCAGTACCAGTGCGACCATGCCCATCAGAATAGACAATGTCTGTGAGAATTCCTTGGGCAAGCCGAAGACGATTCCGCTTGCGGCCGATGCGACGTCCAGCCGTGCCGCTAGATAGTCCTTCCGCTCGGCTGGCGACCAACCCTTCATGGGATTGTCAGCCAGAATCTGACTGTGGATGCCCTCGAGATTTGCGCGCGCTTGTTCTCGGCTCACCCCCGGCTTGAGCCGTCCCATGATCCTCAGCCAGTGATAGTCGAGTTGATCCAGCCACGACTGCTCGTCGTGAAAAGCCGGCTCCATCATCATAGGAACGTAGAGGTCCGGCGAGTACCCGACTTCCGGACCCGAAAAGCCCGCCGCCGCGACTCCCACAATTGTGAACGGGGTTCGATTCAACGTGATGCTCTTTGCTACAACCGACGGGTCGAGACCAAAACGGCGCTTCCAATACGCGTAGCTGATGACAGCTACAGGGATTTTCAACGGTGCGCTATCGTCTTCGATCGTGAAGGTGCGGCCGATGGCAGCACCCACACCGAGAAGAGAAAAGAAATTGCCGGAAGCGATTCGCCCCTCAACAGTTTCCGCCTGGCCGTTTATGCTCGCATCCAATTTGTTCAGCCAACCGATTGCGGCCATTTCTGAGCAAACGTGGTTTTGATCGCGAAAGCGCTTATATGCAGGGTGGGAGAAACTTGAAACCCCATACCGACCTACAGTCGCAAGCTGAATGAGTTCTTGTGGATTCCTTACCGGAAGCTTCCTGAGCATCACCGCGTCGATAACGCTGAAAATGGCAGTAGCAGCATTCGAAAGCCGTGGTGAAGCTCATTAAGCATAGTGACGAGTGGTTAGTGGCGAGTGGCGAGTTTCTGCCGCAGGCTGTTCAGCATCCTTTTGAAGTTCTTCGATCGGCGCCAGGGCTTTGGTTCGCCTCCTCCTTACTGCAGAAGTCCAGGTCTACGGCGATCAAAATTTGTGTCTCCAACTCAGCCAGAGATCCTTCCGCGCGCGAAACAAACTGTACGAACTCTCCAGTAGTGTGACGCGACTGTCCTGCGGCGATATTGGACGGGACGGAAACGGCCGCCCGTCGCAGTTGGCTCACCAATCCGAATGGTTCATCCTGAGGGAAACTACGCGTCACACGATAGATATCCTTTACTAAGGCCATACTCTTCTGCCAGACCAGGAGATCCTTGTAGCTTTTGAGCTTTCCTTGGGTGTTCATGTTTCCCCTCTCGCCACTCGCCACTGACCACTCGCCACTGGTTCATTCATGCCTCAATGCCACCATGGGATCGACGCGCGAGGCGCGGCGTGCGGGCACGTAGCTGACGACCGCAGCCACGCCTGCCAGCAGTAACGTCGCGGCCGCGAAGGCCGCCAGGTCGGTAGGCGCCAACCCAAACAGAAGGCTGGAGACCACCCGCCCGGCTGCTAAAGCCCCAGCCAACCCGAAGGCCACGCCGACTGAGACAACAACCATCGTGTCTCGCAGCACGAGCCGAGTCACGTCTCCGCGCTGCGCTCCCAACGCCATGCGAATGCCGATCTCACTCGTTCTTCGCGCCACCGAGTAAGAGATCATGCCGTAAAGCCCCACGGCTGCCAGGAGCAGTGCGAGCAGGCCGAACAACGTGGTAAGCATAGCCACCATTCGCTGTTCAACCAGCGAATCCTGCACTTGCTGAGTCAGTGTTTTGACGCCGAAGATTGGCAGACTCTTCTCTGCCGCCAGTAGCTCCTTGCGGACAGTGGCTGTCATTGCGGCGGGCTCAGCAGCCGTGCGCACCTCCAGGGTCATCTGACCAATCAACGTCGGCGGTATCTGAAGGAACGGGAAGTACACGACGGGCGCTGGCCGTTCACTCATGCTTCCCTGCTTCGAATCCGTCACCACGCCGATGATTTCAAACTGGCCCAGATTCTGATTGACGCCCAGGCCGATCGTCCGGCCCACCGGCTTGGCTTGACGGAAGAAGTCCCGAGCAAAAGTCTCATTGATGACCGCAACCTTCGGAGCGCTCTCGTTGTCTTGGGGGCCGAAATCGCGCCCCACCAGGACCGGGATAGCCGCGGTCTCGAAAAAGCGTGAGCCGACAGGGGTGAAATTGATTTCCATCTCCTCGCCCGGCGGTGGCGTGTAGCCCGGCACGGTGACGCGGTTCGTCCAATACTGCCCGCCCAGCAGCCCGCCTTGCGAGAGGCTTGCCGAGCGTACTCCAGGAACCGCTGCCAACCGCTCCAGCAGGCTCTTGTAAAGCATGTTAATCCGGGCGCCTTGATAGCCAACCAAGGTGGGATCAACTGACAGCACGAGCACGTGCTCAGGATGGAACCCCAAGTCTACGCTCAGCAGTTTATCGAGGCTGCGCGTGAACAGAGCTGCGACGACCAGCAAGACCAGCGACAGCCCCATCTGCGACACCACCAGCGCGCTGCGCAACCGATTGCGCACGAGACCCACGCTCCGCTGCTGCCCGCCTTCTTTGAGCGCCGTTGTGAGCTCGATTCGCGTCACTCGAAAGGCCGGCATCAGGCCGAACAGCACACCCGTGAGCAGCGAAACCGCAGCTGTGAACCCAAGGACTCGAACATCCGGGAAAAGGTCCAGCGTCGGACCCGCACTCTGGGCCACCAGCTTGACCAAGCCTTCCGTCCCCCAGAGTGCCAGGAGCAGCCCCGCTGCGCCTCCGAACAGGGCCAGCAGCAGACTCTCGGTGAGCAATTGCCGGACGAGCCTCCAGCGCCCCGCTCCGATGGAAAGCCTTAGCGCGATTTCCTTCTGCCGCGCCGCGCCTCGCGTCAGCAGCAGGTTGGCGATGTTGGCACAGGCGATCAGCAGCACCAGCCCCACCAGCCCCATCAAGATGCCCAGCCCCTTCCTGGCTTCCGGCTTGCTCCGAAGCGACCTTCCCCAGGCCCCGGGCTTAAGCTCGATTCTCAAGCCCCAGGTGCGCTGACTGCGACCTTCGGCCGAGTTGTCTTCCACCAGGTACTGCTGAAGAGCAACGTTCACGTCGGCTGTCGCTTGTGGCGCGCTGACCCCCGGCTTCAATCGCGCCATCACCCCAAGCCACCAGGAGCCACGATTGTTGAGACTGAGGCCGCCCGGGTTGAGCTGCGGATACATCATCATCGGCACAGTGACGTCGGGCGAAGCGCCGGTCGAGATGCCGAGGAAGCGCGGTGGGGTGACGCCGATGATGGTGAACGGATGACCGTTGAGGTAGA
>QHZP01000660.1:4640-6770 GCA_003224715.1 Acidobacteriota bacterium | reverse complement strand
GGAAAGAAAATCTAGGGGAGGGGATAAGGAGTCCACAGCCGAAATGCCTCCCAAACGAAAAGGGAAAGCTCAAGTATTCGGCCCCAGGTTACAGCCACTCTATGCTTCAGCCAATGTGATGCGTTCAACCTGCCATTCCTGCGCCCCCCCTCAACGCTTTCCTCTTCTCTAATATCCAAGATCGTGAAATCTTGTTTCTTGGCAAAGTTTCATTTGCAAAATCTGCGTCTGTCTGCGTTCATCTGCGTCCCAAAAGGGTTTTCTCGGTGTCTCCGTGTCTCGGTGGCGTTTTTTTGGTTCGCTTATCAGCTCAGATTCCCCCGCCTGAATTCTTCGATTAGATAATCAGAGTCTCGGGCGGCCAGCGCCATGATGGTGATAGTGGGTTCGAGGCAGGTAGCGGAAACCATCTGGCTTCCATCGATCACGAAGAGGTTCTTTACATCATGAGACTGGCCAAAGGAGTTGAGCACCGAAGTTCTTGGATCATTCCCCATGCGGGCCGTCCCCATCTCGTGGATGCTCCAGCCTGGCGGGAGTGGCCCTTTGTGGAAGGACAGGACCTCGACGCCCGCGGTCTTAAATATTTCTTGGGCCATGGCTCCCATGTCCGCCACCATGGCTTTCTCGTTGGGCCCGAACTCCAGGTGGATCTTCAGCACGGGGATATCCCAGGCGTCCTTTACGTCAGGGTCGATTTCGACAAAGTTTTTTTCTGAGACCAGTACCTCTCCATTGGTACCCATGCTGACGATGCTGGGCCAGATCCTTTTAATCTCCCGCTTCCACGATGAACCGAAGCCCGGTAAGTCGGCTGCGTAACTCGGAAATATATCGGTTCCGCTGTCACACTCGAAGCTGTAGCCACGAATGAATTTCGCGTGTCTATCAGTGACGTTGCGAAACCGGGGAATATAAGTGCCGCCCGGATGGCCGTCTTCGGGATAGCTTGGTCTCTTGCCTTTCAGTCTCGGAGCAATGCCTGTAATCGAGGCCGCCATAATATGCTCGCAAAGATTTTTTCCCAATTGTCCACTGGAGTTGGCTAAACCGCTGGGGAAAAAACGGGACTTGGAATTGAGCAGCAAGCGCGTGGATTCAAAGGTTGAAGCAGCCAGCACCACAACCTTGGAGTGGGCCTCGTAAGATTGGTGTGAAAGCGCGTCGATGTAAGCCACACCCCGTGCCTTGCCATTTTCATCAAGCAGGATTTCCCGAGCGATGGAGTTAGGCCGGAGGGTGAACCTGCCTGACTTTTGGGCGATGGGCAGAAACACAGTCGGTGAAGTGAACATGGAACCGGTCTCACAAACGTTGCTGCAGTGGCCGCAAAAGTGACATTTGGGGCGGCCAGCGTAATCTTTGGTGGTGACTGCGATGCGATTAGGGATGAGCTTGAGTCCCATTTTCTCGCAACCCTTCCTGAGCTCCATTTCCCCGCATCGGAGTGGTAAAGGAGGCAGGAAGATTCCGTCGGGCAGGTGAGAGATCTTTTCCTGGGACCCGCTGATCCCCACCAGCTTTTCCACGTATTCGTAGTAGGGCTCAAGGTCTTTATAACTGATGGGCCAATCCACACCGTATCCATCTCGGAGGTCGCTCCAGCGAAACGACATCCTGCCCCAGTGCAGAGTCTTGCCACCCACACAGCGGGACCGCACCCACACAAACGGTTTGTCAGGGGGAGTTGTGTAGGGGTTCTGGATTTCGTCGGCCAGTACATGCTTGTTATAGGCATTGGCCACGTAAGAGTAACGCTTTTTTTCCTCAGGGGAGAGGAAGCCGCGATGCTTAAACTCCCAGGGCATTTTGTGTTTGTAGTTTTCCTTTCCCAGGTAGTCTACGCTACGACCCGCCTCCAGCATTAAGACCTGCAAGCCGGCCCGGCACAACTTTTGGGCCGCCATGCCCCCGGCTGCGCCTGAACCGACGATGATGCAATCATAGATGGGTTGAGACATTCCGCCTCCGTGACAGGAAAATGAGCTGTATGTTAGAGACTTCCCTCGGGAATTTCAAGGGTCTAGCCGCGTTGGCTAGAAGCTGAAACCGCAGAGGCCCTGAGACGCAGAGAGTTATGCAGTCAACAATGAGGAGTTTCTCCTGCCCTCCTATCGCTGTTCCTGCTGT
>QHZP01000660.1:3137-4605 GCA_003224715.1 Acidobacteriota bacterium | reverse complement strand
TTTCTTTGCGGTCGTCGCGTCTTCGCGGTCTGGTTTTTGCTTGTGTCTTCCGGCCGCACTGCCAAATTCCCAGATACGCCTTGACATGGAATCTACCCTCAGTATAGAAGTACAATGATTTTAGTCGTCCCAGCGAGCCTCCGGCTAGGGCGTATCCTATCGAATGAGTAGGCTTCTTCTTACCCATTTGCAATTTAAGGAGTAGCAAAGGATGCAAGCCAGCAGTGAATTACTAATTCCCTCGAAACCCTTGCCAGGAGCGTCGGGAGAAACGCTGGCGGTGATGGCCGAGGCAGTGGGGTTCGAGTTTCTAACCTTTCGGGTTCGTAAGTTGGAATCAGGAGAGCAATTTACGAGTACCACCGGCCAGCACGAATTAGGGATCGTGCTGTTAGGAGGACGCCTGGCCGTGCAGTCCGCGGCCGGTAACTGGTCACATATTGGCGGTCGTGCACACGTGTTCGGGGGCTTGCCTTATGCGTTCTATTTGCCTATCCAGACTCGTTTCACCCTCACTGCTGAAACGGCTTGTGAAGTGGCGCTCTGTTTTTGCAGAGCCGAGGAGTCCTTCCCAGCCCGAGTAATTACCCCTGATGACGTGGAGGTGGAAATTCGGGGCGGAGGAAACGCCACGCGACAGATCAACCATATCGTGAAGCCAGAGTTTCCGGCCCAGCGACTCTTGGTGGTCGAGGTTTACACGCCGAGTGGAAATTGGTCGAGCTATCCGCCTCACAAGCACGATGTGCATCGTCCGCCAGCTGAGGTGGATCTGGAAGAGATCTATTACTACAAGGTAGAGCGACCGCAGGGCTACGCCATTCAGAAAGTTTATACCGGTGATGGGCGGCTTGATGCGACTTTGACCGTGCGAGATAGCGAGCTGGTGCTGATACCCGAAGGTTATCATCCCGTCGTGGCAGCCCACGGCTACAACGTCTATTATCTTAATGCCCTCGCCGGCAGCGCCCGCTCGATGGCAGCCTCAGACGACCCCGACTATGCCTGGGTGCGACAGACCTGGAAGGATAAAGATCCCCGCCTGCCGCTGGTGAAAGGAGAAAGGTAAAGGGCAAAAGGCAAAAGGCAAAAGGCAAAAGGCAAAAGGCAAAGAAACGGGCTTTCCTTTTTGATTTTCCATTTCTTCCTGGAAACTCGCGTTTTCCGGGCACCCCAGTATTCAATATGACTTGAACCAATGGCTGAGAAAAGTTACGACGTTTTAGCCATGGGGCGTAGTTCGATCGATCTCTATTCCAATGATATTGGTGCGCCTTTCCCCGCCATCAATAGTTTTGCCGCCTATGTGGGCGGCTGTCCCACCAATATCAGCCTGGGGGTGCGCCGCCTGGGTTTACGCGTAGCGCTGCTCACGGCGGTTGGCGCCGATCCGGTGGGGGATTTCATCCTCTCCTTTCTGAAGAAGGAAGACGTGGACACCCGCTTCATTCCCCGCAAGCCAGGACGG
>QHZP01000660.1:387-3107 GCA_003224715.1 Acidobacteriota bacterium | reverse complement strand
GACCGGTTTCCCCTGGTGTACTACCGTGATAACTGCGCCGACATTGAGCTAAACATCGATGACGTATTGGCAGCACCGATCGCCCAGAGTGCTGTTTTGGTAATCACGGGCACGGGGTTAAGCCGCGAACCGAGCCGCAGCGCGACCTTATTTGCCGGTGAGCAGGCCAAAACCTGTGGAACCAAAGTCTTTCTGGATCTCGATTTTCGTCCCGACCAGTGGCACGACGCACGGGCTTTTGGCGTGACCGTTCGCTCGGCCCTGCCTCTGGTTGACGTGGTGATTGGCACGGCGGATGAAGTGAAAGCGTCCGCCCTGAGAGAGACGGCCAAGATCTCGCTGGAACATTCGCAAGTTTCTGAGTCCCGCGTGGGAGGTGATGTGGGACAGGCGATCAAGACCTTGCTGGCTGGCGGTCCGGAGGCGGTGGTGATGAAACGGGGAGGGGAGGGGACTACCATCTACCTGCGCTGTGGTGAAACGCTAGAGGCGGCTCCTTTTCCCGTTCAAGTTTACAATGTGCTGGGAGCGGGTGATGCCTTTGCCAGCGGATTTTTGTACGGTCATCTCAAAAGTTGGAACTGGCATCGAGCTGCGCGGATGGGCAACGCTTGTGGCGCCATCGTGGTCACACGACACGGCTGTGCCAACTTCATGCCTTACGAGCAAGAGGTGTTGGAGTTTATTAAGGAACGGGGAGGATTTTAGGAAGGCGTAGTCCGTGCGCGGCTAAATGGCCTTTGAAAGGCTACCGGGTTTTCCTTAGCCCCGTGCTTCAGCGCGGGGTGACGGTTTTAGCCCACATTTTTTTCGTCGGGCCTGCCGTGCCCATCGTCATGATGGGCACGGCAAGGCCGACGAAGGGAAGAACAGAAAAACCAAAGTCCCCGCGCTGAAGCGCGGGGCTAAGGAAAACGGGTCGTCCTAGCCGCCAAAAATTCGTTAGCGAACTTCTGAATGGCACCGAGATACGTCCCTGTATTTTGAATCGGTGTACTCAGGCTTGCATTCTAGGAGGTAACTATGAAAACACGACGATTGACCATGGCTCAGGCGCTTGTTGGATTTCTCAAGCAGCAGCACATCGAGCGTGACGGTCGCGAGACACCCTTTTTCGCCGGCGTCTGGGGTATTTTTGGTCACGGTAACGTGGCCGGTGTGGGTCAAGCCCTGCATCAAAATCTCGATTTTCGCTACTACCTGGCCCGCAATGAACAGGCCATGGTGCACACTGCCACGGCCTTTGCCAAGATGAACAACCGGTTGCGCATCTTTGCCTGCACTTCTTCGATTGGGCCGGGGGCCACCAACATGCTTACGGGAGCCGCCACGGCCACGATCAACCGGCTTCCGGTGTTGATCCTGCCCGGCGATATCTTCGCTCGCCGTAACGTCGCTCCGGTACTTCAGCAACTCGAGTCAGAGCATACTCAAGACATCTCAGTCAACGATGCCTTCAAACCGGTTTCCCGTTATTGGGACCGGATCAATCGGCCCGATCAACTTCCTTTTGCCGTGCTGGAAGCGATGCGCGTGTTGACCTCGCCAGCCGACACCGGGGCGGTAACCTTGGCGTTGCCTCAAGACGTACAGGCCGAATCCTGGGATTATCCAGGTGAATTGTTTGAGAAGCGGGTCTGGCACATCCCTCGTCCTATGGCCGATCGCACGCTACTGAAGCGCTCGGTCCAATGGATTCGAGCAGCCAAAAAACCGCTGATCATTGCGGGTGGCGGAGTTATTTACAGCGATGCCACAGAGGTGTTGGCTCGCTTTGTCGAGCAGACCGGTATTCCCGTGGGAGAAACCCAGGCCGGTAAGGGCTCGCTGCCCTACGACCATCCTCAGAACCTTGGGGCTATCGGTGTGACCGGAACGCCTGGAGCCAACCTCTTGGCACGTGAGGCCGACCTAGTGATAGCCGTGGGGACACGGCTCGGAGATTTCACCACCGCGTCCAAGACCGCGTTTCAAAACCCGGGCGTGCGTTTCATTAACGTCAATGTCGCGGATGTGGACGCCCATAAACAGGCGGCGCTCCCACTGGTGGCGGACGCGCGCACGACCCTGGAAGAGTTGAGAGCCGCACTCGAGGGGCTTCGGGTGGAGGATCCCTATACCAGTCGTATCTCCAGTCTTAAAAAGGAATGGGAAGCGGAAGCCAGCCGCTTGTTTAATCTCAAGCATGGACCGCCGCTGAGCCAGAGCGAAGTGATCGGCATCGTCACTCAATTTGCCCGACCGGAGGACGTGATGGTTTGCGCGGCCGGGAGCCTCCCCGGAGATCTGCATAAACTCTGGCAAACGCGCCAGCCAAGAGGTTATCACATGGAATATGGCTACTCCTGCATGGGCTACGAAATTGCCGGTGGGCTGGGCATCAAGATGGCCGACCCTTCGCGCGAGGTTTATGTGATGGTCGGTGATGGTTCCTACTTGATGCTCTCATCGGAAATTGTGACGTCCCTCCAAGAGGGATACAAGCTCAATATCATTGTGCTCGACAATCACGGGTTTAGCAGCATTGGTGGATTGTCGCAATCGGTCGGTTCAGGAGGCTTTGGCACCGATTTTCGCTTTCGCCGGCCCGACAGCGGCCAACTGGATGGGAAGACCTTGCCGGTGGATTTTGTAACCAACGCAGCCAGCCTGGGCGCCCAGGCCGTGCGCGCCGTCACCTGCGGGGATCTGGAACGAGCACTCCAAGAAGCTCGCCGCCA
>QHZP01000660.1:0-381 GCA_003224715.1 Acidobacteriota bacterium | reverse complement strand
ATTGTGGTCGAGGTCGACAAGGAGATGCGGGTTCCTGGCTACGAGTCCTGGTGGGACGTGCCGGTGGCTGAAGCCTCGGAGATTGAAGCCGTGCAGAGCGCACGAGCCCAATACGAAAAGGCTCGGAAGAAGGAGCGATACTTTCTGTAGGGGATAAATTGCCCCGCCTGACAGGCACGGTTATTGGTTGTTAACTCTTCGAACCCATTCCTTCCTTGTTTTCCGCCAAGGGGGAGGTGCGAAAAAATTCCCCATCGGAAAGATCCGACCTACCGGCTATTGTGCTCGCCTAGCCCAAAGGGCTAAGACAAAGTAGCCGAGGGCAACGCCCTCGGATAGTTAGTGGACAGACGAATTGCCCTGTAGGGGCAAAACACCTTG
>QHZP01000659.1 GCA_003224715.1 Acidobacteriota bacterium | reverse complement strand
CTCACCCAGGGCCTGGCCGGCATCACTGTCAGCGGTCCTGTTAATAACTGGTTCATGGGAATTCCGACCGGAGTGGGAATTCCCAGAATTCAGTTCAACACCGTGATTCAGGGCGCCAACAATTGGACGAAGATCAATGGTGACCACGAACTACGCTGGGGATTTGATATTCGCCGCCAGCGCTTCGACTTCCTGACCTTGAACGAAAGCTCCCGCGGCAACTTTCAGTTTGACCAGCTGATTACTGCCAGTGCAGGTGTTCCCGGCAGTGGGTTGGGCATGGCATCCTTTTTGTTGGGCCTTCCCTCTGAATATGACCGAGCTAATTTCAGCCAGTTTCCGGCCGAACGGAACACGCGGATTGCCTGGTACTGGCAAGACGCATGGCGCGTAACCCCGAAACTCAGTTTCAATTATGGAGTGCGCTATGAGTACATTGGCCCGTCCACCCCTCGCTTCCCCGGCGGAGGAGTCAACTACGATCCGGAAACCGGCAATCTGCTGCTTTCGGGTCTTGGCCAGGTGTCAAATAGCGCCAACGTTCGTCCCGATAGAGACAACTTTGCACCGCGTTTAGGCTTGGCTTACAAAATGTTCTCGAAGACAGTTATCAGGGCTGGGTTCGGCCGAAGCTACTTCGGTTCCAATTACGGAGCTGTGATGGGAACCATGTGTTGCAGCTACCCGATCCAAACCCCGCAGAATGTCAATCGGTTCAATAGCTACTTCCCGATACGTAATCCGACCACTGGGGGTCTCTACAGCTTGGACCAAACAGTTCCTCCTCCTCCTCAGTTGGCATTTCCAGAGAGTGGGCTTTTGCCCCTGCCCCCCGGGACCAGGCCTCTCAGTGTCCCCTTCGACACGCGCACTTCTTACGTCGATTCA
Source organism: Acidobacteriota bacterium (assembly GCA_003224715.1). GTDB lineage: Bacteria > Acidobacteriota > Terriglobia > Versatilivoradales > Versatilivoraceae > QHZQ01. The sequence continues at coordinate 1,800 of QHZP01000659.1, read as the reverse complement.
TGGAATCTCACGCTGCAACATCAACTCACGCCGGACATGAGTGTTTCGGTGGCCTATGTCGGGAACGTCGGCAGGAAGCTCTATTCGAACATAGATATCAACGCTCCTGTGCCCGGACCGGGCGATGTGGACCCTCGGCGGCGCTATCACTTTAAGCCAGGGGTTGATGTCCAGGTGACCGACCGCTGTCACTGCACGAATTCTAGCTATAATGCTCTTCAAGTGGTGGCTGAAAAGCGCTTCTCGATGGGCTATTCGCTCAATTCTTCCTACACCTGGTCAAAGGCCCTGGACTATCAGTTTGGTGGCTTTGAATGGGGCGGCCAATCATTTAATCCGCATAATCTCAGATCGACCTATGGAATCTCAGGATACAACCGGGCGAGCCTGTGGACCTTAGGCCACGTCTGGCGCGTACCCTATGGTTCAGGCCAGCGCTGGGGATCGAATGCTCACCCAGTAGTGAAAGCTGTGGTAGGCGGCTGGGTCTTCAATGGCATTACTACGGGTGGAAGTGGCTGGCCTATCGGTATCAACTGGGGCGATGGCAGTTCCCTGAATGTGGGCGGAGCTTTCGGCCAGCGGCCGGATTTGGCAGGTAATCCGAGCGTCGATAATCCTACGCCGGCTCGATGGTTCAATCCCGCCGCTTTTGCGAACCCGAAACCGTACAACTTTGGCAATTACGGGCGAAACGGCGGGGACCTGCGCGGCCCGGGTTTTTGGTCGGCAGATTGGGCTTTGGGAAAGGATTTTTCTTTCCGGACACCGTTGGCAGAGGCTACCACTTTACAGTTTCGCTGGGAGAGTTTTAATTTGTTTAACCGGACCAACCTGGCACTGCCCAGCAATACGGCAGATGCCTCAGATGCCGGCCAGATCTTTGGCATTCAGGGCTTCATGCGCCGCATGCAATTTGGCTTGAGACTGGCGTGGTGAGTTTGCAAATCTTGAAGATCAATCCCCGCTTGTAAACGATCCACCTGAAGAGAACCGGTCTCAGCATTCACTGATCTTGAGAAGGTGCTCATTTTCCCTTACTAAAATCAGCCAAGCCTTTAGCTCAGTTCCGAATCGAGGAGGTATAAATTATGCGCACGAGACTGTTTGCTTTTGCTGTTGTGCTGCTCTGCGTAGCAGTCTGCGGAATCCCGCTGGCTCGGGGGCAGATGGTATCTGGAGCCATCAGGGGTTATGCTTACGACCCTTCGGGTGCCCCTATTGTGGGAGCGACGGTGACCGTCAAGAACGTGGACACCGGTATCACCACGACGCGAAACAGCGACTCCACCGGCTTATACCTCATTACTAACCTTAACCCGGGGACTTATGCGGTCACCGTTGAGGCCGCCGGTTTCCGGCGCTTTGTGCAAGAGAACGTGGTATTGCGGGTCGATTCCACCATGCGTATTGACGCGCACCTGGTTTTGGGTGAGTTGACGCAGGAAGTCTCCGTGACCGAAGCCCCAGATATGTTGAAAACTGAGAAAACCGATGTGGGACAAGCCATTGCCGAGCACGAGGTGCAAAATCTACCGACTACGGGTCGGAATCTCAGTAAACTGTACAATCTCACTCCCGGAGTGGTTCAAAACTTCTTTCAGATTGGGGCTGGTGAAAACCCTTCGGAGTTCAACGGTACGCTGGTGAATGGGCAGTTCTTTGGCAACAGCGAATATGAAATTGACGGAATCACCGACACCGCCTATGGCTTCAGTGGATTTCAGGTCATTGTGCCGAATCAGGATTCCGTCCAGGAAATGAAGATCACCACTGCCAGTTACGATCCGGAGTTCGGCT
>QHZP01000093.1:8033-18080 GCA_003224715.1 Acidobacteriota bacterium | reverse complement strand
CTGCTGATGGCTATGTTCCTGGAGAATGCATTGCCAGCATCCTATTGAAGCCATTACAACAAGCGAAAAGGGATGGAGATCGTATTGAAGCAATTATCAAAGGCTCAGCCGCTTTGCATGGAGGGTATACTCCTTCCTTAACTGCGCCGAGTGTGGCTGGAGAAGAAAATGTAATATTGAAAGCCTGGGCGGATGCGGGTATCGAGCCTGAAACTTTAAGTTATATAGAAGCCCATGGTACAGGCACGAAATTAGGTGATCCAATTGAAATTAATAGCGTAAAAAAGGCCTTTAGACGATTTACCCAAAAAGAACGGTTCTGTGCAATAGGATCTGCTAAGGCCTCTATTGGCCATGCTGAAGGTGCTGCAGGTCTTGCAGGAATTTTAAAAGTGATTCTGCAAATGAAACATAAGCAAATTCCAGCTATGCCACAGTTTAAAACCTTGAATTCTTACATTCAATTGGATAAATCGGCACTTTACATTAATCAGGAAGTTGAAGAATGGAAAACTTCATCAGGATTGCCAAGACGAGCTGGGGTTAGCTCTTTTGGGTTTTCAGGAGCCTATGCCCATGTCGTGATCGAAGAATATGAAGATAAGGCGCATGCCGAAAGGCGAGAGCTGAGAGGTCCTGAGATCATTGTCCTATCGGCAAAGAATGAAGAAAGACTCAAGGAGCAGGCCAGGCAATTGGTTGCTGCCATTAAGGCGGGAGAGATCTCCGACAACAACCTGGCGGATATCGCCTACACCTTGCAGATGGGACGCGAAGGCATGGAGGAACGATTGGGTTTGATCGCGGACTCTGTCAAGGAAATTGAGGAGAAATTACAGGGTTTTATGGAGGGTAAGAAAGGGATTGATGATTTGTATCGAGGCCAGGTGAAACGGAATCAAGAGACCTTGGCTGTATTTTCAGCGGATGAAGACTTACAAAAGGCGATTGATGCGTGGATTGCCAAAGGAAAATACGCAAAGCTTTTGGATCTATGGGTGAAGGGACTCATTTTTGATTGGAATAAGCTCTATGGCGACAACAAACCTCGACGAATGAGTTTGCCGACGTATCCGTTTGCCAGGGAGCGTTATTGGTTACCTGAAATTGAACCACAGACGGCGAGCCCGAAAGCCATCACAGCCGCCACAATTCATCCTTTATTGCATCAAAACACCTCGGATTTATCGGAGCAGAGATTTAGTTCAACCTTTACAGGACGGGAGTTTTTTCTGACGGACCATGTGGTGAAGGGTGAGCGGGTCTTGCCCGGGGTCGCGTATCTTGAGATGGCCCGCGCAGCGGTGGTACAGGCCGCAGGAAATCCGGACGTTGGTCGGACAGGAGTACAACTTAAAAATGTGGTTTGGGCCCGACCTATTGTTGTTGGGAAAGAGGCTGCTCAAGTCCACATCGGACTTTTCCCGGAAGACAACGGGCAGATCGCTTATGAGATCTATAGTGCAGCGGAAGAAAGTAACGCAGAGCCCGTCGTGCACAGCCAGGGGAGTGCGGTATTGTCCTTCAACGGAAAAGCTCATTCCTCTGAAGTTCCCACGCTGGATCTCGCCGCCTTAGAAGGGGAATGCCGTGAAAACAGTTTTTCGCCTACGCAATGCTACGAAGCCTTTCGGGCGATGGGAATTGACTATGGTCCGGGACATCAGGGAATTAAGGAAGTGCATGTCGGGCGGGGACAAGTGCTGGCGAAGTTGTCATTACCGGTTTCCGTCGTCGATACGCAGGAGCAATATATTCTTCATCCGAGTTTGATGGATTCAGCGCTGCAGGCAGCGATTGGCTTAATGATGGGCCAAGGAGATGGTCAAGCTGCCCTGCCTTTTGCCTTGCAGGAGCTGAAGATTTTTGGCCGATGTTCTTCCACCATGTGGGCGTTCATCCGGTCGCGCCACGAAAGTGCCGGGGATAAAGTTCAGAAACTCGATATCGATGTGTGCGATGAAACCGGGAAAATTTCGGTGAGCATGAAGGGTTTTAACTCAAGGATGCTGCCAGGAGAAGCCGTTCCCGGCGAATCCGGCCTTGCACCACTTGTCGGCACACTGATGCTGACCCCCGTATGGGATGTGGTTTCACTAGAAAAAGGCCCAACTTTTCCATTGATCAGCGATGAAGTTGTGATTATTGGAGGGACTCAAGACAACCGCAGTGCCATAAGGCAATATTATTCCAAAGCGTCGGTTCTGGAAATTCATTCCCAGGAGAGCATCGACGCCATCGTCAGAAAACTGAATGCTCGTGGTCCCATCGATCATATTTTGTGGATTGTTCCCCATCATCATTTGGAATCTCTGTCAGATGATGCCTTAATTGAAAAACAAAACGAAGGTGTTCTCCAAATTTTTAAAATGTTTAAAGCGCTGCTCGACGCAGGCTATGGGACCAAAGAGTTAGGGATAAGTTTTTTCATTACGGAGAGCCAGGGCATCCACAAAAAAGATGGGGGGAATTCGACTCATGCATCGATCCATGGGCTAATCGGCGCGGCGGCAAAAGAATATCTCAACTGGAAGATTCGACTCTTCGATTTGGAAGAAGGCAATGATTGGCCGCTTGCGGATATATTCACTGTGCCTGCGGACACCCAAGGGGATGGTTGGATATATCGAAAGGGGGAGTGGTATCGGCGTCATTTAATACTACTTCAGCAACGCTCCATGCCTCAGAAAATGTATAAGTCCGGAGGCGTGTATGTGGTGATCGGGGGTGCGGGAGGAATCGGAGAAGCTTGGAGCGAATATATGATTCGCACGTATCAGGCCCAAATCATTTGGATCGGTCGACGAGAAAAGAATCAGGCCATCCAAGCCAAAATCGATAGGTTAGGAAACCTGGGGCCCGCACCCCATTACATCGCAGCGGACGCAACCGATCTTAAAGCTCTGCAGCAAGCCTACAAAGAAATCAAGCAACGATATCTAAAGATTAATGGGGTCATCCATTCGACGATCGTCCTTAAGGATCAAAGTCTGGCGGAAATGGAAGAGGTGCAATTCCGAGATGGACTTTCGGCGAAGGTAGATGTGAGTGTTCGTATGGCTCAGGTTTTTCAGGAGGAGCCGCTGGATATTGTGCTGTTTTTTTCTTCCCTGCTGACATTTTCAAAAGCCCCAGGACAGAGCAATTATGCCGCCGGCTGCACCTTTGTGGATGCTTTTGCACACCGACTCTCCCAGGAATGGAATTGTGCCGTCAAAGTCATCGACTGGGGATATTGGGGAACCGTGGGGATCGTTGCGTCAAAATTTTATCAGGACCGGATGGCGCAGGCAGGCATCGGATCCATTGAGCCCGCGGAAGCCATGGAGGCGTTGGAGATGCTTCTGGCCGGACCGGTGGATCAAATCGCCTTTTTGAAAACGACAAAGCCTCTGGTCAAGGAAAGAATCAAAGCCGAGGAGTTGATCGTTGTTTATCCAGAGATTCTTTCTTCGATTCCCCAACAAAAGTTAGAGGTCCGGCGCCCGAAAGTGGAAAAAAGCGCGCGAATAAGTGAAATAAACGATTTTCTCGTCAGACTGCTATGGGGACAATTACGGTCTATAGGATTGTTTGCGGAAAAGAATCAAAAGATCGCTGATCTTAAAACAGCAATCCGTGATTTGTATGGCCGATGGCTTGACGAGAGTATATCGATTTTGGCAGGCCGGAATTATCTTAAGTGTGATGGAGAGACCTGCGCGGTGGTCAAAACAACCCCCGTGGATATCGACACAGTATGGAAGGAATGGGATCAAAAAAAAGATGCATGGATGGAAGAATCTCAGACGCAGGCTATGGTGGTTTTAGTGGAGGCAACCTTGCGCGCCTTGCCGGAGATTCTTACAGGTAACGTGCTCGTCACGCATATCATGTTTCCGAATTCTGCTATGGAATTAGTAGAAGGGATTTACAAGAACAACCAGGTTGCTGATTATTTTAATGGAGTGCTGGCGGATACCGTCGTTTCTTATATTCAAGAACGAGTGAATCAAGATCCCTCGGAGGGGATTCGAATTTTGGAAATTGGCGCGGGTACCGGAGGGACGAGTGCCCATGTCTTCAAAAAACTCACACCCTATCAAAAACACATTCAGGAATATTGTTATACGGATATTTCTAAAGCATTCTTAATGCATGCGGAAAAAGAGTATGGCCCGAAGAACCCTTATTTGACCTATCAAATTTTTGATGTTGCTGCCCCGATCGTTGGACAAGGCATCGGTGCCGGCAGCTTTGATCTTGTGATAGCAGCCAACGTCCTGCACGCGACCAAAAACATTCGGCAAACGCTGCGTCACGTCAAAGCAACCTTAAAGCGCCATGGTGTACTTCTATTAAATGAGCTGTGCGGCAAGGACTTGTTTACCCACCTGACTTTTGCACTTTTGCGGGAATGGTGGCGGTACGACGATCCAGCCTTACGCATACCAGGTTGTCCCGGCTTATTTTCGAAAACTTGGCAATCCGTATTGGAAGATGAGGGATTTCGGTCGGTCTTTTTTCCAGTTGAGGAGGCCCATGATCTGGGACAACAGATTATTGTTTCTGAAAGCGATGGGGTCGTGCGGCAAAAGCGGCTTAAAGCCAGCGAGACGTCCCCGAAGAAGCCAATTAGGATGATGGCAAACGCGTCACATAAAACTGACAAATTACAGAAAACAGAAATAACTATGAGCGGAGTTGATGTGACCGACCAGATGATTGCGGATCATGTGAGAACGGTCATTCGGGAAAGTATAGCCGAAGCGTTAAAAATGGAGGAGGGACAAATCCAAAATGATCAAAGTTTTTCAGAATATGGCGTCGATTCCATTGTAGCCGTTAGTATCATCAATTTAATCAACAAACAATGTGCTATCACGTTACGGACGACCGTATTGTTTGATTACAATAATCTGGATCAACTGAGCCGGCATATTATTGAAGAATATAAATCGACTTTGGTTTTATCCTTACGGGAGAATGTCGCGGCTCTACCAGAAAAGAGTATTGAATTTCAGAAAGAAACAACCCCGGTTGCGCAAAGCGACCGTCCCGGTCATCATCGCTTCAATCGAAGATGGCCAAGACATCGATTTCAGGTAGAGGATGTGAAATTGGTTCAAGATCCTATCCTAATGGAAAATCAGGCCATGTATCATCGCGTCATCATAGAAGGCCCTGGAGGGACAGATGATCTTCGAGTGATCGAGTCAGGAGTTGCGGCATTAAAAGAAAATGAGGTGCGAATCGCTGTTCGTGCTTTTTCTTTAAATTTTGCAGATTTGCTTTGTCTGAGAGGTTTATATCCGACAATGCCGCCCTACCCATTTACACCGGGATTTGAGGCGAGTGGTGTTGTAGTATCTACCGGCAGCGCTGTGACCTCGGTTCGTCGAGGTGATTCGGTTATTGTGGGTATGGGAGAAGCGTTGGGTGGACAGGCCAGTATGATTACCTGTTTAGAGGAACACATATTCAAAAAACCCGCAGCCTTATCCTATGAAGAAGCCTGTGCCTTGCCGGCGGTTGCGATAACGATGGTTGATGCTTTTCGCAAAGCACGGCTTAAAAGGGGGGAAAGAATACTGATTCAAACTGCAGCCGGCGGAACCGGACTCATTGCCGTTCAGTTAGCCCAACATTACGGCGCTGAGATCTATGCGACGGCAGGCTCCCCGCATAAATTGGATTATTTAAGGCAACTCGGCGTTCCCTACGGGATCAATTATCTCGAAACGGATTTTGAAAAGGAAATTCAGCGTCTCACCCAGGGGAAAGGTGTTGATGTTGTGATCAATACGTTATCAGGGGATGCCATACAAAAAGGGATGCGCTGTTTATCGCCCGGCGGACGATATATTGAAATGGCTATGACGGCTCTTAAATCAGCCAAGGCAATTGATTTATCCGTTTTAAGTAACAATCAAACCTTTTTCAGCGTTGATTTAAGAAAACTGGGATTTGAAAATCCGGAGATCATTAATGAATATCGACAGGAGATGATTCGACTGGTAACCGAGAAAATTATTCAGCCGACGATATCGCAAGTTTTTCCATTGAATCAGATAAAAGAAGCCTATCAATGTCTGCAGAATCGAAAAAATATTGGAAAAATTGTGGTGACGATCCCTGAATCTTATCAATTTCGTGATACGCCGTCGGCAGCGGAGGCTTCGGGTACGAAGAGTAATCTTATGACCCACGCTTCAGTACACCAAGAACCCATCGCGATTATAGGGATGAGTGGACGGTTTGCAAAATCTAAGACAGTGAAAGATTTATGGGAGCACCTGGCAAAGGGTGATGATTTGGTTGAAGAAGTCACGCGGTGGGATCTATCGAAGTATGATTCGGATTCTTCGGGAAAAAAGTTGAATTATTGTAATACGGGCAGCTTTTTAGAAGATATCGATCAATTTGATCCGTTTTTTTTCAAGATATCAGGACTTGAAGCGACCTACATGGATCCCCAACAGCGATTTTTCTTAGAAGAATCCTGGAAGGCGTTAGAGGATGCCGGGTACGCAGGCAAAAATGTCGGAGGACGACAGTGGGGCGTTTATGTCGGATGCTCTGGAGGAGATTATCAGAGGCTGTGTAAGGATACGGCTCCGGCTCAAGCATTCTGGGGTAATGCCGGTTCTGTCATACCCGCGCGCATTTCCTATTTCTTGAATCTTAAAGGTCCGGCCATTGCCGTTGATACGGCGTGCTCCAGTTCGTTAGTGGCTATTCATCTGGCTTGTCAGGGCTTGTGGGCCAGAGAAACAGAAATGGCTTTGGCAGGGGGTGTGTTTATTCAATCGACACCGGAATTTTATAATGCCGCCAATCGCGCCGGAATGCTGTCTGCGAGCGGACGATGTCATGCCTTTGACGATAGGGCGGATGGGTTTGTTCCGGGAGAAGGAGTCGGTGTGATTGTATTGAAACGACTTAAAGAAGCCCTGGCGGATGGCGATCATATTTATGGCGTGCTGGTCGGATCCGGAATGAATCAAGACGGCACAAGCAACGGGATTACAGCACCGAGCGCGAATTCCCAGGAACGGTTAGAGAACTCTGTATACGAAACCTTTCATATCGATCCCGAACAAATCCAGATGGTCGAAGCGCATGGAACGGGGACGATATTAGGGGACCCCATCGAGTATGAGGCCCTGACTCGATCCTTCAGGAAATATACGGATAAAAAAGAATATTGTGCCCTTGGATCAATCAAAACGAATCTTGGCCATGCGGCAATGGCGGCAGGGATTGCCGGGGTCATCAAGATTTTACTTGCTTTAAAACACAAACAGATTCCCGCCTCGCTTCATTTTCAGACGGGCAATTCAAATATCCAATTTAAAACGAGTCCCTTTTACGTCAATACCCAGTTGAAAGAATGGGAGGTTGCCGACGGGACACAACGCCATGCGGCCATCAGTTCGTTTGGATTTAGTGGAACCAACGCGCACATGGTCTTTGGGGAAGCGCCAAGGGGAGAAAGGCAGCATACGGAGAAACCAGGTTATTTGATCGTGTTGTCGGCTTGCAATTCGAAACGGTTGCGACAGAGAGTGGAACAAATGGTCGCCTTTTGCGAGCAGGAACAGGTGGACTGCGGGAACATGAGTTATACGCTGCTCCTCGGAAGAAAACACTTTCATCACCGATTAGCCTGTGTCGTTCGCAGTCAGAAGGAGCTGGTTGAACTTTTTAAGAAGTGGCTGGAAAAGGGGAAGGTGTCCCAAATTTATGTTTCAGAACTGCATGAAAACGAGCATCGGGAACAGCCCGCTTTAAAACGATATGGAAATGAGTGTATCCAAAACTGCAAAAATGCAAAACACGCGGGCGACTATTTAGAACATTTGGCGACGATTGGGGATTTATATATTCAGGGATACGAGTTGGAATTTGAAACATTATTTTCAAATGGCCAGTACTCCAGGATTTCCTTACCTACCTATCCTTTTGCCATAGAAAGTTACTGGGTTGCTGAATGTGAAACACCGTCGGCGAGCCCGAAAGCGTTCACAGCTTTCATTCATCCTCTATTACAGCAAAACACATCGGATTTATCAGAGCAGCGATTCAGCTCGACCTTTACCGGCCGGGAGTTTTTCTTAGCGGATCATCTGGTGAAGGGTGAGCGGGTCTTGCCCGGGGTAGCTTATCTTGAGATGGCCCGTGCGGCGGTGGCGCAGGCTGCGGGAACTCCGGAAGTTCATCTACAACTGAAAAACGTTGTGTGGGCCAGGCCTATTGTTGTAGAAAAGGAGGCCGTTCAAGTGCACATCGGACTCTTGCCGGAAGACAACGGACAGATTGCCTACGAGATCTATAGTGAAAATGGTGAGGCAGAGCCTGTCGTGCATAGTCAGGGCCGTGCCCTCTTGTCCTTCGATGGAGGAAACGGAAGCACTCAAGTTCTCACGTTGGATCTTCCCGCCTTGCAAGCGGAATGCAGCGAAAAAAGTTTTTCGCCTACGCAATGCTACGAGGCCTTCCGGGCGATAGGAATTGACTATGGTCCGGGACATCAGGGAATTAAGGAAGTGCATGTCGGGAGAGGACAGGTATTAGCGAAGTTGTCATTGCCGACATCTGTCGTCGATACGCAGGAGCAATATGTCCTGCATCCAAGTTTAATGGATTCGGCATTACAGGCATCGATTGCTTTGATGATGGGCACGGGCGGCAAAGCCGCACTGCCTTTTGCCTTGCAGGAGCTGAAGATTTTTGGCCGTTGTTCTTCCACCATGTGGGCGTTAATCCGGTCGAGCAACGAAAGTACCGGAGATAAAGTTCAGAAACTCGATATCGATGTGTGCGACGAAACTGGAACAATTTGTGTGAGCATGAAGGGATTTACCTCTCGTGTGCTGGAAGGCGAACTCGGCTCAGCAAGAACCTTAGCCGCCATAGAAACGCTGATGTTGAAGCCCTACTGGAAAGAACAAGCCACTATTAGGGAAGCTCCCGTCCCCGTCTACGCACGGCATCTGGTGTTGCTCTGTGAGCTGAATGACATTACCCAGGAACGCATTGAAAGCGAAATGCAAGGTGTGCGATGCCTCACCTTTAAGTCAGAAGATCAAGACATCGATAAACGATTCCTATCTTATACCGCCCGGGCGTTCGAAGAAATCCAGGGCATCCTCAAAGAAACACCGGAGGGTCAGGTATTGATTCAAATCGTGTCTCCCATAAATGAGGCAAAACAACTGTTCTCCAGCCTTTCCGGTCTTTTGAAAACCGCACAGATGGAAAATCCTAAAATGATCGGGCAGACTATTGAAGTGGAAGATGCAAAAGGAATTCTGGAAATCATTCAAGAAAACCGTCGAAACCCGACGGAAAATCGAATTCGCTATCAGGACGGAAAACGATGGATTGCCGGTTGGCGCGAAGTTGAAGTTCCCGCGGAAGACGTGATCATTCCCTGGAAAGAGAATGGCATTTATCTGATCACTGGAGGTGCGGGTGGGTTGGGATTGATTTTTGCTGAAGAAATTGCCCGGCAAGCCAAGAACGCGACGGTGATTCTCACGGGCCGCTCGCCGCTTAACGAGGCAAAGCAGGAGCAACTGAAGACTTTTGGTGCGCGGATTGAATACAAACAAGTCGATGTCACCGAAAAGACAGCGGTTAAAAATTTAATACAAAGTATCCAGGCGGAATTTGGAAATCTGAACGGCATCATCCATGGCGCGGGAGTGATTCGAGATAATTTCGTTATCAAAAAAACCAAAGACGAGTTGCAGGAGGTGCTGGCCCCGAAGGTATCAGGTTTGGTGAATCTGGATGAGGCCGGCAAGGATTTGAGGCTCGACTTCTTTATATGCTTTTCTTCCCTGGCGGGAGCGATGGGCAATGCCGGCCAGGCGGATTACGCGACGGCGAATGCGTTTATGGACGCCTACGCCCAGTACCGTAACCATTTGGTTTTATCCAAGCAGCGGCATGGACAAACGTTATCGATCAATTGGCCGTTGTGGAAAGAGGGAGCGATGCGCGTCGATGCCGAAACCGAAAAGATGATGAGGCAAAGCATCGGATTGACGCCTATGCAGA
>QHZP01000093.1:0-7953 GCA_003224715.1 Acidobacteriota bacterium | reverse complement strand
GGATCCCTACCGCAAGCGGTCAAAAAGCCCAGGGACAAAATCAGTGGATCGCAGGGTTCTTTAAGAGAACAAATTGTGAATTTTGTTAAAACCACGATAGGGAATGTCATTCAGCTCTCCCCCGAAAAAATTCAGGCGGAAACTCCGTTTGAAACATACGGAGTCGATTCCATCCTGCAGATGAAAGTGATTGCTGAGTTGGAAAGAGTGACGGGAGAACTACCTAAAACCCTGCTCTTTGAACACAGCAATACCCAGGAGCTGATCGATTATCTTGTAAAAAATTATTCGGCTAAATTCTTGGAAACGAGTGTTCCCGAAAAAGCCGGGAATTCTCCGGAGTTTGTGCCCGCAACTTTTCCTAAAAAACATCGTTTCCGGAGAGAGCCGGGAGAAAATCCGCTTTCAACACAACAAGCAACCGAAGATATTGCCATCATCGGCATCAGCGGACGGTATCCTCTTTCAAATAATTTGGAAGAACTCTGGAGGCATTTAAAGTCCGGTCAAAATTGTATTACGGAAGTTCCGCGTGATCGATGGCGCGCCTCGCTAAGCCGGATATTGTCCGGAGAACAATTTCGGCACACAGATCGCAAATATTACGGCGGTTTTTTAGAACAGATTGATCGATTCGATCATCATTTATTTGAAATAGCTAAAAATGAGGTGATGGGCCTGTCGCCTGAACTGCGATTATTCCTGGAGATTGTCTGGGAAACTTTTGAGGACGCGGGCTATACCAGGAGTGCTTTATCCGAACTGCAGAATCGGTATCAATTGGGTGTGGGGGTGTTTGTGGGGACGATGTACAGTCAGTATCCGTGGAGCATGCCTTCTTTAGAACAAGCGATCTTAAGTTCAAACGGGACGGATTGGCAGATCACGAATCGAACCTCACATTTCTTTGACCTGACTGGCCCGAGTATTGCGATCAATTCTGCGTGTTCGAGTTCATTAACGGCGATTCATCTTGCTTGTGAGAGTCTCAAACAAAAAAATTGTTCGATGGCCATCGCCGGAGGGATTAATTTGACTTTGGATCCTTCCAAATACGATTCATTGCAACGTGCCAAATTTTTAGGAAGCGGCAACCAAAGTAAAAGTTTTGGCGCCGGTAATGGATATATTCCGGGAGAAGGGATAGGCGCCGTCTTATTAAAACCGCTGTCGATGGCGATCCGCGACAACGATCGCATTGATGCTGTGATTAAAAGCAGCTTCGTTAATCACAGCGGGGGACGGCAAATGTATAGTGTTCCTGATCCCAAACAACAGGCCCAATTGATTGCAATCTCCATCCAACGCTCGGGCATTGATCCGCTAAGCATCGGTTATGTTGAATCCGCGGCGAATGGTTCTGAATTAGGAGATCCCATTGAAGTGATTGCGCTGAGTAATGCGTTTGGACAATATACGCATAAACAACGTTATTGTGCGTTGGGTTCCGTCAAATCGAATTTGGGTCACTTGGAAGCGGCCTCGGGAATTTCTCAACTGAGCAAGGTTATTCTGCAACTGAAACATAAGACGCTCGTGCCGTCGATCAATGCCACGCCGAGAAATTCAAATATTAAGTTGGAACGCACGGCGTTTTATCTTCAAGAAGAAACCAAGCCCTGGCAGCCGATTCAGGATTCCCACAACGGAAAGATTTTACCTCGACGGGCGATGATCAATTCTTTTGGTGCGGGAGGCGCGTACGCCAATTTAATTGTTGAAGAATATATTAGCGAGACCCTGGTCAAAGAGCAGATGAGATCTTTCCCGCGAGAACATCTTTTCATTTTCTCGGCAAAAACAGAGGGGAGCCTCAAGGGATATCTCACAAAGATAGAAAAGTTCTTGAGAGAAAACACATCACTTGCTGAAGAGAGTGTGGCCTGGTCCTTACAAAAAATGAATCATGACTTAGAGCATAGAGCTGCCATTCTGGCATCGTCTATCTCTGAACTCACCGAAAAACTCAATTGGCTCCAGACGACAAGGATGAGTTCAGCCGATTCCAATATTTATATTTCGTTGGATCAAAAATCCAACCAGAAGGCATCAATTCTTCAAGAAGCCATAGCAAAAAAGGATTTAAGCAAATTGGCTCAGCATTGGGTGACGCGTGCGACAATCAATTTCACGCAACTTAACGAAGATGCGAAAAGCCCGCCGATTTCTTTACCCAAGTATGCCTTCGAGCATCATATCGCGTTTAATTTTAATGGCGATGATTCGCTGAGCGATGAAACAACACAATTTGATGATGAGTTCTATCGAAGTCTTTCCGAAAAAATCTCCAAAGGCGAATTGTCGGAAAGCCAATTTATCAATCTTATGAAGTTGTAGTAATGGTGATGGCAAAATGGACGATCGTCTGAAAACTTTATACGCACAGATAAAAGAAGGCAAAATAAGTCCTCAAGAAGCGACACAACAGATTAAGTTGTATCGAAATCAACGACTGTCTCCCAAAGAAAATGGAGAGGTCCTTTTTACAAAAAGTTATACGCCTAATGAGAATTTATTGAAAGACCATCGAATATTCGGCGAACAATTTTTAATGGGTGTTGCTCATTGCAGTTTGGTATTGCAGGCGTTAACCAGGATTGCGACGCAAAGGTATGTAATTTTGAGCAAGGTTATATTTTTAGACGCGATACAGTTTTCCCCTTCGGAAACAATTCAAGTGGATGTCGTTTTGAAGCGGCAGAACGAGCTTATGTCGTTTGAAAATCAATACTTTAAAAAGTCACTCCAAAGAAAAGTTGCAACAGCCAGCGGCCAGATTGTTTTCAATGACAATACCAGCTTGTCGGATGAGAGTGTTACCATTTCGGATTGGATACGTCCTGCCATAAAGACAATATCGAGTGATATTTTTTACAGGTGCAGCTCACAGGAAATGTATGGTGAAACACTTTTCAGTGTGAAAAAAGTCCGTGTGCTGGATAAGGCTGTTTTTAGCGAAATTGAATTGAGTTTGGAGATGAAGGAAGAGGCAATAGATTATGTTTGTCATCCTGCCGTATTCGATGCCATTCATGTCACTTCGTCATTTGCAATGGATTTCGACAATCCATTGATTCACCATTGGGTTCCGTTTGCCATCAAGAAGCTCTGGTTTATCCAACCCGTCTCAGAAGATACTCTCATGCGCAGACTTTATTGTTATGCAAAACCAGTCAAATCCAATTCGGAGATTAATGAATTTGATTGCAAGCTTTACGATGAGCAGGGAAAACTCATTATTGATATGGAGGGATTTTGTACAAAACGTGTTCCCTCCAAAGAGGCCATATTGGGAATAAGGGCAGGGAATACTTCCGCGTCCACCTCACCGTCCGGTCAAAGTGCTGAAGTTGCTGTAGCAGGGAATGAAGAGAAAAAACCTTCTGGGTCTATTAGGAATACTTCAGTTCCACTTCAAGAGAAGATACAGGAGTATTTAAAAGAAAAAATTGCGAATCTATTGGTGAAACGCAAACAAGAGATTGAAACACGTATCAATTTTATGGATATGGACCTTGTTTCCAATCATTTGGTACAAATGTCTCAGAAGATCGAAGAGGACATCGGAATCGAATTAATGCCGACGGTCTTTTTTGAATATCAAAACATTGAAGAACTTAGCCATTACTTTGCCGAGGAACACGCGGATCCATTTGCGGCTTATTTTGGGATTGCGGAACAGTTGCCTCAAACCGTTTCGACTCCCGCATCAGCTGAGACCGTTCTGCTGAACACGCTTACTCAGGGACAGCCGACCGTTCTGACCGATTTCAAACCCAGCGACCAGAGATTTTATTCACAGGACGACATCGCCATTATTGGCATGGATGGAAGGTTGGCTCAATCACCTGACTTAAAAAGCTTTTGGAAGCATATTCGAAACAGCAAAGATCTTATAGGCGAAATACCAAAAAGTCATTGGGATTACCAATTGTGGTTTGATGAAGATCGACAGGCTGAGAATAAAACGTATTCAAAATGGGGTAGTTTTTTGGATGACGTCGATAAATTTGATCCGTTATTTTTCGGGATTTCGCCTCGGCAGGCCATTTGGGTGGATCCGCAGTTACGGATGTTACTGGAAGTCATTTATGGCGTTCTGGAGAACGCCGGCTACGTTAATCAAATCAAGGGAAGCAAGACCGGGATGTATACGGGCGTATGTTTTCAAGAGTATTGGGATGAAATTGTAAGGAAAAGGATTCCCATAAAAGATTATGAACATACCAGCAGTGTTCTATCGAGCTTATCTGGATATGTTTCCTATACGTTTGATTTGCAGGGTGGCAGCATTCCACTGGATAATGCCTGTGCTTCGTCTTTAACAGCAACGCACCTGGCTTGCCAAGCCTTGAAGACGGGGGAATGTGATTTAGCGCTTGTGGCCGGTATTAATTTATTACTCAGTCCATTGCATTATGTGTATTTTTCTCGTATCCAAGCTCTCTCTCCTACCGGCCGTTGTCATACCTTTGATAAGCGAGCGGATGGATATGTTCCCGGGGAAGGTATTGTTGCCGTTTTATTAAAACCTTTATCAAAAGCGATCAGAGATCAAGACAATATTCATGCCGTGATTAAAGGAAGCGCGATTAATCACGGAGGACGATCAAATAATCCAACTTCTCCCCGACCTGAATTACAAGCCAAGCTATTGTTGGAAGCCTGGAAGAACGCCAACATCAATCCGGAAACATTGAGTTATATCGAATGTCATGGAACCGGAACCGAGTTGGGGGATCCCATTGAGATTAATGCGCTCAAAAAGGCATTTAGGGAATATACCAAGAAAACAAATTTTTGCGCGATAGGCTCCACCAAAGCCCATATCGGCCACTTGGAGGGAGCCGCGGGATTGGCCAGCGTTATCAAAGTCATATTGTCGATGAAGAATAAGACAATCCCGAGAATGCCGAATTTCAAAGAATTAAATCCGATTATCCAGCTAAAAAAATCTCCGTTGTTCATCAATACAGAGGTGCAGGAGTGGAAAACAGAGGGGGCTACTCCTCGTCGAGCCGGCGTCTCCAGTTTTGGGATGACCGGAAATAACGCCCACGTTGTCATCGAAGAATACATTCCTCAGAATCCGCAGCGATTGCAAATTCCAATCACCGGACCAAGCCCGGCCATTATTGTGCTTTCGGCAAAGAGTGAGAAACAACTCTACGATCAGGTCCGGCGAATATTGACGACAATCCAAGAGGAACAATTCTCTGACATCCATCTCGCCGATATGGCCTACACGCTCCAGGTGGGGCGAGAAAGCCTGGAAGAGCGGTTGGCGGTCATCGCCGGATCCATCAAGGAACTTGAGAAAAAACTGAAAGGTTTTCTGGAGGGCGCGGAAGGGATTGAGGATTTGTATCGAGGACAAGTGAAACGGAATAAAGAGACGCTGGCGGCCTTTGCCGCCGACGAGGATATGGCAAAAACAATTGATGCCTGGATTGCGAAAAGGAAATACGCGAAACTTTTAGACCTGTGGGTGAAGGGACTCATATTCGATTGGAATAAGCTCTATGGTGATACCAAACCTTATCGCATCAGTTTACCGACCTATCCTCTTGCCAGGGAAAGCTATTGGATGCCGGAAACGGAAATTCAAACGGCCGGCACGAAAACAATTTCAACCTCTATTCATCCCCTGTTACATCAAAACACATCAAATTTGTCCGAGCACCGATTTAGCTCAAGATTTACAGGCGAAGAGTTTTTCCTGACGGACCATGTGGTGAGGGGTGAGCGGGCCTTCCCCGGGGTAGCCTATCTCGAAATGGCCCGCGTGGCGGTGACACAGGCCGCGGGAACTCCGGAAGTTGGTCTACAACTCAAAAACGTGGTATGGGCCCGGCCTCTTGTCGTGGGGAAGGATGCCGCTCAAGTTCACATCGGACTCTTCTCGGAGGATGATGGCAGTATCGCTTACGAAATCTATGGTGAGCCTGCAGGTGATGGAAATCCTATTGTGTACAGTCAGGGGCGTGCGATTCTGTCTTTCGACGGAGGGAACGGAAAGATTCAGAAAAAACTGTCTGCCGCGAAAGTTCCTCACTTGGACCTCGCCGCGTTACAAGCGGAGTGTAACGAAAACACTCTCACTTCAACACAATGCTACGAAGCCTTTCATGCGATGGGAATTGACTATGGTCCCGGACATCAGGGCATCAAGGAAGTGCATGTTGGGGCAGGTCAAGTATTGGCGAAGTTGTCTTTACCAACCGTTGCCGTCGATACTCAGAAACAATACGTCCTGCATCCCAGTTTAATGGACTCGGCTCTTCAAGCCTCGATCGGAATTGACTTAGAGGAATCGCTGAACCGCTTGTCCGGCGGTTACTCGGTCTTGCCATCGTTACCCTTTGCGTTGGAAAGCCTGGAGATCCTGGATCGATGTGTCGAATCGATGTGGGCTTGGGTGCGCTATTCCGAAGACCCCTCGACTTCGCTTGGGACAGGCAACGGGACATCGGATCACGTGCAGAAAGTGGATATTGATCTTTGTGATGATGAAGGTCATGTGCTGGTTATGATGCGAGGCGTATCCATTGCAGAGGAAAGACAACTAAAGTATTCCCGTTTTCAGGAAAACCAAACAGTTCCCAAGATCACCAGAAAAATCTCCTTAATGAATGGTAAAAAAGAAAGAGACGTTGAAAGGAAAATCGTAAAGCCGGCTCACATTTCGTTGCTGAGCCCGGCATTGCCGTTGAGCAATTTTTCTTCTTCGATTTTGGCAAAACAATCCTTGGTCCGGCTTGACTCTCTGGATGACACATTTGAGTCTCCACAAAGACAATCAGAAGCATCGTATCCAGAATCCCCCGTAGAACTTTACGACTACGCCGACGGCGTATTTTGCGTGAAATTGGTCGGTCATTTGAACGGCAACGCTTTGACCGAAGCCATGATTCTTGGCTTAAACGAAAGTTTTCGGGTGATTAAAGAGCATAAAAACGCCAAGGCGGTATTGCTGATGGGAGGAGAGGAATGGTTTTTATCCGGGAGAACAACGCAGAAAGAAATGTTATTTATGACGCAAGCTCTTCGGCTAACTCTGGACTGTGATGTTCCGGTCATCGCCGTGATGAAAGGGCACAGCAAAGGTGTAGGTTGGCTGCTGGGGTGTTTGTGCGATTTGATGATTTGCGGAGAGGAAAGCTCCTATGAATATTTTGCTCAAGAATCCACGTGGGTTGGCTCAGAGGAAGAACTTTATTTTTTTGAAGAGCGTTTTGGAAAAGCGTTCGCCCAAGAACTGTTGTTTTCCAAAAAAAACTATACAGGCAGAGAACTTCGCGAAACAGGTTTAGGTCTGCCGATTTTACCAAGACATGAGGTCGACGCCTATGCTTTGAAAATGGCGTATCGAATATGCGAAGCTCCGCAAAAATCTGTCATGTTATTGAAAAAACATTTCTCTCAAGAAATGGCTCCGCTCGTCCAGAATCTTTCCGATTCTTTTGCTCCCACCTTTAAACGTAAAACGATTCAACGTTTTAGAGAGAAAGAAAAGGTTTTGGGGACATCCTGTCTTCCAGCGATCAACGCAAAGAGTTCGCCGACTCTTAGCGAACCGAAAAAGATTGCGATAGGCTCGGAGGTGGTGCGTTTGGAAGCTAACAGCAATGGCATTGCCTTGATCACTCTTTGTGATACGGCTAGCAAAAATACCTTTTCCGAAGCGTTTGTTCAGGGGGTCATGCAGGCCTTCAAAGCGATCGACAAAAATCCTGCGTATAAGGTGGTGATCTTAACCGGTTATGATCATTATTTTTCCTGTGGCGGAACCAAAGAGGGCTTGCTGGCGATTCAAGAAGGAGCAATCAAATTTACGGATGTCAAAATTTATAGTCTGCCGTTGGAGTGCGATATCCCCGTGATCGCGGCTATGCAAGGACATGGGATTGGCGCCGGGTGGTCCATGGGAATGTTTTGTGATGATGTGATTTT
>QHZP01000651.1 GCA_003224715.1 Acidobacteriota bacterium | reverse complement strand
TCTCATATTGTTTCGTTGCCAAGTATGCCCGATTCAAGAGATAGACAATCCCAAGATCTCTGGAATTCAACCCGGCTATTTTCTCGAGATGCGGAAGCGCCCGCTGGTAATCGTCTTTCCCAATCAAAGCAACAGCGAGCAATTGCCTGGCCTGGAGATTGCCGGGATCCGCTCGAGTTGCCTTTTCCAAGGGAGTGGCCGCCGCGGTGTAGTCCTGCCTCTTAATGTAAGCAATTCCCAGATTAAGGTTAGTTCCGAAATCATTTGGCACAAATTGGAGCGCCTGTTGGTAGTACTTGATGCCTTCCCGGAACTTCTCCTGTCTGACACAGAGTGCGCCTAACCGGTTCAGTGCGGGAATCGATCTAGGGTCGAGTCCCAGAATCTCTCGGTACGACGCCGCCGCGTCCTCCCACTTGCCCTGGGCTTCCAATCGCTCCGCGCGTGCGGCCAGGTCTTCTACCTTCCCCCCCCGCGAAACCGTCTGGGCAACTGCAGAACTGGCCAGCAGGGCTCCAGCAACAATCACTTGTTGGCTTCTCGGGTGATGAAACAGGCAGGCCAACACCATCATCAGTCTGTGAGGCTTCATGATCCTAAATCCGGCAGTTGAAATTGCAACGGAGTCACAGAGTGCACAGAGCCAGTGAAAAGGCGCGCGGTTTTCAGGTGCTTTATCCTCACCCAGAGGGTAACAATTTTTCAAGGCTTTGCGAAGATATAACTCCTTATCTGCCGCCTCTGTGGTCTCTGTGGCTAACTGCCGTTTTTAGGATGATCGATCATCAGGGTTTCTTAAGACTGCAATCGATCCTCGATTCTGTAACCTCAATCCTTAGTTTTTTCCTTCTCTGCGTCTCTGCGCGAGCATTGTCTTGGCTCTCGCGGTTGGGACGGACCACGTCCCTGTGGGGCAAGCCTCCTGGCCCGTCATTGCCGTTTTCTAAGTGGCAAGAGACAGGCAAGAATGCCTGTCCCTACCTTGGGTCGATTTTTTTCAGAAGGAAAGCTTCAAGCCGAACTGGATATCCCGGGGTTCCCCCGCACTGCTAATTTTCCCGATGTTCGGATCACCCACATTAACATTGGGGGGCCTGAACTGGGCAAAATTGAAGGTGTTGAAAAACTCCGCCCGGAATTGTAGCTTAATCTGCTCGGTAATACTGAAGTTTTTGAGGAACGCGAGATCCCAATTGTGCAGTGCTGGTCCCGTCAAGATGTTTCGGCCTGAATTTCCGAATCGAGGAGCACCGCTTGCCAAGGCCGTCTGCAAGGAATCGATCGGAAAGCAGCTCGCGTCAAACCAACTGTCGACGGTTTTCTGGCCAACGCCAGTGCAGGTCCGGTCAGAACGGTGTACTTGTGTGCCGGTGTTGGAAAAATCTTGACTGGAAAGTACGCTGAATGGGAATCCCGACTGGTAGCTGGTGATACCGGAAACTTGCCAGCCGCCCAGAATAACGTTGGCGGCTCCACCCTTGTTTAGGAAGCGTCTCCCACTGCCGAAAGGCAACTCATAGATATAGCTCAAAACCAGGCGCTGGCGAGCATCGTTGACAGCTCGTCCGCGATCGAGTTGCAAGTTGTTATCGTCTTGAGGAGCCGCATTGCCCTGTCCGCCACCAAACCCCTCATCACCCTCATTGTCATTGATGGAATGAGCAAAGGTATAAGCGCCCAAGAAAGAGAGGCCATTGGAGAATCGCTTGTTGACCTTCATCTGAAAAGAATTGTATTTCGAGCTGGAGTCCGGGGTGGTGAAGAGCATGATGTTAAAGTCGGGGTAAGGCCGCCGTGGCTGCAAGTCGCCGACACCTGGGTAAGGCTGATTGGCAAACAGATGCAGATTACCCAGTCTGAGACCTCGAGTGCCAATGTAATTGACGTCCAGAGCCCAGTTCGTCGATAGTTGCGAAGAAATCCCGAAACTCCACTGTTGAAAGTAAGGAGCCCTATAGTTTGGAGAAACGTATAGGGAAACGAACTGGTTGACCAAGGGTGGAACCCCTCCCCCACCGGCAAAGATGTTGGCTGTCGTTGTCGGCACGCCATTGGTCAAGGGTGGGGGTGAGCCCACGGCGGTGTCGTACAACTGGGACGGAGAGAACACCGGGTTGTTGTCCACAAAGTGCTGGTTGTTAAAATTGGCGAGGTCGTAGAAGATGCCGTAACCACCACGCACAATGAGCTTGTCGGAAGTAGTGGGCCGCCAAGTCAGCCCGAATCGTGGTGCAAAGTTCCGTTTATCAGTAAAGATGAGCGTTCTTTGAGTTCGGTCGGTGAACCCAAGTGCGGCTCGCTGAGCGGAAGTGGCGACCAGACAGCGGCCATCCGACGATTTCAGGTAGGAATAGAAAGGATCGGTGCAAAACGAGTCGTTCAGTTGATCGTCTGCGGCTGTGACTAGAAGGCCGTTTCCGGGACCTGAGAACTTGGGGCCCGTTTGTAGGAAGGTCACATAGTTATTACCTTTATCAACCGCAGGTCGGCGGTACTCATAACGTAGACCGATATTGATGCTCAGGTTGGAGCTGACCTTAAAATCGTCTTGAGCGTACCAGCTCCAGAACCCCCCTCCTACCTGGTTA
>QHZP01000653.1:1729-7295 GCA_003224715.1 Acidobacteriota bacterium | reverse complement strand
GAACCGATGCTGATTCCGGTGATCACTAAGCCATTAGCCCGGGCTCTTTCGCTGAAGGGAAACCAGTTGGCTACTGCCCGCGTACCGGCCGGAAACATCGGCGCTTCACAGATGCCGAAGACGAAACGCAACACGATCAAGGCATTCAGAACATCCACACCAGTCAGCACCGAAATCTTTCCAATCGTCCCTGTGAGAAAGGTGAAGAGGGCCCAGGAAGCTGTTGCCCAACCCAGCACGCTCCGGGGACCGAAACGATCAGCCGCCATTCCCCCAGGCACTTGGAAGATCGTGTAGCCCAAAACAAAGGCGCTGAAAACGCTGCCCATCTGGGTCTGGGTTAGGTGAAAATCCTTCATCATGGAAGCAGCGGCCACGGAAATATTGACCCGTTGAAAGAAGTTGACCACCGCCACCGTACAGAGCAGACCGCCAATTTTCCATCGGGTACGGCTGGGAGCATTCATCAAGCAGACCCCCTGAGATCGAATTCAGATTCAAAAATGATAAGATACCGTTTACACGATTTACCGGAAAATTGCTAAGGAAATGTTGTGTAAGAATTGCTATCTCAATAAGCCGCTGCACGCAGGAGAGGTCTGGTCAGCATGATTGCAGGCTATGCGGGAAAACGTCAGCGTACTCTTGCTCGACTCATTGCCACAGGGGCTCCTAAGCATTCTCAGCCGAGTTGACAACGGCTATCCCTGAGACATATATTCAACCTCAATTCAGGAGCTGTCTTGCGCATTAAAGCGACAGGCCTCCTCAAAGCGAGGACCACCATCCTACACGACAGGTACAATCACTAGTGTGCGGAATCGCCGGGTACACACATACCAACCGCTATCCCGATGAGGATTTGATACGCGGCATCACAAACCTCATCAGGCATCGAGGCCCAGACCAGCAGGGGGTTTACATTTCGGAGGGGATCTCGCTTGGCGCTGTGCGTCTGAAGATTATTGACCTCGACGGCGGTCATCAACCCATGCAGAGTGAAGATGGCCGCACGGTGCTGGTCTACAACGGTGAAATTTACAACTACCGTGAGATTCGGGAGAACTTGGCCCACCGCGGTCACCGTTTTCAATCCAACTCCGACACTGAAGTTGTCTTGCGAGCTTTCTTGGAGTGGGACACGGCGAGTTTCGAAAGACTCAAAGGCATGTTTGCTCTGGCCCTCTGGCAAGAACCGGGTCAGCGGCTTGTCTTGGCCCGGGATCGAATGGGCATCAAACCGCTGTATTACTCGCGGCAGGCCGGCCAAATCTATTTTGGCTCGGAGCTCAAGGTGTTGTTGGCGCATCCGGCAATCTCGCGCACGCTGGATCTGGCAGCTCTCGATCAATACCTTTCGTTGAACTACGTGCCCTGCCCTCGCACGCTTATTCAGGGCATTGAAAAGTTGCCGCCCGGCCATCTTTTGGAATGGAAGGCAGGCAAGCAAAACCTTCATCCCTTCTGGGAGTTGAAATTTCGCCCCGAAGAAGATTTGAAAGAAGAAGAAGCCACTGAGCGATTGGATGGGTTACTGCGCCAGTCGGTGCGAGAGCATCTCATCTCTGACGTGCCACTGGGGATTTGGCTGAGTGGGGGAGTGGACTCCAGCACCATTGTGCACTATGCGGCCGCTGAGTCGAGCCAACCACTAAAGACTTTTTCTATTTCTTTCAGGGGCCGCAGCTTTGACGAGGGCCGCTACTTCCGCGCCGTGGCCGAGCGTTATTCGACCCAGCATTATGAGTTTGACCTGTCGCGCGATCTCAAGCTGGAGGAAACGATCCGACAATTTGCTCAGTTTGCCGACGAACCTTGCGGCGACTCCTCTTCCCTGCCCGTGTGGTACCTATCGAAGCTTTGCCGCCAGCACGTGACAGTGGCCCTTTCAGGCGAAGGGGCCGATGAACTCTTCGGTGGCTACCTCACGTTCCAAGCCGACCGGCTGGCACGACTCATGCACTCGGTACCTGCTACCTTGAGACAGTCCGCCCTGAATGCTGCGCACCGCTGCTTGCCTGTTTCAGAAGATAAAATCGGCCTGGAATACATGGTGAAGCGATTTCTAGAAGGCACGTTTCTTTCTCCATTTGAGCGCCATTGTTACTGGAACGGCACGTTTTCCGAAGCGCAAAAACGGGAGCTGTGCCGTTTTGAGAGAGAGCCCGGCTGGAGGATTGAATTCTTGGCCGAAGGGTTGCGATCGCTCGGAAAGCTTAACCGTTTTCTCTGTTTTGACCAGCGCTACTATCTGGCCGATGACATTTTAGCCAAGGTCGATCGCATGAGCATGGCGCACTCCCTGGAAATCGTGGAGTTTGCCGCCGGTATGCCAGAATCTTTCAAAATTCGCGACCGACAGCAGAAATATCTTTTGAAGCGACTCATGCGTGACAGGCTGCCCCGGCAAATCTTAGCCCGCAAAAAAATCGGCTTTGACATCCCGGCCCACGACTGGCTGCGTCGTGAACTGAGACCTCTCCTGCTGGAGGAACTGAGTCCTTCGGCCGTGTCTCGCACCGGTCTTTTCCGGCCTGAAACTATCCAGAAATGGATACGCGACCATTTGGAGGGTCGCATCAATATTGGTTTCCATCTGTGGGGGCTTCTAATCTTGTTCTTATGGATGAAGAAATGGGAAATTGTCCCGCAACCCCAGAAGCTCGAAGACCCAGCACAACTAGTGTGTCTTGGCACAAGCTCTCCTACCCCTTAGTTCTTCTCACCTTTGGCGTAGTCATCTTCCTGGGAAGCATTTTCGCCCCTCCTTCTTTAATGGATGACGTGGACGCCGTCAATGCGCAGATAGCCCGCAACATGTTGGAGTCGGGCGACTGGGTGACGGCCCGCATCAACGGCGTGCTTTACCTTGAGAAATCGCCCCTGGGATATTGGCTGATGGCCGTGAGTTACGCCATTTTCGGGGTTCACGATTGGGCCGCCCGGCTGCCTACGGCCCTGGGTTCGATTGGTTTAATGTGGATAACTGCGGCTCTGGGTCGATGGGGTTTCGGTCAGCCGGCCGGGTTTTACGCAGGACTGGCGGTGGGTACCTCGGTTGGCCTGTTTTTGTTTACGCGTATTGTCATACCCGACGTCTTGCTCGCACTGGCGATCACCTGCGCTTTTTACTCCTTCCTGCGGGCCCTGGAAGATGAAGACCGACATTGGGCCCTGGCATTCTGGGCTTGCCTTGGAGTGGGCTTGCTGTTGAAGGGCTTGTTGGCCGTGCTGGTGCCAGTGGCCACAAGTGCGCTCTATCTGCTAATTTGCAAGCGATTGCTGGATCGACGCACCTGGCGTTTGTTGTGCCCGCTCACTGGAATTGCGGCGATGCTCGCCCTCTATGCACCGTGGGTCGTCTTGGCCACCTGGCGCAATCCGCCTCTGTTTGATTGGACCCTTCACAGTGACCCTGGAGTATACCGCGGGTTCTTCTGGTTCTATTTTATCAATGAGCACGTATTGCGATTTCTCAACCTGCGTTTCCCGCGCGACTATAACACCGTGCCCCGGTTGCCGTTTCTGCTGTTACACGTAGTGTGGATCTTTCCCTGGAGTGTGTTTTTGCCGGCGGCACTAATTCAAGTGAAATTTGTGACCGATCGGCGCGCGTCGCGGTTGCGTCTGTTGGCGTTCCTTTGGATCCTGTTCTTGTTGGCGTTTCTCAGTCTTTCGACCACACAAGAGTACTACAGCATGCCGTGTTATCCCGCTTTTGCTTTGCTCGCAGGGGCCGCGCTGGCGGAAGGACCGAGACGATGGGTCTCGGCTGGATATGGCGTGCTGGCCCTGGCCGGGGTCTTGATGGCTGCTGGAATGTGCTTCATCTTATATCGAGTACGCGGAGTGGAGGCTGCGGGTGACATTTCCTCGGCTCTGACTCACAATCCTGAGGCGTATACGCTATCGCTAGGTCATTTGCGCGATCTCACATTAATGTCGTTCGCTTACCTCCGCGGTCCCTTACTCCTGGCGGGTATTTCCTTAGGTGCCGGCACTGTGGCAGCCTGGTCTACTCGGCGTCGCATCATAGCCCCCTTATGCCTGGCCGCGATGATGGCGCTATTGGCGCACGCCGCTCATTGGGCCATGGCGGTATTCGATCCGTATTTGTCCTCGCGCCCCCTGGCTGAAGCCATTGCAGCCGGGGCGGACGGACAACTGATTCTTGAGGGGCACTACTACCCAGCCTCCTCTGTCGTGTTTTACACCAATCGGCCGGCATTATTACTCAACGGCCGCGTTGACAACTTGGCCTATGGCGCTGCTGAACCCGGCGCCCCCCCTGTCTTTATTGAAGATAACGACCTGGTTGGATTGTGGCAGGGGAATCGAAAGCTTTACCTGGTCGCTTCCCTGGAGTCGCGTTCTCGTCTAGAAAGGTTACTCGGCACCGTGCACCTTTTCGCTGAGCGGGGCGGCAAGTGCGTGCTGAGCAATTTGCCACCATGAGAAGAGAAATCTCACCGCAGAGAGATCGAGCCGCAGAGCCCTTCAATTTAGCCTCGCGTCTTGTCGAGGATTGAGGATCGAAGATCGCAAGATTTGACCCGCGATCCTCGATTCTCTATCTTCTATCTTCGGTCTCTGGCTCTCTTCGACGTCCCTGCGGGGATTTTCCGTTTCAATAAATCACATCGAAGTCCACCAAGTACCGTCGTTTGTAATTCCCGAAAAATGTCCCAAACTGCGGATCGGCGATATTCGAGTGTACACCGAGGGCGTTGAAGTGGTTGGTTAGATTCAGGCCTCTCACTGAGAGGCGGAGCATATACTTAGGGTTTACTTTGAAGTCTTTCGAGACGCGCGCATCAAGGGAAAAGAAATTTGGGAAGCGAGTCTTGTCTGAGTTGGGGACACCCACGTAATCCTGTGCGGCATCGAGCACGGAATAAGGAAAACCCACGCGATACTCGGCCATAGGGGCGATGCTCATCCTCCAGGGCAGGCTCAGGAAGCCCCAGGAGAGGAAAGGGAAAGTTGCCCAGATACTTATTGAATTCATTCAGGTCCCCCTGTGAGCGACTGCGAACGTACGAGAAGAGAACCTGCTGGCCAAGCTTCCAGGAGAAACGCGCTGTCAGCTCCAATTGACGGTACCGCGACCTTCCGCCGCCTCCCTGCACCAGCACATCCTGCCCTTGCACCACCTTCGGCGTCACAATGACCATCCCATAAGAATTACTCTGGAGATAATTGGCGCGGATCCGCAGCAGATGGGAGAAGGGGTGTTCCACTTCAACATTCCAGGTGGCGTTGTAGGGCGCAAAGTTACCGATGATATTCTTCCTGAGAATAAACGGCAGTGGCGTGCCTTCAGCCCGATCCGTGATATTAACGAAGCGACGCGGGCCATCCACGATTTCTCCGTTTGGTCCGTAGGTCGTGATCAATTGCTCCGGGTAGTGATCGAAAGCATAGACGCTCAGCGGCACGCGATCGTAAAAGAGTCCGAAACCGCTGCGAATGACTGTCTGCTGATGGCTAAACGGGGTCCAGGCTAAGCCAATGCGTGGCCCGATACGAAAAGTTTCCGTGATCCCTTGCCGTTCAAAACGCATCC
>QHZP01000653.1:0-1455 GCA_003224715.1 Acidobacteriota bacterium | reverse complement strand
TGGCTGAAGTAATTGCCGCGGTTGCCTGTGGGCGTTAATATCATCTCCTCCGGACCTTGTCCCCATACGTCGGCACTATAACGCTTGATCGCCACCAGGCTCTCGAGCAGCTCACTCCCTATGCTCAAGTGGTCGATGATGGTGCCCGTGTAGTCATGAGCTCGAAAGCTAGGAGTTACCGGTTGCGGATTGAAGAATTCCAGGTTGACGTAGTTGGTGCGCCGGGGCGCCAAGTGGAACGTACCCGTCAGTAAATGGGTGGGTGAGAGGATGTAGTCAAGCTGCGTGAATGAGTTGGTCGACTCCTGCTTGGTCTCGTTAAAAGGAAAAGAGAGGGTTCGTACAGGCAGTTTGTGCAGGGAGTATTCGATGCCGTGGGAGAGATAAAAGCGATTTGCGATCAAAGGACCGTTAAAAATGATGCGCGGCGAAGCATCTCGCAAACCTCGCAAATGGCCGCTGCGGATGCGGAACTCCGGCAAGGGATCGTTGAACTCAAAATGCCACTTGTCGCCGCCGCGGCGCGTCTCTACCGAGACGACTCCGGCCGTGAAGCGCCCGTATTGAGCCAGGTAGGGAGTTTTGAAAACATTGATCGTCTCAACGCTATCGACGGGGACACTCACGCCGAACCGTCCGGTGGCCGGCTCGGTGACGTCGGCTGAGTTGACAATAAACGCACTGCTGTGCTCGCTGCTTCCCGAGATCCGAATCTCATCGTCGGGAGTGCGCACCACTCCGGGAATGAGCGGGAGCACATCGGCAACTTCGGTGGGCCTATTGGGCAGGTTTTTAACCTGGGTCCGCTGCAGCTCAGTCGAAGGCGAGCTCCCTTGCTCCAAGGGGGTGGGGGCACTCTCATCCACATTAATGGACTCTTTGACTTCAATCTTGGGGACCAGCGTGAATTCAACCTCTATCGGTGTTTCAACCGTCACAGCAATGTCACTCTGTTTCAACGATTCAAAGCCTTCTTTGGAAATAACAATCTCGTAAGCTCCCGGGGCAAGTCTTGCGAATTCGGCTTCTCCTCGCTCGCTGGTCGTCAAGCTCCTCACAGGCGAACCTTCCAGGTTGAGCTGCACGAGCACGCCCGCCACAGGGTTACCTGCTTCTTCATGGGTGCGAACACGAACCGTGGCCAGTGGCGAAGAATCGGCTTTAATGGATGGCCAGAAAGACGCTAAAAGAATTACGACCCAGCAGGAAAGAGAGAGAAACTTCCGGCTCCCCGGAAAATCCTCCCTATCAAGGGGGGCATAGGGGAGTGTTCTTCGGGTCTCCAGCGCCGCGTCCACCACAGGACATTCCCCTGTACCCCCGTTAGAAGGGGGAATAATTTTGATTTCTTGGTAGTGCCGTCGCAGGCCGCACAGATTCATAGGTTCAACTTGTGGACCCAACAAGTCGTTAAACCCCTTGTTCCACTTGAGAAGGAAGGAGCGCTTCAATGAG
>QHZP01000652.1 GCA_003224715.1 Acidobacteriota bacterium | reverse complement strand
TGATTCGTTATCCTTTGTTTGCAATTGTTCTTCTGGCGCCCGGAGCACGTCCAGTGAGCCAAACCGTAGCTTGTCGTTCTTGCTTTGCTATTAACTGGAAATTAAGTTTCACTTAACTCGCACCCACGGGCGACAGCCTGATCTACAAGCCCACGGACTCACCCGCTGGAGTGTTTCGATTTTGTCTGAGACGACTTTAACAACCGGCCAGAGGTCGTTCACTCACACAAATCTGTGGTCGGCTGTAGCGCCTGCGTCTAGATCTGTCCGGTGGATGCCATTCACTTCCCGTCCAAGTTAATATTGCGCAGCATTTTGTATGCATTGGCCCAAGAGGCCCATCAAGCCGAAGTCCACGGTCGTCCGGGTCCAGGTGAGGGAGCAAAGAGGCTAGATAACGACCCATCCGACCGTTAAGGTCTGATTCCATGTTAACGGCCTCGCCGGGGTTGGCGCGGTTGTGAGCCTCTTGAAACGGCTTTCTTGATTGTTATAACCTTCATCCGAGAGGTCACCCAACACGGTAAGTCTCGGAGAAGCTTTGATGACCGACATTGAAACCATTTGGAAGGAATACCACGCCAAGCTTCACGGCTTCATTGCCAGGAGGGTCACAGACCCGTCCACCGTAGACGACCTTCTTCAGGAGGTCTTCGTTAAGATTCATCAACGAATCGGCACTTTGGAAGATGATGCTCGAATTCAAAGCTGGCTCTATCAGGTTACCAGGAATGCAGTTATCGACTATTTTCGCAGTCAGAGGCCCAACGAGGATATTCCTGAAGAGGCCTCGATTCCAGAAACGAGCCAGAACACCGCTCTGATGGAGCTGGCTGAGTGTATTCGGCCCATGGTGGAACGGCTGCCCCAAGGGCATCGAGAAGCGATTGAGCTATCCGAGTTGGAGGGACTGACTCAAAAGGAAGTTTCTGAGCGGCTGGGGATCTCTTTGTCGGGAGCGAAATCGCGTGTGCAGAGGGGGCGGGCCAAACTCAAAGAACTGATAATGGACTGCTGCCATATCGAGTTTGACCACCGTGGTAGTGTCATTGGATACGACCCCAAGAACAAAGGGTGCGCCACGTGTCAGAAAAACTGCTAAACGCTTGCGTCCTTTTGGGTCTGTCTCCGTCTATAGGGTTGCAGCGAGAACATTCGCTGGAGTTTGATCCAGATAAGGAGACATGAAATGCAAGAGATTATCCACGACGAAATTCGACAAGCGGTTCGTGAGCGGTATGGCAGGGTAGCAGAATCCTCTGTGACTGGCTGTGGGTGCGGTACTTCCTGCTGTGATGGGGAGAGAGAGCCAGAACCGAGAAAGGCAGAGGAGTCCGTTGCCTCAGGCTGCGGCTGTACTACGAGCTGTTGCAGCGGAGAGAGTTCGACCACTGCGGAAGAAGCTCCCCTTGCCCTCGGCTACTCTCAGGAAGAGGTTGCCTCCGTGCCAGAAGGGGCTAATATCGGGCTGGGTTGCGGTAATCCGCAAGCCATTGCTTCACTGAAAGCGGGTGAAACGGTTCTGGATCTAGGAAGTGGTGGAGGGATCGATTCCTTTCTGGCAGCCCGCCAGGTCGGTTCTTCCGGCCAGGTGATTGGAGTCGATGTGATCCCGGAAATGATTACGAAGGCTCGCAAGAATGCCGTAAGAGCTCGAGCAAACAATGTGGAATTTCGGCTTGGAGAAATCGAGCGACTACCGGTGGCGACTGGCTCTATCGATGTGATTATTTCGAATTGCGTGATCAACCTTTCCCCGAGCAAAGAGAGCATTTTCAAGGAGGCCTTCCGAGTGTTGAAGGGTGGGAGACGGCTGGCCATCGCGGATATTGTTGCCAGGACTCACCTGCCCGAAGAGGCAAGACGAGATCTTATCCTATCACCGGATGTATGGCAGGCGCCGCATTGATAGACGACCTGCAGCGAATGCTTGCCGACTCCGGCTTTACGCAGATCAGAATCAAGCCCAAGGAGGAGAGCAAGTCGTTTATTCAGGACTGGGCACCGGGAAGAAAGATGGAGGACTATCTGGTTTCAGCAACCATGGAGGCAATGAAACCCTGATGAACAGAAGGCGGACCTGAGAGTTCATTCAAGGGTGTGGTGCTCAGGCAGAATCGGTGGTAGAGCCAAACAGCATGGCTGATGATA
>QHZP01000643.1 GCA_003224715.1 Acidobacteriota bacterium | reverse complement strand
TCGAGCCATGTTGTAAAGATTCCTTCGCAGTAGCAGATTCAGTCTGGCCAGAAACTTCTCTGCCAGCTGCGCTTGTCGTACCAGGCGTGAAACCTGAGATTCTCGCCGCAACCAGGTCTCCTGATCATTGCGTCTTCGACACTGTTCTTGAAGGCGTTCGAGCCAACTGAGCGAGACGGGGTTAAGCGGGACCAACCCTGACTGGTAGGCTTGCAGCAATGAATCTACCAGACCCGCTTGCCGCTCCAGCTGATGGGAAGACAATTCCCCCCGCTCCAAAACGACAGTAATAGCGGGGAGCTCGTCAGGAAGACCTTTCACCTTAGAAAGGAAAGAACGTGGAGAGGAACGTTCCCCGAGGGCAATGTCCTGCTGGGAATAAATCTGGTAGGCCGGATAGAGCAGCATACCGGAATTATCCAGACAAAAGCCAAGAATGTCTTCGCCCAAGCGGCCATCCCACGCATTCATCTCTTGATATTCTGCTACTTCCTGTGGGAATTGACGATAGGCTCTTTGCCATTTTTCTTCCACCTCGCTTCGGAAAAGCTGTTGGGCCTGTTCCAGGCTGAAGCGTTCAATTTGATGGAGCCTTTCTTCTTCGGTGTTCATCTGCCGATGGATAAAGAAGAGACACAACGCACTAAGAAACAAGACACAGACCAGCATGCCGGGAATGAACCAAAAGCTCGGATTAGAACGGCGCTGCTGGGAAAGCATAAGCTCTAAGAATATCTATCCAGATTTCCAGAGGGCAAGAAATTTTTCAGAAAGAAGGAATACGGAACCCCAATTCTGACATTCGCAAAATTTTCGTAGCTAAAAGCAATTTCTTCTCATTCAAGACAAGGCAAGCTTTAACTGCTGGCGCCACCAGGAATGAAAATGTGGGAGGCGCGCTCCGCGCGGCGACTGATCAGGTTGCCGCGGAGGTCGCCGCTGAGGACAGCGCCTCCCACTTTCAACACATTTTCACAGGAGTCTCTGATGCCGCCCTCGGGCGGCACCGCCAAGAATGAAAATTATTCCCCCTTCGAAGGCGGTGCAGGGGATGTCCTGTGGCGAACATGCCACTGCAAACCCGAAGGACACCCCCCTACGCCCACCTTGATAGAGGGGATTTTCGGGAGAGTCATCCATGCCGCACGGCGGCACCACCAAGGATGAAAATCATTCCTCTCCACGGGAGGGGCGCAGGGGTGGGTTATCCCGAACCATAGGACCCACCCCGAAGGCTACGCCTTCTGCCCCTCCCCAGAGGGGATTTTCAGAGGAGTATTATGCTATTGCCGGAGCAAGTTTTGGCACCAACAGGTGAATGAGAGCCAGAGCGCTCAGATAGGCCAAGCCAGCAATAACGAAGAGCGGAGTGTAGGTTCCGTACCACTGTAAAACATAGCCGGCGACCTTCGCAATCAGCATTCCGCCAAGGGCGCCGGCAAATCCTCCTATGCCTACGACAGAGGCTACCGCCTGGCGTGGAAACAAATCCGAACTCAGCGTAAAAAGGTTGGCCGACCAGCCCTGGTGGGCCCCGGCCGCCAAACTGATCAGTCCGACCGCCAGCCAAAGGCTCTGCGTCTGAGAAGCGACCACCACGGGAAATACACAGAGTGCACAGAGAAACAGAGCGGTCTTGCGTGAGGCATTGATCGACCAGCCGCGCTTCAGTAAGGCTGAGGATAACCAGCCACCCCCGATTGATCCGATATCGGCCACAAGATAAACTGTAACGAGGTAAGGAATCAGTTCGACCGTCTTAACCCCATGCACCGAGTAAAGGAACTTGGGTAGCCAGAAAAGGTAGAACCACCAGATAGGGTCTGTCATGAACTTTCCCAATGCAAATGCCCAGGTTTGACTGTATCTCAGCAACGGTATCCAAAGGAGCTGGGTGGCTGGATCCTTCAAGTCGCTTCGAATATAGGCGAGTTCTTCACTGGAAAGTCTCTGGTGTTCTTCGGGCCGGCGGTATAGAGCCAGCCAGAAAGCCAGCCAGAGAAAACCGAGCGCGCCTGTAGCAATGAAAGCCATTTGCCAACCCCACCGGACTGCAATTAAAGGGACCGCGATCGGTGCAACAATGGCCCCGATATTGGTTCCCGAATTGAATATCCCGGTCGCTAGAGCTCTTTCACGCTTAGGAAACCATTCAGCAACCGTTTTGATGGAGGCAGGGAAGTTTGCCGATTCACCCACCCCCAGCATGAATCGCCAGAAGCTGAACCCTGCCGCTGAGCTGGCCAATGCATGACCCATGGCAGCCACACTCCACCACACGAGGGCAACAGCAAATCCGAGGCGGGTGCCAATCCGGTCGAGAACCCTGCCCGAAACCAGGAACATAAACGCGTAGGCGATTTGAAACGCAAAGACGATATTTGAATAGTCCATTTCCGACCAGCCCATGCCACGCTGCAGGTCGGGAGCAAGGATGCTGAGGACCTGCCGGTCCACGTAGTTGATGGTTGTCGCAAAGAACAACAAGGCGCAAATCACCCATCGGAAGTAGCCGGTCTTAGAGTGGTTCAAGGTTCGAAGTTCAAAGTTCAAAGTTCAAGGTCCAAGGTCCAAGGTCCAAGGTCCAAGGTCCAAGGTCAAAGACTTGCCAATCCCATATCAGGAGCAAAGGGTCC
>QHZP01000658.1 GCA_003224715.1 Acidobacteriota bacterium | reverse complement strand
GTGCCGTTCACAATCCAGTCACCGCCATCCCAACTGGAGACCGTGGTGAACGCGTCGGCGTGGGGGTCGAAGAGATACGGCCAGCGTTCCAGGCAGACCGCTGGGCGAAGGTGAATCCATTTCAGGCCGCAATCTGGAAACAAGGCGGCGGGCGTGCCGACCGTTTCGCCCGTGGTGAAGTAGCAGTCATGCTCGGGCATGGAGATCTGTGCCCGGCTGATCCAAAACTGAAGCGAGCCGGGATCGATATCGACCAGGGCCGTGCGACGGAAGCGGGCTAACAGCGCGGGACTGATCTTGTAGTGGAAGTTCACCAGGAGATCCGCCCGTTTGAAAATCGCCTCGGCTTCAGCTGAACTCATGCCGACATATTCGGATGGGACAGCGGGAGCATCGACGTTCCCACGGTTGACGTGGAGAATAAATTTTTCCTCCATACCAAATGCCTTCATGCGCGCAATGAATGTACCCAGGACGACGGCATCCAACTCCGCGTTGCCGCTGCTGCGGAAGTTTTCCAGCCAATAGACTTCGCACCCCAATTGACGCAGACCCTGGGCGTATTGCATGTATACCCAGAAGTGGCCGCCGCCTTCGGGAAAATTCACGACATTGAAGGGCGAGATTACTACGGTGGTCATCGAGGTGTTTTCTCAGGCGGATAAGCTCAGGGTGAACTTGCGGTCCAAATTGTGCCAGGGCCAGCTCACCCCACCCGGCATCCGCCACAAGACTCGCTTCAGCCGCCCTCTACGTCACTGTGGTCATCCCCAACCCATCGAAGCGGCTGGTGACTGTCGTGCATTGCTGTTCGCCTCGCGACTCCATAGCCCCAGTCCCCTTGGATCGTTGATTGGCTAGGGCGGCGTTTAGGATCCGTTCAGCGATTTGCCTCGAATCAAAGTAGGCTTCGGCGATCTCGCGTGCTGCCCGGCAGTGCCGCCTATAGTCGGCATTGATCGTCTCGAATGCACTGACCGCTTCTTCCACCGTCGAAAAACGAAACATTCCTTCACCGTTGGGGAGGAACGAGCTAGGTCCCGTATTTTGAATCACTACCGGTTTGCCACTGGCGAGGTAACACGCCGTGCGATCGCTGATCCAGGCGGTGTCGAGATTGATGTAGGATGGCTTCGAGCAGCCGAACTCGCCGCGCGAGCGCTGGATATAGGCCTGGTACCTTTCAGGCGTGGCGGCCACGTCGCGGGAGTGACGAATACGCCAGCCGCGGCGCTCCAGGTCCTTCGATTCCGCCATGTCGCGCTCTTTCCGCAAAAACAGCGCCAACTCCAGTGGCTGGCTCGTCAGGAGCGGCAAGTCGGCGAACTCCAGGAATGCCACGCGCTTCGTGTTTTCATAAGTGACATCGCGATCACGGACCCAATCGCCCGAATCCCAAAGGGAGACCGTGGTGAACGCGTCGGCGTGGGGGTCGAAGAGATACGGCCAGCGCTCCAGGCAGACGGCCGGCCGGATGGGAATCCATTCCAAACCACAATCCGGGATCCGGCCGCCCGGCTGGCCGACATTCTCGCTGATCGTAAAATAGAAGTGATGGGGTGGCACATTGATCTGCCCGCGACTGATCCAGAACTGCAACAGGCCCGGATCGATATCCACCAGCGCCGTGCGCCGAAATCGCGCCAGCAAGCCCGGACTGATCGCGTAGTGGAAGTTCAATAGCAGGTCGGCGCGCTCGAAGATGGACTCGGCCTCGGACCGTGTCATGTCCAGAAATTCCGCCGGCGCTTCCAGCCTGGCCTTCTTGCTCTGGGTAACATAGAGGATGACCTTCCCATCCAGGCCCTGCTGCTTCATACGCGCGCGAAACGTGGCCAGCGCCGCGGCTTCCTCTGCCGCACGGCCCTTGGTGCGAAAGGCCTCCAGCCAATACACCTCGCAGCCGAGTTGGCGCAAGCCCAACACGTACTGCAAGTACACCCAGAAATGCCCACCTCCTTCGGGAAAGCCAGCCACGTTGTAAGCTGCAACAACAACTGTGGGCATGCGCCCCTCCTTACGTTCCCGCACTCACCCCAAGCTGGGCGAGATCGTGGTAACTCACGAGCTGGATCAACTCCTTCAACAAGGTCTGCTGAATCCCCGGATCGCATAATGTGCGCAGCTCGACCTCGCGCTCGGTGGCATAGCCCGTCGGGTAATCGGTATCGACGTAGCCTGGATGACAACTCAATTCAGTGAAGCCTTCGCCCACCTCGGTTTGCAGCATCCGGGCGAGGTTCTCGGCGCTGATCTGTTCCAGATGGGTTTCGCCGTTCCATTGGCCGTAGAACTTCGAGAAGTAGTGGACTGAAGAATGTTCCCGGAGGGGCACGCCGTGCTCTTCCGCCAACTCTAAAAATAGAGGCAGCGCCTGCGGGTTGCGATGCAGGTTGTGGTGTGAGTCCAGGTGTGTCGGCGGACGGCTCATCAAGTCTTCAAAACGCGCGAGCTGTTCCCACAGTTCCTCGCCCAGCCGCCGCAAACCGGTGCCTTCTGGCAATTCCTTCCCCAGGTCGACGTGCAGGCCCACGCTCAACCGCGGCACCGTGCGACTGAGTGCGACGGCTTCGAGGCTGCCCGAAGTGTTCACCAGCAGGCTCGCGCTGGTGACGACCCCGCGGCGATGGGCTTCGAGGATCCCACGATTGATCCCGGGGCTGGCGCCGAAATCATCCGCATTGACGATCAGGAATTTCATGGCGCCACCTCACATCTCGATCCCCAGCCGCGCAGTTGCTCCGTGTCGGCGTGCGCGGGGTTTTGCGTTCGTCCCAGGCGCTCTGCGACGGCCAGCGCGGTGTAGAAGCGCAGATGATCCTCGCCCATGGGACGGGTCGCTTTCCGATTGTATTCGCTCAGGAACGCTTCCCGGCAGGTGGAATAGCTCTCCTCGTCGCGGTGGGCCAGCGTGAAGCGG
Organism: Acidobacteriota bacterium; assembly: GCA_003224715.1. Classification (GTDB taxonomy): domain Bacteria; phylum Acidobacteriota; class Terriglobia; order Versatilivoradales; family Versatilivoraceae; genus QHZQ01. The sequence continues at coordinate 1,214 of QHZP01000658.1, read as the reverse complement.
AGCAAGTCCGCCGCGAATCCTCCAAGATCAAGTCCTGGCGCGCCCCTTCGGCATGACTCGAAGCGAAAAAGATAAAAATAGTTGTCCACGCCATAGTAGATGCAGTCCCAACCGAATGCGCCGTGAATCGGCGCCGGGGTTGGTTCCTGTCCGACTGCAGCGGGATCCCAGATCTGTCGTGCCAAGTTGCGGAAGCGTTGCACAAGATCCGGTTCACAGGCCAGCGTTTGAAGATTTCTCTGCGCGCGCGCAATCATTGCTCCGAACCCTTCTCCGCTGAATTCGGGCTTGGAACGACGGAACTGAACCGGGTTGCGATGCAGGCGGGCCAGGGCTCGTCCAATCTTCTCTGCGCAATGCCGAACGGTCGCACGCTCGCATTCATAGGTGAGATATTCCCAAAGCGGCATCCACGGATCGAAGTCGTAGAGGACAAGGCGCGGCTCGGCGCGGAGACGCGCCACCGGCCGGGGGATCCGCACGCTCGCTGATGTCGCGGCATCGCGCAGTTTGGTTGCAGCTTCGAAGTCGGCCTCGGCAGTAGCGGCTGACGCGTGAAGCCTTCCGGTCAGGATCCGTGTCTCCGTTGGTCGCCCGTCGAGCCCAGGGACTCGCAGCACGTAACGGTGCCCGCAATCGTCGGCGGCGTGCCCGCGCGTCGCATAAACCCGGCAGGACTCAATCGTCGCCAGGCCATCGGAGAATGCCGCCACCTCGGTAGAAAGGCAGTTCTGAATCCATCCTGAATCCAAAATCTTCGGGAGAGAACCGCCCGATTCGAATGGCACTCGGCGCGTTTGAGCGGCCCCCTCGCCCGTCTCTCTGCCCCGATGAGGGAAAGGGGGCCCGAGGGGCGGGTGAGGGGCAGGTTCGTGGGCGCTGAGAGCAGGGGCGCCAGGTTGTTCAGACGCAGACATCGTGGGCTGGTAGCAGAGGAGAACCGTGCGGCCGCCGTTCTCATAACTGGCCGTGCATCTGGCCTGGTGTAGATGGCGGAATCCGATGCCACGATTTACGAAGTAACTTTGCTGCTCCTGGAAGCGCCGAAAGGTCAGCACAGCGTCGAAGCCCTCGCCCTCGTCGGTGACCGCGATGAGGGCGCCTCTGCGCGTCAGCACGACTTCTACGACGATCAGCTTGGCGGGATCGCGGCCGTTGCCGTGCCTGGCGGCGTTGCCCAGGGCATGCTTGAGCGGCATGAGTAAATCCCGAAT
>QHZP01000657.1:2659-4669 GCA_003224715.1 Acidobacteriota bacterium | reverse complement strand
TGTGGAAAGCGAAGCCAAGGTGCGCGAAGCCCTGGATCGGCTGATGGCCGGCAAGACCTGCCTCATGATCACCCATGACCTTCAGTCGGTTGCGGACGCAGACCTGGTCTTGGTTTTGGAGATGGGTCGAATCATCGAGAGAGGAACGCACAAAGAACTGATGGCCACCAGCAGTCGATATCGACAGCTTTACGAAGCTAAACCTGCCGATCCTCCAAGTCCTGAGAGGCTATCAACACCTCAGCAGCAACCAGCTTCACATGCAGCCAGCCACGCAAGACCTACGGATGGCTCCACAAAGAACATTCACAGAAGAACCGACAAGAGAAAAATCGCCCCGGCAGCATCCGACGACTTAGCCAGCTGGATCAAGCACCTCATCCAACACATAGACGAACTCCCCCGGTTGTAAGCGTTTCAACTGAGGAGCGAGCAACACCATGCGAAAAGATCAGGTACCTGCTGCAAGCCCCTTTCTGCCTTGAAGTCAACAAGGATTGCAGACCCGCAGTAATGCCTTAGTTATGGATGGGGAAAGGCACAAAGGGTGGAGCGGGCGCTCCGCGCACGCTGAATGAACGCGCGACGGAGCGCGCGTTCCACCCCCAGTAACTGAGGCATTACGACCCGCACCCCAGCCCCTCCCGTCAGGGCCCTCAGGGAGAGGGTGGCCAAAGCGACGGCGGTGGCGGAGGCCGGGTGAGGGCATCGCTCCACTCAAGGTAGCCTTTTGTTCGTAGCTCGCTTTGAGAGGAAGATGGGTCAAATGATCTCGGTAGACTACGACTTGGATTGATGGCAACTTGGAGGCCGTCTTGAGCATGTTTCTGGGCCGCCTTTTTACGAACAGAGCGTACGACCTCCGGGAGAATAGACGATGCAACACTTAAAACTCATCACGACTGCTTCCTTGCTCACCGGCCTCCTGGTTACTCCTCTCACCAGGACTGCCGCCCAGGCGGGAAAGGCGCCAGCGAAACTCTACCAGCCTCAAAAAGCCCCGCCCAGGCGGAGGAGAGCGACCGCGGAGCTTCCTGATGATTCTGCGCTGCCGGGCCTCATGGCAATCCGTGAGGCCTACCTGGCTGGCGCGATCATGTTCCCAGGCAATCGCCCCATCGAGCTGGTGCTGCGCGGTTACACGCCGGGCTCCCGGGCCACGCTCGAGGCGCGGGCCGGACGCCATCGCGTCGCTTTCAAAGCCTACGCGGAAAATCCAGCGCCGGAGGCCGCCTTGTACGAAGCTCTCGCGACGGCGGGGCTCGCAGGCACCTCGGGGGTTCGCGTGCCGCCCTTGCTGGCCTGGGATCCTAATCTGCGGGTGTTGGTCATGGGCTGGCTGGAGGGACCTACAGCGCGTGAGCTAGTCAAGACCGGGCAGGGTAAGCGCGCCGGCGACCTGGGCGCGCGCTGGATACAGCAGGCCGCCTCGCTTCCAGTGAAGCTGGGACCGCCCTTGGCTGCGACGGCCATATTGTGCCGGTCGCGCCAATGGGTCGCCGCTCTGGGCGCCGTCGATCCCGCCTTGGGAGCCGCTGCCACAGTAGTGGCGGCAAAGCTGGGACGGACGCAGCCCAAGGAGGGTGTCGCGAACCTCGTGCACGGCACGCTCTACGACTGCCATGTCCTCGATCTCGGTGACGGTCCGGGCGTGATCGATTGGCAGCGCTTCGGGCAGGGGCCCCTGGAGCTGGACGCCGGCATGTTCCTTGCCACGATCTGGCGTATTGCTCTGCGGGATGAGCCCTTTGCAGGCGAGGCGGCCAGTGCAGAACAGGCATTCCTGGCGGGAACGGCAAGCCTCTTGGACAAGCGCACGCTCGCGTGGTATCGAGCCGCCGCGCTCCTGCGCATTGCCGCCAATAAGGTCCGGGTGGTGAAGCGCCGCAAGGTCGGCTGGCGGGCGCGGGCCTACGCGCTGCTGGGCGAAGCTTCCCAGTTCGCCGAGGCCGCCGGTTAAACGCGTTACGACAATGATAATTCCCAAAGATCAATAAGATCAATAAATGT
>QHZP01000657.1:0-2640 GCA_003224715.1 Acidobacteriota bacterium | reverse complement strand
ACTTCCCCCAGCTTAAGACTGCCAGCGATCCTGGGTTGATGCTCGATGTTTTCCGGCGCCATCTGAAACCGGTCCCCCATAAGCCGTACCAGATTCAGGAATGTATTCCCTTCCGGTTCAGATTCCGCCAGGGAACCTCGCGCTGCGTGCTCCAATACACTTTGCGCCTGGTCGAACCAGCCACAGGACAAGGCTGCAGCCAATGGGCGACCGGTCTCATTTATGCTCAAGCCGGCGAAGCCGAGCGGCTGTGCCAACAGATGCAGACCAGTATCCAGAGACAGGAGATTCCCGAGGCCTGGCGTTCCTTTGAGCCGGTGGACTTCATCCCCGATCTCAATATGCTGGTCACGCTCTTTCCCCACGACCATAAGCTTCCCAGCCTTCCCCGGGTTATGGCCGGCATGTCTGCTGATCTAAAGCCACTCCTGCTGGACCAATTTGGCCCGGGTGATTGGCAGGTTGGGCGATGCGATATCGAACCAATGCGCTACCGCACCGAGCTGGGCGCGGTGGTGCGTTACACGATCGCAGGTCGCAATCGCCTTACTGCGGGGAACGAAACAAAGCGTTTCTATCTGAAGGTCTATCGCAACCAACGCGGACGAGAAACCTATCAACTGCTGCGGTCTTTGGCCGAGAGGGCTGGAGCTCATGAGAAATTTTTTTCCGTGATCAAGCCCATTGCCTATCTCAGCGAACTCCGCACTCTCGTTTTGGAAGAAGCGGCTGGGACTTCGCTGCAAGAGGTTCTTCTTCACGACAGTGACTCGTTGACGGCGGTGCGGGCGGTGGCCCGCGCCGTGGCCGCCTTGAATCAAAGCGACATTCCTGGCACCCGAGCTCACTTGCTGGAAGACAGGCGAGCCGAACTTAAGCGGGCGGCCAAACTTCTCCGCTGGGCCTGCCCGCAGTTACGGCCGCTGCTCGATCAGATTACAGCGGCCGTGGTGGCCGGTTTCGAAGAAGTTCCTGCCGCACCGATCCATCGCGATTTAAAGGCAGACCACATTTTTTTGGATGGCGAACGCGTAATCTTTGTGGACCTCGACTCCCTCGCCCTTGGCGACCCGGTCGTAGACGCGACGCACTTGATGTCCTATCTCATTGCCAGGGTCGGGTTGTCGACTGTGTCTTTCGAGCAGGCACGGGCAGCGGTCAGGGCCTTTGCCGAGGAATATTGCGCCCACGTTCCCGTGGCTTGGCACCGGCGGTTGCCCATTCATTACGCGGCTGCCCTCGTCGAGGTTGCCGCCGGCATTTTCAGACGTCAGGAGCCGTCCTGGCCTGAGACGTTGCTGGCCTTGGTTGAACAGGCCGGACTGGCTTTAGCAGGAAGGCTGTGATGACAAAAACCTTCTACTGGCTTCAAACCCACAGAGCCACTCCTCCAGCAGGCTGAGGCGGGCTTGAACACATTACTGGATCGCTTTTCACGAACAGAACGTACCAACCTCAAAGGGATAAACCATGCAATCTTTTGAACGAACCACATTTACTTCGTTCCTTAGCGGCCTTCTGGTGGCTCTTTTGACGGTCGTGCCGTCCACGCAACTGGGAAGGAAAATTCCAAACCTTGACCTGACTCAGGCAAAGGCCCTGCCGAAGCGGAGCAGCCCGACCGCTGAGCTTCCCGCTGAGCTTCCTGCTGAGCTTCCCGTCGATCCTGCTCTCCCGGGCCTCGTGGCGATCCGCGAGGCGTACTTGGCCGGCGCGATCCCGGCCCTAAGGAGCGGTCCTGTCGAGCTCGTGCTGCGCGGCTACAAGCCGGGCTTGCGCGCCACGCTCGAGGTGCGGGCCGGTGACCGTCGCGTCGCTCTCAAGGCCTACGCGAAGGATGCAGCGTTGGAAGCCGCGCTGTACGAGGCCCTCGGTGGGCTCGCGGGCGACGCCGGCATTCGCGTGCCGCCATTGCTGGCCTGGGATCGTAATCTGCGAGTGCTCGTCATGGGCTGGCTGGAGGGACCCACGGCCCATGAACTGGTCAAGACTGGGCAGGGCAAGCGCGCCGGCGAACTGGCCGCAAGCTGGATACAGCGCACCACCACGCTTCCAATGAAACTGGGGTCGCCCTTGGGCGCGGCACCTCTATTGTGCCGGTCGCGCAAATGGGTGGCCGTTCTGGCCGCCGTCGATCCCGACCTCGGAACCGCCGCCACGGCGGTGGCCGCCAAGCTGGCGCAGAGGCAGCCCAAAGAGGGTGTCGCGCACCTGGTGCATGGCACGCTTTACGACCGCCACGTCCTCGACCTCGGCGACGGGCCGGGCCTGATCGACTGGGATTGCTTCGGGCAAGGACCGATAGAGCTGGACGCCGGCATGTTCCTCGCCACGATCTGGCGCATTGGTCTGCGGTACGACGCTTTGGCAGGCCAGGCAGCCCGGGCCGAGCAGGCATTCCTGGCGGGGACTGTCGGCCTCTTGGACGAGCGCGCCCTCGCCTGGTATCGAGCGGCCGCGCTCCTGCGCCTAGCCAGTAAGGCTCAGGAAGCGAAGCGGCAGAGGCCCGGCTGGTGGGCGCGTGCAGACGCACTGCTGGGGGAAGCCGCGCGGCTCGCCGAGGCCGCCGGATGAGCGCGGTAGCCACCCTGCCTGGGTTCTTGCGGTCGTGTGGAGGCGGATCACGCGAGGCACGACAAG
>QHZP01000656.1 GCA_003224715.1 Acidobacteriota bacterium | reverse complement strand
AGAGCTGGCTTGAGATTAGTCGACTAGCCACCAGAGCTACAGGTAGCCCGACGCCCACGCCGATCAGCACGAGCAGCAGCGTTTCCCGTACCATCAGCCAGAGCGCGTCTCCGCTGTGCGCACCGAGCGCCATGCGGATGCCGATTTCAGACGTCCTGCGGATCACGGCGTGGGACATGATGCCGTAAAGACCGATGGATGCTAGTAGCAGAGCGAGCAGACTGAAGAAGCCCGAAAGCGTTGCGATCAAACGCTCCGGGAGGAGCGATTCATCCACCTGTTGGGTCAATGTCTTGACATCAAACATCGGCAGGTTCTTGTCGATGGCGTGGACCTCGTGCCGGATAGCACCGACCAGATTCGTCGGGTTGTCCATAGTGCGAACCACAAACGTCATTCCAAATAATTCATCCTGAAGGAATGGGAGATAAACCAGGCGGGGAGTTTGTTCTCGTAAGCTGTCGTTCTTCGAGTCCTGGGCCACCCCCACGATCTCAATTTGGCCACGGGCCTCCAGGCCTTTGAAGCCGAACCGCTTTCCAATGGGCGAGTCGTTTGGGTAGTGCCAGGCCATCGTCTGGTTAATAATGGCTACTTTCGACGCGTTCTCACCATCCTGCGGTCTAAAGTCGCGGCCCATCAGGAGCGGCACTGAGATCGATCTATTCCTTCGCTCCTGCCTCTTTGAGTAATCGAGCGATCTCGTCGTGTCCATTCTCCGTGGCCAATCTTAAGGCAGTCACCCCGGACGCGTTCCTTGCACTTGAGTTGGCGCCCGCTTGTAGCAGCAGGTTTACTGCTTCCTTATCACCTTTGGCGGCTGCGTACATCAAAGACGTCTCACCGGTCACATCCTGAGCTGCGTTCACATCCGCATGATTATCAAGCAAACTCCGCACGACTCGGCGATTTCCAACTTCGACTGCGTAGAGCAACGGGGTCATGCCTTCGCTATCTCTGGTATTTACGTCGGCTTGTTGGTCCAGCAACACGCGCACGATCTCGTGGCGGTTCTCCCCGACTGCATAGGTCAGGGCCGTCTTGCCATCGTTATCTCTGGCATTTGGGTCTGCACCTTTCGCCAGCAGCGAGAACATAACGGGAATTGCGTCTTCTCCTGTCGCATGAATCAGGGCCGTTCTGCCATTGTGGTCGATAGCATTAATGTCAATTCGCTTAGCTAATAAGAGGTTCACTATGTCGATCTGACCTGCCTTGACCGCGTAAATCAGAGCAGTGAGCCCCTCAGTGTTTTCCTTCGCGTTCGCGTCCGCTCCCTTGGACAGGAGGACTCGCACAATCTTTTTGTTTCCTTCTATGACAGCGAGCATCAAAGCCGTATAACCAGTATCAGTTCTTGCATTTGGATTGGCTCCTCTCGATAACAAGGCTTCCACCGTTTCGCTATGGCCCATCTCTGCGGCGTGCAGTAAGGCACTGTAACCTTGAGCAGATTTGGTGTTCGGATTGGCTCCTTTTTTGGCCAGCATGGCCCGCACTTTCGTGGCATCTCCGATTCTGGCTGCAATCAATAGGTCGTGGTTGGGATCTTGTGTATAGGTTGCTCCGGTATCAAAGTGACCTTGCCTGACTTCAATCACACTCTGATCGCGTAACCGGGCGAAATATTCTCGAAGAAGGCGTTGAGCTTTTGGATTGGCGGTCGTTTCGTGAAGCCTTCTGGCGCCGCCGCCTTCCAGCTGATCGCCCTTCTCCTCCACTTCCCCAAGGTCCTTTTTCTGGAACTCATAATATTGTTTGATTTCTTGTTCAGAGATAGGGCTTCCGGTTTGAGTGAAGACCTCCTTTTGAAGTATCTGCTGCCTGAGATATTGCGTCTTCAAGGCGTGTTTGAATTCGCTCGGATCAATTGCTTCTCCAAGCATCTTGCGCTCTAGCTGCGCGAGGTCATCCAGATTGTACTGTTGGCGGAGCCTGTCGAGGTGTTTGATCACTTCGACCTCCGGCGAAATGTCCAGGGCTCTGGCCCTTTGCAACAGCAGCTGGTCCTCGATCAGGGTCTTCAATAAGTCCCTTCCCAGAACTTCCAGTCCTGCAGCTAGATTTGATCCAGTGCTCTCCTCCTTCTCCAATGGTCTTCTCAGGACCTGCCTGCCTTGTTCGTAGCTAAAGCTACTGATGTATTCGCCATTCACTCGCGCCACCCAGTCAGTCGATTGCGCAGGACGCTCTTCCGCCTCCAACGGCGCGTAGACGCCCAGCGTCTGGGTGAGAAGTATGGCTGTGGCAAAGCCCAGGCTTTTGAGACGTAGTCGAAGGGCGTAGCGGAGGTCTTGTAGAAGTGTCTCCATGGTTCCTCCTTTGGCTACCACGCGACTAAGAGTGATATGACCATTCTAATGGTTTATCTAGCGGAAATCATTCTCTTGTGTTTGCAAAGGAGAAATCGTCAGGCACTCGCCGGCTCACTGAACGCTGAGCATTGACCTGATTTGTTAAGTACTCTTGGAAGACATGATTGTTGGCAAAGAGCTGAATAACTGCTTCCCGGATCACGTGGTCTTGATCAGATTAAATGAACTTTTGCATCGACTGCGGATGGTGGCAGACGAAAGAGCAGACAACAAGGGGCGCTTAGAGATTCAAGCGGACGGAATGCACGGCGGGTTTCGGCTCTTCATGAAAGACAAACTCAAAGCCAGGATGAATCCGTTGCCTCCACTGTACGGCAGAGCAGCAACAGGCCAAAGGTGAGAACAAAAAACGCCAGAAATC
>QHZP01000655.1 GCA_003224715.1 Acidobacteriota bacterium | reverse complement strand
GTTGAAATCGAAAGGGCGAATTCTTTCGCTCTGTGGTTTTCCGGATGCAAAAGCCCACGATAAACCCGAAAGGCAGGGTTTATCGTGGCTACCCAAAATGATTACGACGGATTGTGATGGGACCCCGACCGATCAACCGAGGTAATCGCCCAGGGTGAGTTCCAATGGAGCTTCGCTTTGCAAACGTCGAGAGGCTCAACGAAACCTCCCTGCTAATGTTTGGATGGGTAGCCACGATTACCGCGTAATTGCGGTAATCGTGGGCTTTTGTGAGAAATCGACGACCCACGTGATCAATGAGCGACTCGCACACTTTCCCATCTGCAAAACAGAGCTTGGAATCTCAGGGCAAGCTCGATATCAAAGCCCCGTCACCGGTCCGCTCACCGGGGGCTGCGCCGTCATTGATCACAGCGTAAGTAATGAAGAAAAGGGCTCCTTGGCGGCGCCTTACGCGGACATACCCTTGCCTTATTCCGGGAGCGTACTGATCCAGAAAACGGTTAATCTGCATCCAGCCGGAAGGGTTGACTGCTAGGTCCTCCACAGTCTTGAGTTTCAGTCCGGTTTCACCGTCAAAGATGTCGATGTCAAAGTGGCTCGAGGCCGAGTCATTGGTGTTAACAATCGCCAGGTTAGTTCGATTTTCGGAATTCTGTTGAAGACCATAGATCCACGCACTATTGGCCGATGTGAAAAAAGCTTGACCTGTGTAGAACACACCGTAACGACCACCGTCACGCGGAGTTGAGGTCCGCGCGCCAAGGAATACTTCGTTGACGTCTCCATTTGCAATCTGCGCCCTGAGAGTCCCGACATAATTAGGACCTGGAGGGCCAACGTCAGCAACGCCACGGTCTCTGAGATATTGGACAAAATTGGGAATGATGGATTGCTCGCCCGCATTCAGCTCGATAGTAAAAGACCCTGCAACTCGATTGGAAGGAGCGAAAACGTAAGAGCAGTTTAGTGTTTTGGGAGTTCCAGACACATTCGTTAACACGACCTCGGTGGTGAAGGCGTGGGTCTCTAGAACAACTGGCAGAGTCAAGTATACTCCTGGGAGCTTATCGGACGCATAAAGCGGCGGAACAAAGGACCCATCCGAGTTGACCTGATCATTAACGACTCCATAGGCGTAATAGGGGGCCGTACCACTCACCCGTTCGACACGGACGTAGCCATTGGCTAACGTCGATCCACCAGACTGAAGGATCCCTGAGAACTGCTTGAAAGCTCCTGGCGAGAGTTTTTCGTCAGGAAGGATCTTGACGAACGGCGCTGCTGGATCACCCGAGTACACTGTCAGGCGCAACGAAATATCTCCGTCTGCCTCGGTGCCGGCATTCTGGATAGCCACATTAGACCGGTCTGTCGCGTTCTGACGGAGGCCACAAAGAAACGAGGGCCCAGTCAGTAGGTTCCAGATTGGAACGGCTGAATAGGCCAGTCCGGCACGGCCCTCAGGTTCCGCTGTGGTGGTCCTAACGGCTACGCCCACGTCAGAGTAAGTGGCCAGGTCGGAAAAGCGAACCGCGAGCGTGCCACCGCGATTACCAGACTCGGGTATCGGTATCCCCAGACTCTTGAGGTAGGCAATGGCGTCAGGAATCACTCGCTGATGCCCTGCCTGCAAGGTATCGGAGACCTTTCCACTGCCGCCACCGAAAGCAGCGGTGTAGGTGAATTCAACCTCAGCATCTTTCGGACCGCGATTTGTCAAGGTGAGTTCGGAAGTGAAAAAGGAGTTATTCATGCCTGAGGCGGAGAGAACAATTGGAACAAAAAACGAGGCTGGGACAAATGAAGTCATTTCGTCGTAAATCTTGGTAACAAAAACGTTGTCCCCTCCAGCTAAACTGGCTTGAAAGGCGTTAACCGTCGGGAAATTTTTCGAAAAGGTGTATCCGGTCACATAGGCCTTCGCGCTCGAGTCCAGGGCGATACTGCCTGCGGAATCATCCGTGCTGCCGCCCAGGTAGCTCGAGTATTCGAAAGCTGAACCTTCGGGATTCAACTTCACAATAAAGCCATCACGATGGCCGCCGGAAGCCGGCTGAAAAGGCCTCATGATTGGAAAGTTGGGGGACTCAGTCATGCCAACCACGTAGGCATTACCTTGGGAGTCGACGGCAATCCCGCTGCCCGAATCGTCATAGTCACCACCCAGGTAGGTCGAGTACACGAGAGCCCCACCCAAGGCATCCAACTTCGCGACAAAGGCGTCGAAGCCGAAGTTCTCATCTAAGCCGCCATGGTTTTCAGCCTGGATAGGATTGCGGGTTGGGAACGTCGTCGACGTCGTCCTTCCTGTTAGATAGACATTGCCCGACGCATCGAGTGCGATAGCCCTGGCCGCATCAAACTTGTTGCCGCCTAAATATGTGGAGTAGACCAGGCCAGTACCGGCGGGGTCTAATTTGGACACAAATGCATTGGCGCATTGATAAGTCACACAATCAGTCCCGGCGAACGCTGACTGAAAGGCATTTACTATGGGGAAGCCCGTCGATCCCGCCCCTCCTGTCAAGTAAGCGCTGCCGGAACTGTCCACGGCAATAGCGGAGCTACCGCTGGCCCCAATGATGGCTGAATAGATGAGTGCCGAACCGCTGGAATTCAGTTTGACTACAAAGCTCCCGCTACTATCACCGAAGACATGATGAGAAGTCGCAGTGGGAAAGTTGCTCGATGATGTACGTCCCGTTACGTAGGCGTTGCCGCCCGAGTCCAATGTTCCCTTGAGCGCTAATTTTCGTTACGAAGGCGTCAGTGCAAGGGACGGCTCCTAGCTCACAAGAGCCGGGCATAAGGGCCGGTTGGAGCGCGCCCTGCGTCGTGGGATAATCGCTGGAGTTGGTGCTTCCTGCCACATAGGCGTTGCCCTGTGAGTCTAGTGCGATGCCGCCGTTAAGATCGTCCAAGTTGCCACCTAAATAAGTCGAGTAGACAAGGGAGTTGCCTTGTGGACTGAGCTTTGTCACAAAGGCATCGAAACAAGGACCATGCACTTCTTCCCCGCAGATATTTTGTCTGTAGGCCGATTGCAAAGCACCCGGCGTTATTGGGAAATCGGCAGCGTCAGTGCGGCCAAATACGTAAGCATTCCCGACAGAATCGATCGCGATGGATCTACCAAACTGGCTTCCTTCAAACTGGCTTCCTTGGCTGCCACCGAGGTAGGTGGAGTAACTCAGCACCGGGTCGATGACGAGCGTTTTGGCAACATCATATCCACTCAAAT
>QHZP01000092.1:12680-28399 GCA_003224715.1 Acidobacteriota bacterium | reverse complement strand
TTCACTGAACGTTAATACCAGCCTCATCGCCAACATTGCCATTGGGATTGCAGTTAATAACTGCATACATTACGTGGTGCATTTTCGGAGGAACCTTCATACCGGGTTATCCATTTCAGACTCGACAAGAGAAAGCCTCAAGAACGTGGGCGGGCCCATATTGGCTACCTCTGTGGTCCTAACTCTAGCTTTTTTGGTCTTTGGATTCTCCAGTTTTGTGCCTATTTCGCATTTTGGATTGCTGTCGGCTTTCATTATGGGGGCAGATCTGATCGCCAACATTTTCCTGCTTCCTTGTTTGATGTTGTCTGAACGGCTGTGGAGCGGCCGGGCTTGAGGGGCGAACACACCGAAGAAGCTTTTCCGAGATTGACAGATTGGCCGCGGATGCCTCATCCGCTGGAGAGAGTCCCTCACGATCGGGCACGGCACCACGAGCCAGAGAATGAGTGCGCGGTGAGGTTGTCCCGTTATTTTGGTTGACAGCGGCCAACCTATTTGCATGTGAATTTTAGTTATGAGAAGAATCAGCCTTTTTCTTTTCCTTGGGTTGAATGGTTTCGTTACAACAATCTATCCGGACGCTCGGGGCGACGAACTGATTGACAAGTACCTGAACCAGTCCGCCCGGCACGATGCTGTTTTCTCCATGAGGGTCGACTATCGGGAGCAGCACAAGGAACCCGTCCATTTGGAGTTCACTTGGATGCGTAAGATGAAACAGGGCGTGATCTGGCACCTCTTACGAATGGAGTCGCCACCTTCCGAAAAAGGGAAACTACTCTTGGTCCAGGAGAAAGGAGACGGAAATGCCGACTACGTTGCCTACCGTCCTAACAGCGCTCTCATGAAAAAAGTCCGCGTCTCAGGCGCGCGCAACTATAAATACAAGGGCCTGTCTATTTCGGTTCAGGAATTGATCGGAGGAGAGCTTCTCAAATACAGCCATCAATTCAAGTGGACTGAAAGGTTAAACGGAGTCGCCTGCCACGTGGTGGAAAACCGGTTGCGTAGCCAGTTCAAAACCGATTCCAATTATTCCCGATCCCTCATCTACTTGCGCGAGGATAATGGCATGCCGCTGAAATGGGAACTTTTTGGAAATTCTGATAAGTTAGAAAAAATCATTCAGGTGGAAGACGTCAAAAAAATTGATGGACTTTGGGCGGTTGCTCGTGCACTCGTTGAAGACCTCAAGAAGAAGGGCCAATTGACGCTCACTTTGAAAGACGTTAAGCCAGATCCTGATTTGAAAGATCAATGGTTTACAGAAGACTATCTTAAGCAAACCTCTAAATAGAATACGGGCTATGCGTCCTTGCTATTGATCCGTTCCCAGGGTGTGAACAGGGTCATTCACGATTGAAAGACACGCCTTTAGCTCGTGTACGTAAACTTAAACAAAAACATTCGATTTACTCTGTAACTAACCTAAGAGGTTGGCAATAGTCAATGTGGTATGACAGCGTCCCTAAGGTGAGAAATATTAGGATAGCCATTCATGGCCAATCGGCAGGAGGGGCCTGGCCCATGGAAGCGGGGCGCATGAAAAGTAAAAGCGGGAACATAGACCACGTCTCCCTCCTCGGCGATCACAACGCCATAGTTCTCGATGGGGTAACGAATCTGGCCGGCCATGATCAGCCAGAACTCCGCGCATTCCGGATGATAATGGCCGCGGTTTTTGGGGTTCAGTGGAGGCAAATCTTTTTCGTAACCGTAAATAATGTTAGCTACAGCCCGGTCGTCATGGACGAACCGCCCACCATTATAGGAGGGGGTCTTGGCCAGTTCATATAAATTGATGTGGGGCTGGTTTCCATGATCATAGGGACCCGGCTTTCGATTCAGCTTGACGGGAATCCAGTTAAATCCCAGGAGCTTGGGGGGCTCGACATCCCTAGGGTAGAGAGTCTTAGCTCGGGCTATGTTTACTTCGAATCGCAACGCCGGTTTATCTCCGTACACTTCCATGGAGTAGATGGTTTGCATCGGCACCTGCACCATAGAACCTTTGGTCGCTACAAAGGGTTCCTGACCCTCGATCTCAAAACGGATCTGTCCGTCCATCACAATCCACCACTCGCGGGTATCGGGATGGAAGCGCCTTGAAACTTTGGAGCGCGGAGCCATTGAAATATATTCGGCGTGCAGGTGATCGTCGTCAACCAGAACCTCTCTCCAGTCGGCGTGCTCTTTGTGCTTGCCTTTCAGGTCAGCCAATTTCGTATGGGGTTTATGGGGCGGGACCCACTGACTCGGTTTAATGGGCTTCGGTGCCCATGAGGCTTCTTCCTCTGAGTTGTCCTGTCCTTTCATATCCCCCATCCAAATTAGCCCAAGAGCTGTCACGGCCGTTGCTATTGCTGCTTTCACTTTCATAGTTGTTCCTCTAGTCCCACTAGGTGGCGACGAAGTTCAAACTTTGGTCAAGTTTCTTACCCCCCCTCACCCCCAGTCCCTCTCCACCCGGAGAGGGTGGTCCGCCGGACAGCGGACCGGGTGAGGGGGGTCAGCTGCTTGGGGAGACCCGACCCTTGGTGGTATGAGGTCGTTCGCTAAATCTAGATAGACTATTCCAGACAATTTTCGAAGCCAATTGAAACGGTTCGAGGCAGATTGAAAATCGCCCGATCGAAGACTGTTATCAATCCTCGAGTGTCAAACCTCAATCCTCGTTTTTCTCTGCGGACTCTGCGTCCTCCGCGTGCAGTGTTCTTGAGATTATCAATTGGGGTCGCGAGCGCAGCGAAATCCGTCAGAGGGAGTGCCATACTCGGGGAGGCCATCGAGACGTACCAGGCAGCGGGAGTTACTGGTGCCGCTGAAATTGCCTCCGCCTCGTAACACTCGGGTCCCACTGGATGCTATATCTTCACGTCCATCGGTCTTCTTGTAGGGATAAGGCTTGAAAAGACTGCTGGTCCATTCGTTGACGTTCCCTGTCATGTCGAACAGCCCAAAATCATTGGCGGGATAAGAACCGACAGGTAGAGTTTTGCGAGTTTCGGTGTTAGCCTTCTGGGGATCGTATACATTTCCATAGGTGTAGCGATAACCATGGGGACCTTTGGCGGCCCGCTCCCATTCCGCTTCGGTCGGAAGACGCTTGCCTGCCCATCGGGCATAGGCGATCGCATCCTGCCAAGTCACCTGAACAACCGGGTGTTTTCCGAGTCCTTCCGGATAGGTTTTGTTTTTCCAGTAAGGCGGGACCTTATGCCCCGTGGCGTCGCAAAACACTTTATATTCTCGATTCGTCACTTCGTACTTATCCAGGTAAAATGTCTGCACAAGGACGCGATGCACCGGCTTCTCCCGGTCAGCCATTTCGTCTGAGCCGAGGGTCACGTAGCCTTCTGGTATCAACATCATGCCATCCACCTCCCTGGCCAGCCCGGCTGTTGACACAGGCTTCACTTCGCTGTCAATGAGGGGTGAGGAATTTTCTCGAACGGATCCATCCTGAGCTGTTCCCTTTCTCTTCCTCCTGTAGATGACCACATCCTGATCTCCCCTCACTTGGATCCCTCCGGGTGTGGCGGCGGGGTTCTCCACTGAAGTGGAATTGTCGGGACTATTCTCTTTTTCCGTTCGATTTCGCCGCATCAAGATAGGCTTGTTCTGAGGAGACCCTGAACTGTCCTCTGATTCAGCAGGCTCCTTGGAGACATCTTTCTGTTTTGTCCCAGCGGGAGCACCGGTGGCGGGCGTTCCTGGCTCGGGCGCAGACTCTTTCTTGGCCGACCCGACCGGTTCTCCGACTTGCCTCGGATTCTGATTCGTGGTCGCGGGAGGATTTGCCGGCTGTGGCGTTAGGGACGGAGAAGGAACATGCCTAGTCTCACTGGAAAGAATCTCCTGATTCTGCTGCTTGAATTCTCGATTGCGCCGAGCAAAGGTTTCGGCCTGGGCAGCATAAGGGTGTCCGGGTCTGGAAGACACCCGGGCATAAGTTACGGATATTTCCATCACGCCTTTTGATGTCTGTTCGGCCCTGGAAAACACTCCGTTGAAATAGAACAGACCCCGCAATTTGGGATCGTTTAAATCGTAACTGGACAAATCAAAAAGCTTGACAAATTGTCGTCCTCGAGTGTCAAGGGCCAGCACCAGGCACCTGCGACTCTTTCCCTCAATCCTTAGAATGTTCCCCTTCCCAAAAACGAGTTTATCCAAAACCTCCAATTGACCTGTGAGGGTGGGATTAGAGAGCTTGGGCTCAAGAGAAGCGACGAATTCCGGAGTCAACTCGACTTCTGTTAAGGGTTGACGGCTTTGGGCAAGGAGATAGGAGGTTTCCATCAGCAGGAGCAAGGTTAGTATTGGCGACCGCTGGGAGGACAGCCGAAGGAATGAAGTAAACATACCGGGTCTTGCTTAGGAATTCGAAATTAGGAATTGAAAACTGAGGTTTAGCGTTTGCGCTTTTCAATCAGCATAGCCGGAGATCGAGCATCAATACAAACCGGAGTGCGACTAAACTGGAAACTCAATGAGCTCATCTTTTTGATTCGAAGGAATCTTACTGTAAGAATTCTGAAAACACTTCGTTTGAAAGCATGTAGCCTTTCGGAGTGAGACGCAGGCGTTCTGGAGTGAAATCGATGAGTTGACCCTCTTTTAAGAATTCAATTTGCTCCTTGAACCGGTTTGACAGGCTAAAACCAAACTTTCTTTCAAATTGGAGTAGATCAATTCCCTGGGTGAGACGCAAACCGAGAAAGATCGCTTCCTCTTCATGCTCACGAGCAGTCAGGTTCGACCAAGAATCGACTGCGTGATACTGATGACAGATGAGTTCCATGTAGCGTCTAACACTTCGTTCGTTCCCCCAGCGTTTTCCATCCAGGTAAGAACACGCACTGCAACCGAAACCAATGAAGGGTTGACCAGTCCAATATTTGACGTTGTGACGCGATTCCCTGCCAGGCTTGGCGAAATTCGAGATTTCATAGTGACGATAACCTTGGCTTTCGAATTCATGGACGGCTTCGAAGTAGTATCGTTCAACCAGGTCTTCATCCGGTAATGCAGCGCAGGGAGGATTTTCTCCAATCCCGCTCTCAGTTGAAGCGCCCTCGCGATACACCTTTCCAAAACGGGTGCCTTCATGGATCTCCAGCATATACAGGGAAATGTGTTCAGGCGAAAGGGTGTCCAGCCTGTCCAGATTCTCCCGCCAATCTTTGACGGTCTGGCCGGGCAGGCCCGCGATGATATCAACACTGATATTGCTCATTCCCATTTTTCTAAAAAGTTCCACTGTATCCACAGCCTGCTGAACGTTATGACTGCGGCCAATGCGTTTTAACGTTTCATCCTGAAACGTCTGCACCCCAATGCTGATGCGATTCACACCACCTTCCTGATATTCTTCAATCCGTTTTGGATCGACGCTTCCGGGATTCACTTCCAGCGTGATCTCCGGGGTTGGGCCAAACTCAACGGCCTCTCGCAGGACTTGCAGCAATCTAACTATGTGGCTAGCATCGATCAGTGACGGCGTCCCGCCTCCCAAATAAACAGTATCCACCTTGGATGAAGAGAAGGACTCGTAGGGGATGCCCACCGCGCTCAAAGTCGTTCTGACATGAGTGACCTCCCTGCTGAGAGCGTCCAGGTAGGCCAGCACGATCGCCTGGGGATAGACACCGGAAGCAAAATTACAGTAGCCACATTTGGATTCACAAAACGGAATATGAAGGTAAACACCCAGTGGGTGAGACATTGGCAGCTCGTTTGCGTCAGTGGGCGAAGGCGCCTGTCAGCGGTTTCAACACTAAGAAGAGCGCTTAAGCACGGCTTTTCAAGAGGCTTTCATTAGCCCTGGAGAGAAGCAGTTGCTTACTGGTGGCAGAGTTTGGATAAGAAGCCCAACCGAAGATCGGCTCCAGCTTCAGTTGAGAACCGCGATGAGAAATCTCCGAATTCAAGGACTGGATTCGATCCTGAATGCGCCCCGTCACAACCGTTATGCCCGGGTCGTCAGTTTCGGGTAGGATAAGCGCAAACTCGTCGTAGGAATAACGCGCAATAAAATCAATCTGGCGACAACAAGCACGGAACAACCTCGAGACGTTCTTCATCAAGCTATCTCCGTTCAGAGTGGCCTGATTGAATTCAGATCCTTGTAAGGACTTTAACCCACTGATTTGGGCGAGGAGTAAGCTGCAGGGGTGTTTGAATCGATCGGAACGCGTAATCTCATGGGATAGCAAAAGGTGGAAGTAACGATTAGTAAATAAACCTGTTTCTGCATCAAAGCGTTGGATTTCCATTTGGTGTCTTTCGACCTTGAGCTTCCGCTCCAGGATTCGTTTTTCCACCAAACGATTGACAGCCTTCCGGAGCTGTTCCACAGCAAAGGGTTTGGTAAAGTATTCAGCCGCGCCAAAGCGCATCGCGGTGACCGCGGTTTCTACCGTCGGATAACCCGTAATGATAATGACGTCGCTATCGGGATTGATGACCTTGGAAGCCTTCAATAATCCCATCCCATCGAAATCTCGCAGCATAATGTCGGTAATGATCATGCCAAAATCTTCCCGTTTGATCCAGTCCAAGGCCTCATGACCGCTAGCGCATTCGGTAATGGGAATCTGTTCTTCCCGGAGGATTTCGATAATGAGCGAACGAATCGCGTCGTCGTCATCCGCAACCAGAACTTTGGTATTGCGCTTTTCAAACTCGATAATGGTCTCTTTGCTGATCTCTGGACGGTTCGAAGGGTTATGAACGGAACCTGAAGCTCCAGCGTTCTTGGTCTGCTCGCCCATAAAGCACCTCCACAGATTTGGGGCCTTCTCCCATTTTAATGAGATGGTCTTCAGGACTGCAGGGTCCGCCTCCACATCTCACTGGATACCGCATATCTTACAATTTATGGAATGGAGGTGCAAATAGTTTCTTTGAAGGATGTCGCGTGATAGTGATTGGTCAATCGCGGTCCTCACGGTGCTCGAGCAGAACGGCCCTCTGTCGGCGGCTGACAGGGAGTAGAATTCCCGGAAATGTGGAGTGGGCAGGTCGGAACTAAAGGTAAAGTAACCGATGGTCAGGATCGGAGAGATCAATTTCCTCGTATAGTTGTGCCAGAAAATCCATCCCATAGCGTGAAAGAAAGTAAAAAATATTCACTCGGCGTTCCTGGAGGGACTTCAGCGGATAGAGAATGGCCAGAGTCTTTTCGACTTGCCTGGTGACGATTTCATTGTGTTTGGTTTGTGCATGAACGAACTTGGCACGAAGGTGAGCCACTTGGTACTGCACCTTTTGCTGGGCTGTTTTCAAGGCCTCCGCCAAGGTTGGATCCACTTTTTTCAAGGGCAACTCCAGTTCAGCCAACCTCCGCTTGAACTCCTCTTCAATCTGTTCAAACTTCTGAGCCACCGTTTGATCCAAGGTCTTCTCGATAATCATTTTCATGACGGCTTCGGTGCCTTGAAAGAGGTCACAGAACCGAAGCTGATACCGTTCCAGGACCTTGCTGATCTTCTTCTCAATAACGGAGAAACTGGAGCGGGGAAAAATGATTGGCATTTTCTTGCCCAGAGCTTCGTAGAGCGGGGCCGCTTGAGCCAGGTAGGCGATTTCGGAGGGGCCCGCGACATAGGCTAGTGTTGGAAGCAGGGAGTCTTGAACGACGGGCCGTAAGAGAACATTGGGACTCAGTTTTTGGGGAGACTGCTGGATCAGCAGGCGCAATTCTTCGGCGGTGAAACATTGGTCCGACCCTTTGGTCTTAAGCTGGCCGTTTTGCCGAACCAGGGCTTTGCGTTTTTCGTTTTCTTCCAGAAAAAACAGTGTTGCGTCCTCTTCTACCAAGACCTGGGCATGATATCCCGAAGCAACCAATCGCCGGTTGCGCTCAACCAGCAAGGCTTGGCATTCCTGGCTGTTAAGCAAAACCCGTTCGAAGACTGGTTTGACCAGGTGCTTGAGACGTTCGTCTTGGGGGTTGACAAGAATCAGTCCATAGTTCGAAAAAAGATATGACAAAATTTGGCCAAAGGCGGAGGCAAATGTATTTCCCGGCCTATAAGAACCTGCCAGCTTGGTTGAAATTTCCTGCTTAAATTCTGAATTCGGCAGAGCTTCCAAGAAACGAGCCAGGGGAGGTTCGATCGAACTGGAAAAAACGACTTTACCAACCGGCTTGTAAAAATCTTGCGGGCCCACCTCATATTGCACCTGCAGGGGAACGGAGTCTCCATCAAGCAAATCACAGTGGTCAACCTCTGCGATATCGTGGTCTTCGGTCGCCATCCAAAATATGGGGACCGTCTTCACCCCCCGGCAAGCGTAATGAGTCGCGAGCTTAACGGCCGTAAGGGCCTTATAAATCGTATAGGCAGGGCCAGTGAACAACCCCACTTGCTGGCCGGTTACGACGGCAAAACAATTCTTGTCTTTGAGCCTTCCTAGATTTTCCAATGTTCGTGCACCCGCTCCATATGACTGATTTTGATCCTGGAGAATCTCGCAAAGCATTAAGCGATGCTCCATTTCGATAGAGCGGCTCGAAACGTTCTCTCTTTTGAAATAATCCAACGAATAGGAAAAAGAAAAGAATGGCTGAATCCTGGAGAAATTGTACAGATAATCGAGGAACAGCGCCGAGGTTTTAGGAATGCACTTGAAATTAACGGATCGGTCTTTGGTCATTTTTTACAATCGCATCAATCTGAACCAGCTGCTTCAATAGCGCTTCGACACGATCGAGCGGCAGGGCATTAGGCCCGTCGCTCAGCGCGGCTGCAGGATTATTATGAACCTCCATAAACATGCCATCTACGCCCACAGCCACTCCGCCTCGGGCCAAAGGTTCAATGAATTGAGGCTGGCCCCCGGAGGTTGTCCCCTGTCCTCCCGGCAGTTGCAGGCTGTGAGTGACATCGTAAACTACTGGAAGGTTCAATGTCCGTAGAAACGCCAGGGACCTCATATCCACGACGAGATTATTATATCCAAAGGAAGTTCCTCGTTCCGTGACCAGGATTTTTTGAGAACCGGCGCTGGCGATTTTACTCACTACGTGCTGCATATCCCAGGGTGCCAGGAATTGTCCTTTTTTGATATTCACCGCACAGCCACTTTTTCCGGCGGCCAACAACAGGTCTGTTTGTCGCGACAAAAAGGCTGGAATCTGGAGGCAATCGACCGATTGGGCAGCAGGTTCAATTTGGCCAACTTCGTGAACATCGGTCAGAACGGGAATATCCAGCTCATTCCGAATGGACTTCAAGATTGAGAGGCCCTCCTTCAAACCGGGACCCCGATATGAGGAGAGCGAAGTGCGATTGGCCTTGTCGAAAGACGCTTTGAAAATGAAGGGAACCTGCAGCCTGGTGGTAATGGCCTTAACCTGCTCAGCCACGAAATGACAGTGTGTCGAGCTTTCGATGACACAAGGACCAGCAATCAGGAAAAGCGGATTATCCCCGCCCACCTTGACGTTCCCGATGCTGAATTCCTGAGGCCGAGTCATTTATATGGATGCTTTTCAGGGCTTGATTGTCGGGGCCTGGCAGCCTCCCGGAGATCAGACGACCGCTCCGTCTTGGTAGATGGCGCTTTCTGCCATTTTGGCAGCCTCTGATTTAGCCTTATTGGTTTCCAACTTTCGCCTGCGATGGGTATAGGCTGCCTGGATAAAGGCTTTGAACAAAGGATGTGAGGTGAGGGGTTTGGATTTAAACTCCGGGTGGAACTGGCAGCCTACAAACCAGGGGTGACCTTCAACCTCCACCACTTCTACGAAGTTATTATCCGGCGAGACGCCTACAATTTTCAATCCATGGGCGACCAGAGTCTCTTCATATTCTCTGTTAAACTCGTAGCGATGGCGATGTCGCTCTGAAATCTCGGTTTGGTCGTAGGCTCGGAACGTATGGGAGCCGGGAGCAAGCACACAGGGGTAGGCACCGACGCGCATGGTACCGCCCAAGTCATCGATGCCTCTCAATTCTCTGAGCTTATAGATGACCCGATGCGGTGTGGCCGGATTGAACTCGGAGCTATCGGCGTCGGTCAATCCGCTGCATTGCATTCCCAGGCAAATTCCAAAGAAGGGAACCTTCTCCTCCCGGGCATAGGAAATAGCCTTGATCATGCCCTCAATGCCACGCTTCCCGAAACCTCCGGGAACCAGAATGCCATCAAAGGTCCGCAGTTGTTCCTTCCAATTCCCTCCTTCCACTCCCTCTGCTTCAATCCAATGAATCAGAGTTTTTAGATGGTGGAAGAGTCCAGCGTGAATGAGAGCCTCTTTCAAACTTTTGTACGATTCTTCAAATTCGACATACTTACCCACAATGGCAATTTCCACTTCGTCGGCGGGATGTTTGATGCGCTCGACCAACTCACGCCAATGGGTCAAGTCGGATTCGCGGTAAGGAAGATTAAGCTGCTTTAAGATAATCAGGTCTAAATTATCCACGGCCAAAACCAGCGGGACTTCATAAATCGAATCCACATCTCTGGCAGTAATGACCGCATCGTCTGCTACCGAACAGAACAAGGCAATCTTGGCCTTCATCTCCTTGGAAAGAAAACGATCGGTTCGACAAAGCAAAATGTCGGGCTGAATGCCGATAGCCCTCAATTCTTTCACGCTATGCTGAGTGGGCTTGGTTTTCAATTCGCCTGCGGCATTGATAAAGGGCACCAGAGTCAAATGCACAAACAAGGAATTTTCGCGGCCCACATCCTGCCGCAATTGGCGAATGGCTTCCAAGAAGGGAAGTGACTCGATATCACCGACGGTCCCCCCGATTTCAACAATGACCACATCCGTGTCTCCACTGATCTTCTTAATGGCCCCCTTGATCTCATTGGTCACATGAGGAATCACCTGAACCGTCTTGCCCAGATAGTCACCCCGGCGCTCTTTTTGTATGATCGACTCGTAAACACGACCCGTGGTCAGATTGTGATCGCGGGTCAATCGGGCATTCGTGAACCGTTCGTAGTGTCCCAAGTCCAGATCCGTCTCCGCCCCGTCATCCGTGACGAAGACCTCACCGTGCTGATAAGGGCTCATCGTGCCCGGATCGACGTTGAGATAGGGATCAAATTTTTGTAAGGTGACCCGATACCCCCTACTTTCCAGTAGTCTCCCAATGGACGCCGCCGCAAGTCCTTTACCTAGCGACGAAACCACCCCGCCGGTCACAAAAATAAATTTGGTCGCCATGAGGGCTCCTTTTCTGACGTCAAATCAAGCCTCATATCTCAATCCAGCCTCGCTCTCGAGAGCGCGTGGGACGAAGCCAGGGT
This sequence comes from Acidobacteriota bacterium, assembly GCA_003224715.1. Classification (GTDB taxonomy): domain Bacteria; phylum Acidobacteriota; class Terriglobia; order Versatilivoradales; family Versatilivoraceae; genus QHZQ01. Next base: position 17,119 of record QHZP01000092.1, on the reverse strand, counting down.
GAGAGGCCCAAACATGCCAGACCCCGCTAACCGTTAGACTGCATCGCAAAAATTTCATTCAGCCGTTCCAAATCTGCTGGCGTGTCCACAGCCACGGACTGATAATCATAACAAACAACCTTGATCCGATAACCATTCTCCAGGAAACGGAGTTGTTCCAGGCCTTCAGCCTTTTCCAGACTCGATGGGTTCAAACCCGGCAGTAGCTCCAAGAACTTCCTGCGATAGACGTATAATCCAATATGCTTGAAAAAGGTTTGGGGTTCAGCGTCTGAGCTGGAGGCTTTGCTCTGGTGAAAAGGTATGGGGGAACGGGAAAAATAGAGCGCGTACCCCGCCCGGTCCGTCACCACTTTCACCACATTGGGATTGTAGAAATCCTCTCCGGCGCTTTCCAACGATTTCAGAGTTGAAATCATTAGTTCGGGATCAGAGTAGAAGGGTTCGACAGCGGCGTCAATACAGCCAGGATCGATCAAAGGCTCATCCCCTTGCACATTCACAACGATTTCCGCATTGGTTTGCCGGGCAACTTCTGCGACCCGATCGGTGCCGGAGCGATGATTGTCCGAGGTCATACAGACCTTGCCTCCAAAGGCCCTGACCGCCTCCAAAATTCTGGAATCATCCGTCGCTACGATAACGTCGCTCAAGCAGCGAGCCTGAGAGACTCTCTCATAGACATGCTGTATCATCGGTTTTTTGGATATTTTAGCGAGAGGTTTTCCGGGGAATCGTGTAGAGCCAAATCTGGAGGGAATAATGGCGATGGCCTTCAGTTCAATCATCGATAATCGGGAAGGGTGATATAACGTCCACAACTATTCTCTTTGCCTCTCACCCAAGTGTCAGACACTCGATTCAAGCTCTCGCTCATCTTTGTTCAAATTGTCTCCAAGATCAAGGCTTTTCTTAAACCTGATCGGCATTTTTCGTGTAGACGAACAACCTCGGCTCTGATCTGAGGCTCGTCAAGACGCTGAAGAGGCTTGCGAAACGACGCATCTCGCCAAAAGTGAGAGGCAGTTTAGTACATTCGAGTGACATGAAAATCTATGCGCCTTTCACCGACTAAAGTCCGACTAAACTTATTGCCAGCCATTTTCTTTTTGTCTATACTTTAAAATTGTAGCAGGATGAGAGTCGCCCAATCTCTAACTGTCCCACTACAGGCCTTTCCGTTGCCGGAGGTGCGTTATGAGCAATAAAAAAGGTGATGGCGCGCCAACCAATCGACGGCTATTGGCACAGTTGGCGATTCTCCTATGGATCTTGTTTATGGGAAAGGTCCTTCTCTTTCGAGCCCAGGACTCCCCGACTTCCTTACCTCCTCAAATTAATCCCAAGAGCAGCGCCTCTTCTTTAAAGATAGACGTTGATCTCGTGTTGGTCAATGCCACCGTGACAGATCCCAATAATCGGTTTGTCACGGGCTTGGAGAAAGAACACTTCCAGCTATTTGAGGATAAGATCGAGCAGAAGATTTCACATTTCAGTAATGAAGACCTTCCAACCTCCATTGGTCTCTTGTTTGACGTCAGTAGTAGCATGAGCGACAAGATTGGAAGAGCGAAAGATGCTGCCGTCGCCTTTTTGAAAACCAGCAATCCGGATGATGAGTTTTATTTAATCACATTTGCAGACCGCCCCAATGTGGATGAAGAATTCACATCCGATGTCAGTGAAATCCAAAATCGCTTGGTTTATAAACCGGCCAAGGGCTCCACCACTCTGTACGATGCGGTCTATCTGGGCCTGGAAAAAATGAAGCAGGGTCACAATCCGAAGAAGGCCATTCTGCTCATCACGGATGGAGAGGATACTCGCAGCCGCTATTCTTTGGTTAATGTGCGTAATGCTGTGAAAGAGTCGGACGTGCAGATTTACGCCATCGGAATTGTGAATTCCTATTATTCTGACTTTGCCCAAGGTCGGACCGGCCGGGCAGTTCTGGAGGAAATGACGGAGATCACGGGAGGCAAGGCCTATTTCCCCAATTCCGTTTATGAGCTCGAAGACATATGCACCAAAATTGCCATTGAGCTCAAGAACCAATACATTTTGGGGTATTCTTCGACCAACCCGGCCAAAGATGGCCGCTGGCGCAAGATCAAGGTGAAGCTAAACGCTCCGAAAGGACTGCCCGCTTTGTCGGTCCGTTCCAAAACCGGTTATTACGGTCCTGCGGGATGACTCTTCTGATGACTACTTTATCGATGTCCCTACTAACCTGTGGCAATCCTGCAAAGGCCGGGGCTGCTTGGATTCTATCGCCAAAGAGTCGAGCCGGTACCACGATCACTAAATTGTCCGAGTCTTCGGTTGAGGGTCCCATCTTCTAATGAAACGGCTGAGCTACTTATTCTGCTTTTTGTGGGTGATGTTTTCCACCCACCGCTTCCCTGCCCAGGACCAACCCAAGAAAACCAAAGATTCTGACTACACCCTCAAGGTGGATGTCAATCTGATTACGCTTCACGTGTCGGTCTTGGATGAAAGGGACCAGATCATCAAGGGCCTCAAAAAAGAAGATTTTTCAGTGTATGAGGATAAGATCCAACAAGAGATTTCGTTATTTAAGGAAGAAGACGTTCCAGTCTCGCTGGAGCTAGTGATCGACAATAGTGGTAGCATGAGAACCAAACGGGAGCGGGTCAATCGAGCTGCTTTGACATTTGTCAGAACCAGTAACTCTCAAGATGAAATCTTCCTGATTAACTTTAACGACCAGGTTTACATTGATCAGGATTTCACCAGGAACCCCGATGACCTCAGAGACGCCTTAGAAGGTATTGATGCCCGGGGTGGGACGGCGCTTTACGACGCCATTTATCTCTCTCTAGAGCACATTCGCGAAGGCAAAGAAGATAAGAAAGCTTTGTTGCTAATCTCGGATGGGGAAGACCGGGACAGTCGATACAAATTTGAAAGTGTCTTGGAGTTTGCTCGTGAGTCGCATGCCAGTATTTTCGTGATAGGCCTCTTCGATAAAGAAGGGGAACGGTCCCGCGCCCAGAAGAAAGCAGCCAAGGCCCTGAGAGAACTGGCCGAGGAAACGGGTGGCAAATATTACTTCCCTGAGTCAGTGGACGAAGCCGAAGCCATCTGCACCCAGGTTGCTCACGAGATTCGGAATCAATACACTCTGGGTTACAAACCTACTAATGCCCGGCGAGACGGGACCTGGCGAACGGTGAGCATCAAGTTGAATAACAGCAAAAACTCCAAAAAACTGGTGGCACGTACAAAGCGCGGATATTACGCGCCGACGGAAAGCTAACTCCAGTGCCAAATTGACATTGCCTCTGGCAAGCTAAGGCGATTTGCACACCAATCACAGTCTCGCCTCTCCCATCGCATTGATAAAACCCGCACGACCGTACCCATTAAATCGGATAGAGTGATCACTAAAATGGATGTGAGGTCGTCCTTCCTGGAAGGCTCGGGGACGGCCCAACTCATCGCGGTGAAGGCCAGCGTGTCCGCGGGCAATCAGTTCTCGAGCACTGCTTCTTATGATCATCTTCCATAGCCGGCTCTTTCTAAAGATACTGGGTTCCTATGTGATTCTACTCTTGGCAGTGCTGCTGATTGTGGACGTTATCATGGCTCGACGGATTCAAAGTAATCATGTGAGCCATGAGCGCAACCGTCTCGAGACCAGTGCGGTAGTTCTCTCCCAAGACCTCCTCCGGATGGAAAAGCAAGGGCCGGCATTGCAGTCCTGGGTCCAGCAATATGGAGATCGAACCGGATTTCGCATCACGCTCATCGACCCTGATGGCAAGGTTCTGGCTGACAACCAGCACGATCCAACTCAAATGGGCAACCATGCCAATCGCCCCGAAATCCAGGAAGCGTGGCGGACTGGCACGGGAAGCAGTACCCGGTTTAGCCGAACGCTGGGCACGAATGAACTCTACCTGGCTTACCGAGTGCCTGAGAACCAGTCCCCTGGGCTGGTGCTAAGGTTGGCTCTTCCTTTACAACAGATTTCGGCGGGTTTCCGTACTGCACAGAGGCAGCTAATCTTCATTTCACTTTTTCCGTTCTTGCTGGCCCTCGGGCTAGGCTATCGATTGACTCGATCCTTAACTCAGCGCATTGCAAGTCTCCAGGAATTCTCTGAAAACATCGCTCAAGGCCACCTTCACGCGCGGGTGAAAGAGGTTGCCGCAGACGAACTGGGTCACTTGGCCCGTTCACTCAACACCACGGCTGATGCAATGCAACGCTTTATCGATGAGTTAAGAGATGAAAAGAATCGTGTCGAAGCCATTCTAGATGGGGTGCGGGCCGGTATTTTGGCCACCGATCCCGAGGGACGAGTCACCCTGATGAACCCGGCGCTGGGTCGCTTCCTGCAAGTGGACCCCCAAGAAAATTTGGGAAAGAAAGTACTCGAGATCATTAGAAGTTCAGAGCTAAAGTCGATTCTG
>QHZP01000092.1:0-12655 GCA_003224715.1 Acidobacteriota bacterium | reverse complement strand
AAAGGAAGCGTCAACAACGATTGATATCAGTCTGGCTTCTCCGCGTGTCTTTGAAGTGGTGGCAGTCCCGTTGGAAGATGCGCCGCTTTCGCCCGGCGGGGTAGTGGCTGTGTTGCATGACATTACCCGACTGAAAGAATTGGAAAACGTTCGCAAGGATTTTGTGGCCAATGTATCGCATGAGCTTCGTACACCGCTCACCGCCATACGCGGCTTTGCCGAGACATTGTTGGACGGTGGACTCGAGGATGAGAAAAACAACCGCCGTTTTTTGGAGATCATTAAAACCCACACCATCCGATTATCCGATTTGACCACTGACTTGTTGACTCTCGCCACACTGGAAGATGAATCCTTCTCCCTGAATTACGAGCTGCTCGACTTGAAATCACTCGTCCAGGAGGTCGTCGAAAGTTCAAAACCGGCTGCTTTGCAAAAGAAACAAGAAATCGACTACACGGTAGACGACGGTCTGCCACTATTTAAGGCGGATCGGGAAAGACTTCGTCAGGTCCTGGTCAACCTGGTTGACAATGCCGTCAAGTTCACCCCCGAGGAAGGAAAAATCTCCCTGGAAGTGAAGCTGAGTGCGAACGTGGCTTCGGTGGAAGTACATGTCAAGGATAACGGCATGGGTATACCTTCTTCTGCGCTGTCACGAATCTTCGAGCGGTTCTACCGCGTGGATAAGACCCGGTCGCGGGATCAGGGGGGAACCGGATTGGGGCTATCCATCGTCAAACACATTGTCGAAGCCCATAAAGGTAAAGTTGAGGTTCAAAGCACCTTAGGGCAAGGCTCTGACTTCACCGTGACATTACCGATCCATAAGGCATAAGCAGGCCTTGTAAGTCGTGAGCTAACCCAGTGGTTCCGTTCCTAAGTCTCTTCAGGTTGAACTTTTTTCTTGAGCCGTTTTTAAGTAATATAGCGGTGATGGCTGTATTACGCATGGCGCGCTGTTTGTGCATCGCTCCAGCGGAGAGAAATATTCGGGGAGCTTAGACCAGTGCGTCCACGAGGAATCCTTATGCGAACTTTTTCTTTGCCGGCAAAAGTGACCTTGTTGCTTTCTCTGGTCGTCGTCGTAGTGGTGTTTGCGGTCACTTTTGTGATCAACAAGATTTCTGCGGATATCATTGTCAACGACCTCAAAGAGCGGTCCACTAAGGCCGCCAATGAAATCTCCAAGGAATTGGGCAAAGGCGCCCAAATTCCTCTCGCTGAGGATGTGGAGAGTGATCTACTGGATGCCGTTGAAATCAATCGCAGCATCAGGGAGATTTCTGTCTTTGGGTTGAAAGAGAAGGAACCAGAATTTGTTGCGACCTCCTCCCGGACTAACAATATCCCCGTAACCGATGAAATCCGATCGGCAATCGGCGCGGGCAAGCCGATGGCGCATCTGCATGACGATGGCGATGAGAGGTTCTGGGATATTGTGGTGCCCATTTACCACCGGATTCCGAAGACCAACCAACAAAAGATTCTGGGATGTGTGAGTGTTCTCACCTCGCTAAAGCAGGCTGACCGCATCACCCAGCAAAATCTGCGCGTGGCCATTATTTTTGCTCCGGCGGCGATTCTCTTGCTGATTGTCCTGTTGAATGTGCTGTTCAGGTTCACGATACACACCCCGGTTAAGAAAATTCAAGAAGCCATGGCCAAGGCCGAAGCGGGCGATCTTAAAGCTGAGGTGAGCCTGCGCTCCTCGGATGAACTGGGGATGATTGCGGCCAGCTATAATCGAATGCTGCGCCAGATCCGCGAGGCCACCACAGAACGCATCAGTCTGATCGAGCGAATCAACAACTTCAACGTGGAATTGAAATCCAAAGTGGAAAACGCCACCTCCGAGCTGACCAAGCGCAACTGGGAGCTCAGAGAACTTAACGAGAAGCTGTTGAAGATGCAGCTCGAGCTGGTCCGTTTGGAGCGGCTAGCCGTGGCTGGCCAGTTGACGGCCACTTTCGCTCATGAAGTCGGCACGCCGCTAAACCTGATTTCGGGTCATGTCCAGCTGTTGATTGAGTCGTTTAGCGGCAATGAATTCATCTTGAAAAAGCTGATTCTCATTCAGTCTCAAATTCGCCGTTTGAGCGAAATCGTCCGCCGGTTGCTGGATGCGACACGCCGTCCCAAACTGGATTTGGCAGCCGTCAACTTGAACCAGTTGATTCAGGAAGTCAGTGCCCTGATCAAGCCGACGCTTCTTCTTCGGAACGTCGAATTTGATCACCATCTGCGGGCAGACCTGCCCCTGATCCAGGCGGACCGAAAGCAATTAGAACAGGTTTTGCTTAATCTGATCAACAACAGCTTGGATGCGATGCCCAACGGGGGCCATCTTTTGATCGAGACGGAGTCAAATTCCAACCAACTGGTGTCCATTAAGATTACAGATACCGGTCAAGGAATCCAGCCGCAGCACCTCGAGAAACTCTTTCAGCCCATGTTCACTACCAAGGAAATCGGTCTAGGTACAGGGTTGGGATTGACAATCTGCAAAGCCATCATCAAAGAACACGGCGGGGAAATTGAAGTCCGAAGCACCGTACACGAAGGGACCACTTTTTCGATTTCTCTCCCTGCCGAAGTTCCAGTCCTCCAAGCTTAGCCGGTTGTGTGGATCGAACCGAGAATTTTGTTCTTGTTTCTCGGTGAGTTTGGGAGCCCGACGCGCCAGCGAGGGCCGAGGCGGTTACGTTCTCGCTTGCGCTTCGGGCTTTCGCCCGTGCTCCTCGGTGGGATATCAAGGGCGTCAGCCCTTGCTTAGTTCAGATTTCTCTTTATTCCCTATGCAAAAGATACTCATCGTTGATGATGACAAACTGACGTGTGACTTCATTCAGGAGATCCTGGAGGAATTCAAGGTTGAAACTACCAGCTCCCAAGATCCCCAGGCTGCTATAGAATTAGGGAAACAAGGAAAATTTGACGTCATCATTAGTGATATTAACCTTCAAAACCGCCTTACCGGCCTGGATGTATTGAAGAATTTCAAGCGCTTCTTGCCTGATTCTGAAGTCATCCTGATCAGCGGGTTCGGGACCTTAGAGACCGCTATTGAAGCCGTGCGAGAAGGAGCCTTCGATTACATCAGCAAGCCCTTCAACATTAATGAAGTCAAGGCAGTGGTGAAGCGAGCCCTGGAAAAGAAGCAGCTCATCAAAGAAAATCAGAGCCTGCGGACACAGTTGGAAATGGCTCAACCCTCAACCAGCTTGATAGGCAGCAGCCCCAAGATGCTGGCAGTTTACAAATCGATTGCCAATGTAGCCCATTCAAAATCCACCGTTCTAATTTCAGGGGAGAGCGGAACCGGGAAAGAGCTGGTGGCCAAACAAATTCATTTCAACAGCCCGCGACGGGAAAAATCCTTCCTGGCCATTAATTGTGGTGCCCTCACGGAAACCCTGCTGGAAAGCGAGCTGTTCGGTTATCAGAAGGGTGCCTTTACGGGCGCTACCACCGACAAGATTGGACTGTTTGAAGAAGCTGACGGAGGAACACTCTTTCTGGATGAAATCGGTGACACAACGCCGGCTATGCAAGTTAAGCTGCTCCGAGCCTTACAAGAACAGGAGATAAAGCGGGTCGGAGGCGTCAAGAACATCAAAGTGGATGTGCGTGTGATCGCGGCCACCAATAGGAGCCTGGAAGAGCTGGTGCAGGAAGGGAAATTTCGCGAAGACTTGCTCTATCGTCTCAGCGTAATCATCATCCAGCTCCCCCCTCTCCGGGAACGTCGAGAGGACATCCCGGCTTTGATTTCGCATTTTCTGAACAAACATCTACCGGATGAGAAAGGGCGCCCGGCAATTTCCCACGAGGTGGTGGATGCTTTGGTGAACTATTCCTGGCCCGGCAACGTCCGGGAGTTGGAGAATACCGTCGAGCGACTCTGCCAGTTCTGCAAAGGAGGCATCATTATGGTTGATGACCTGCCTCCCAAGATGAACACCAAGATAAAGTTTCATCAGCGCCAGTTGTACGAAGACATGCCTGTGTTGGACGAGTTGGAACGGCGATACTTAATGCACGTCCTAGAACGAACCAAGTACAACCGAACGCAGGCCGCCGATATCTTGGGAATTAACCGCAGAACTCTTTATCGCATGGCTGAACGATTTGGGATTGATCTTAAGGAAGAGTGACTCGACCAAAACGCCCCACGAGACAAAATGCCACAATTCAGTAATCGATAAACATATGAGCAAGTTTGAAGGGCGTTCGAAAACCACTATCCAGACTGTCTCAAGTCAACCCAGGAAGTAATGAGTCTTCCTTCTTCCTAAAATCACACTAAGTCTTTATCAAACTCTTACTTATAGCTAGGCGAGACAGCCTTCATGATGTGGCCATATTCATGCTGATTATCTCGCGTAACAATTGTATGCAAACCATTCTAACCAACCTAACAGGCCGAGGGAATGTTCTCGGCAAAACCTACAATCCTTAAGGAGGATTAATCATGAAGAAGCTGTTAACCCTTATCTTCGCCGCCTTGATGACTCTGTCCATGTCCATGGCAGTGGTGAGCTATGCTCAACCGCAGGAAGAGAAGAAAGCGGAAGGAAAGGCCGAAGGGAAAGATAAGAAGAAGAAGAAGAAGGCAAAGAAAGAAGGAACAGAGGAGAAGAAAGAGGAAAAGAAGTAAGAGCTTAATCGAAAAAAAAGAAATAGAATCGCGATTGCCAGCCAAAACCGTTATAATGGGATGGCTGGCAATTTTTTTGGTGGGAGGTGCTTTTGTTCGGTCAACTCGGATTGCCTGAGATATTAATCATCATGGTCATCGCCCTTCTTGTCTTTGGACCCAAAAAGCTTCCATCCCTGGGAAAGTCTCTGGGTGAAGGCATTATCTCCTTCAAAAAGGCCCTCAGTGGACAAGATGATGAGACTAAAAGTCAGGACCAACACGAGGAAAAACCCAAGACCTGATGGACCCTTGTCGAAAATGGCTCGACAGTGTGACATACCCGGAGCGATAAACTCCGGGCCAGCCGCTGCTTCTCTTATGAGGACTCGTGGCTTTAAAATGAAGTGCTAGCTTCCGTTAAAATAGAACTCCTCCGAATCCACATCGTAAGAAAATAACTCAGCGTAACGGCCCCAGTTGATGGCAGTCTGGAGCTGACGGTCGGCTTCCACGGCGGAAAAATGGGTCAACAGCGATTCCAAGATAGCCTCGCGAGAGATCCTTTTCTTTCTTTTTCTGTGCAGAGCTTGATAGATCTGACGAATAATGGGCAGATGCTCAATCCGGCTCTTAAAGATATTTTTCCGGCCATTTTCATCCGCGTCTGCAAATTCTACTCCTAGATTGGTTAGCTCAATATCGCCGGCTTCAATTTTCACAAATCCCAACAGCTTGGCAGCTTCGGTGACAGGCAGGAGGTCGTCCAATTCGTAATGGAGATGTTGCCCTAGACGGAAGACATCATGCTTTCCGGGTTTGTCTCGAATTAGTTCGATCAATCCCGTTACCCTTCCAATATTGGCGTGAGGCAAAGGATCCATGCAATTCGCTCCTTCTGTTACACAACCAGAGAATAAATTTTGTCGACCTGCTGCTGATACTCTTTAGCCTCCTTATGCCGAGGCCGTTCTAAACCAGACAGGTTAACTTCCTGAGCTATGCGGCCCGGATTTCTTGTCAAGACAAGAACCCGGTCGGCCATATAAACCGCTTCTTCAATGCTATGAGTAACCAAAATGATATTTTGCAGAGGCAAGGTATGTAATTGCCAGAGGTCTATTACTTGATCACGCAGGTTTTTGGCAGTTAGAACGTCCAACGCAGAAAACGGTTCATCCATGCAGAGCACCTCTGGCTCAGTCGCCAAGGCTCGGGCCAGTCCAACTCGTTGTTTCATTCCACCGGAGAGTTCTTTGGGGTAAGCCCTTTCATATCCCCCCAGGCCAACCATGTCGATATACTTTTCTGCTTTTTTGTAACGCTCAAATTCCGAAATCCCTCTGGCTTCCAAACCTAGCGCCACATTGTCAACCACTGGTAACCACGGAAAGAGTGCGAAGCTTTGGAAAACCATTGAGATATCAGGATGAGGCATTAGGATGATCTCACCTTTGTAAAGCACCTGCCCTCGGGTAGGAGGAATTAAACCGGAGATGATCCGCAGCAGGGTGGATTTGCCACACCCAGAGGCTCCGACAATGGCGACAAATTCCTTAGGGAAAATATCGAGTGTGATATCTGCCAGGATTTGAATGTGTGTATCGTAATACTTGTCAACTCCCCTGACTTCAATCACCGGGAGTTGGGAAGGCCTGGCTTCTCCCACATCTCCAATTTCAGCTGTGTTCGTCCTGTCAATATTCCATTTTAAATTTTTCTGAGACGTAGGCATAAGTCGGTCGCCAAAAAGCTTTATTGATGACGGTGATGACTACCACCATACTCATAACGGCACAGACAATGACCTGCAAATCTCCCTTTTGGTAGGTGGCCTGGTCAAGCAGGGCACCAATTCCCCTCACGCGGTGGATCTGACCTTTGGCTTCTACAAACTCGCTAATGATAAGAGCATTCCAGCCGCCGCCCCAGGCGGTGATGCTGCCGGTAACGAGGCTGGGAAGTATGGCTGGGAAGAGAACTCTCTTCCAATACCGCCATCCACTGAGGCCCAAAGCTTGCGAGACCTCCTTTAAATCAGCTGGTATGTTTAGCACGCCGGCAATCAGATTAAAAAGAAGATACCACTGCATGCCCGTCAACACCAGTAGAATGGCTACACCATTCATGGATAACCCGTAGCTTAAAGTGAGAATGACCAGCAACGGGAAAAAAGCTGTGGCCGGAATGCTAGCCGTAATTTGCACGACGGGCAATATCCAACGCGCCAATTTTTTGCTTTGCCCTACCAGAATGGCTACCGGGATGGTCCAGGCGAGACTTAGCAAATAGGCTACCAACAAGCGCAGGAAGCTTAACAGGATTGCTAGTGGAATTCCAGCAACCTCAGGGGCTAAAGGCCGAAATAGACTTCTGACAGTCAAAAATATTCCGTAACCCAAGAGGACCAGAAATCCTGCAAAAATTAGGCTCAAGCCAAGTCGGAAGTCACGGCTGGATGTAAACTGGCCAAGTGCCGCACTAAGTCGAACTAGCAACCGGCCTCCCGGGAACAAGAGATGTTGCTTGACAAAGCTCAATACACGGGAGCGCCGGATCCAGCGGGCTATGGCAGGCATTGGGGTCCTGCCCGAACCCGCCGCCGACATTTCGTAGAGATAATTCTGAGACCACCAGTTGGCCGGATTCCAGACCAGGATGTAAAGCAGTACCACCAGGCCAATCAAGCTAAGAAGTCCCGCTAGCATCAGATCCATTCTTCCAGAATCCATAGCCTGACCAATATAACTCCCTAACCCTGGTAAAGTATAACGAGCAGGTCCAATGGCAATGATTTCGCTGGCAGTCAAGAAATACCAGCCCCCTGCCCAAGAGAGCATACTGTTGTAAGTTAACTTGGGAACGCAGGCGGGAAGGATCAAACGTCGCCAACGACGCAATCCTTGAACATTAAATTCATCGGCGGCCAGCAGAAGGTCTTCCGGAATCGTGGTGATGGACTCGTAGACACTGAAGGCCATGTTCCATACCTGACTGGTGAAAATCAGGAACACTTCGGCAAACTCCACGCCGATCGGGTGACCTCGAAAGAGCCGGATGAAAAAGAAAACTGCCGCAGGGAAGAAAGCGAGGATCGGAACCGACTGAAAAATATCCAGAGCGGGAAGGATCCATTTCCTGGCACGAAGGTTTACGGCGGCATAATATCCCACGGTGATAGAAAAGATCAACGCAAGGATGTATGCACCGAGCATGCGTAAGAAGGAGTACAGCGCATAGAGAGGCAGGAGCCTCATTTCCAGATTGAGTTCCTGGGAGCTTCGAGGGAAGAGATGAGGCCGGTCCAGGAAGACAACCGATACGATGATCAAAAGTAAAAGCAGGAAGACGACATCAATGACTAAAGTCTTTTGCCTTTTCAAGGAAATCTCCCGGCTGCTCTGGCAATGTGACCCGCCGGAGCATCAACACAAAAGGTAACATCCCGCCGGCTCTCTGAAACTATCGCCTCGGCCAGGTTGATGTTATTGTAAGTTAACAAAACTTCTTTATCACGAGCAAGCAAAACAAGGGGTGCCGTATGGAGGTTTCACTTCAGACCGGCAAGATTCGGCGAGAAATTCTTCAGGGCTGGGTGGGCCAAAAATTTGTGAGTAAGAAGGGTATCCAGCAGCCCGACTACTCCCAGTTGAGGAGCAGATTGATGAGGTCAACGCCCCCTCGGCTTGAAAGGAGACGATCCAGAATGCGGAATCGGCAAAGAATTGCGGCTTGCGATCATTTGTCGGACTTTATAGTTCAACGCCTTCCGAAAGCGCGAAGCGCCAGCGAGGGACAGTAACATCGGTAACCGCATTGCGAGCCAGCCCACTCCTCGGAGCGGCTGAGTTTATACCAACAACTGATAACAAATGAAGGGAATTCTGCATATAAACGATTAACGAGGAAGTGATTCCCCAGATCCAATCCCATTCACGGTCGTTGTATTGAGCAATTCATCAAAGTATAATGGCGCCCAATGCGAGTTGGGGATTTAGTTACAATTCAAACCTAGAACGAAGGAGAAAACCTGAATGAAAAAAATCCTCTTGGGAATCATTGCCCTGGGTGCGTTCCTGTTGGGAGTACTTGCTCAGTCGCCCAACAAGCGTGGTGAGGCCAGCCTGTCCATTGATGGCGGAAGAGTCTCGATTGACTATGGCAGTCCCACCTTGAAAGGGCGCGATATTGAAAGCCTGATTGCTCCAGGCGAAGAGTGGCGGATGGGCGCTGACGCGGCCACAACGTTGTCGACGGATGTTTCCCTGAAGTTTGGTAATAAGGTCGTGAGTAAAGGGAAATATGTCCTGAGAGCTAAGCTGGTAGCCAAAGAGAAGTGGCACTTATTGATTCAAAAGGAAGACAAGTCTACCGTTGTGGAGGTCCCTTTGACCTACCAAAAGAGTGACAATCCAGTCGAAGAATTGACCATCAAGCTGGAAAAACAAGGCAGCGGCGGGAAATTCATCCTGGAATGGGGGAAATTCAGTCTTTCGACCGAGTTTCAGAAGACGTAATCCAGGTATGTGCCAAAATGTCATCTGACTCTTGCTCGCGCTCTTACTCGATAGATCGCCCCAGGGGCGAGCAAGAGCAAGACTTCCTGTTGAACCCGCGCTGGTCGCCGCGCGGAGCGCGCCTCCCACATTCTAGACTTAACACCTATGGGTACAGAGTGGGTTGTCCTGAACCGGAAGGACCCACCCGAAGGCTTCGCCTTTGGCTCCCTGATTTTCACGGGAGCCCTTCATGCCGCCCTGGAGCAGTGCCACGAAGGATGAAAATCTGATTCCCCCTTTGAAGGGGGTGCAGGGGGATGTCCTGTGGCGTTGAGGCAACCTGCCGGGTCTACCCCTCCCTGACGGTCGGGGCTCGGTTTTCTGCTATTTTCATGGGAGAGCTCAAGCTCTAAAGTAGGCGTCGGCCGCTTCTCGTAGTAGCTTGGCGCAGCGAGGGGCGCGGTATTCCCTTTCCAACGATTCAGCCAGCTCTAACAATTCGACCTGGCTGGCTCGCCCAGGTCGCAATGCATTGTAAATCGTCATTATCCTATCTTCCGGAATTCCTGCCAGTTCGGCAGCACGCCTGAAATTTCCCGCCAACTGAGGTCTACCGGCGGTCTCGGCCAACTTGGCTTGAATCTCCAAGGCCTCTGCAGTTCAAGGCGGCCTTGAGAGTAATCTCTTGCAAGGGAAGCCCTGACGGCGTTCTCAGGTGTTCCGGCTGCTTTTCAGCAAGAGGATAATTCTGAGGATGGGGATTCTCCTTCATATCTTTCTACCAAGGACTACTTCCTGGGGTCCCTTCTCTTTGATTACGAGTTCGGTTTCCCGCAAGTGCAGGATGGTGGTTTTCACAATGTGTTTCAGACGAGCCATATTGTCGATTTGAACGGGAACAGGTAGTACCGGCTCGCCTTTGGCGTACTTGGCCGCGTTACGTCCAATGACCTGATAAGACTTCAAGGTCAGGTTGGGAGCCTGGGGAAACAGCTCCAAGTTGTTGAGCGGCTGGAGATCTCGGCGATGAATCACCGTGGTCCCCTTGGATTGAATCCCAATACTGATTCCCGATCCACTCAACTGAGCGCCAGCGTGGCCGATAAAGCCGCAATCCGAGGTGGAATATATCTTCACAACTCGCGCTTTCATCCCTTCCTCTTGCACGCCTTCCATCAATGCTTGTAAGACCTCTCGATGCGGAAGACCCAGAAGGGTCGAGTCGAGTCTTGACCCGAAAGCGGGGCCTACTGCAATAACAATTTCCTGTGCGTCTTCACTGGTTTTGGCTTCACCCGTTTCTTGAAACAACCCCTGACCTTTCCCTGGAACAACTGCGCCGATTTTCCTGGGATCGGTGGCCTGCGGGATATCGGCAATTTCTTGCCAGCGTGCCGGGCCCAGATGATATCCGGTACCTGGCCCTTGATAATCGTTGGGATCATTGATCGCGCTTAACACGCGAAGCCCACCTGCTGTTCGATTCGCCGGGCTCATAGGACTGCCTGAATCTTTGAGTGAGCTGGACAGGCTCGATCCCGCCAAAACAATGGCAGACGTTTGGAGGTAGTCTCCGGAAACCCGTAGTTTCTGAATTTCCAAGATCTTCCCCGCTACATCTTGAAATCCGTGCCGGGCCAAAGCCCGAATGACATCCAGCCCGTTTCTGCCCTGCCTTAGAAAATTCTCTGCCGCCTCAAGATCCGCCACCACATTCCGATCGGGCATGTCTGAACTACTGTGAGCGATCACAGCAGCCTCGACTTCCTGGTCGGTGATGGCTGGAAGTCCTAGCTCGGCAAAAACGGCCTGGATGGCCTGCGCCGCCCGCCTTCGAACCGCGAGGACCTGATCTTCCCGCGCCGGGCGAACGCCGCCGTCTACCTGCATGTCGCGCTGCAAGACCGTGTAGTCATCCAAATCTTCCGAATCAAAATTGCCGCCACCGAAGAGATTGTCTTCGGAAAAAATAAAATCGGTTCCAGGCAAGAACTGAAGCATCAGTTTGGAAGCCTTGCGTATTTGAGAATGAGAGGCCATCGCGTCATTACCTGAAGCTACTTCCAGATCCAGCAGCGCTGCAATCAAATTTTCCGCTAATACACCCCGGACGCCCCCAGGCAAAGATTCCGGCAAAGCGATACAGCTTATGGAACCGTTCTGCACCCCCTGGGAACCGGCACCCTTGATGGCCATCAGGCAGCGTGTTTCCAGATAGAGCATGGACTTCCCTTCGGCATGGCCCATTAAGGCTTCGGACCCGGTGCCAGAAGTAAATCTCACTTTGATGCCGCGAGAGGCATAGGCTGAAGCCAGAAACGCCTTGGACCAGGGAGTATCATCGCCGTCGTGAAACGCTTGCTCCGTTCCATAGACCGAAAGTGTCTCTGCGTAGGTAGTCAGTCCCAGCCAGGCCAGCCTGAGACTGAGAGCCTCTTCGACGGCGCATTGGGTCAGGGCGGTCCCGCGCCCCGTCTGAGACCCGATCAAGACAGCCATGGCATTGAACGGCGCATACCGGGCTACTCCTACGGTAGTTTCTAATTCAGAAAATCCCCTTTCCACGGCTTCAGCCGCATCTGCTGCCAATAAAACCGGATTCTCCTTTTTGTTGGTCACGTGCGCCTGGTTCGAGGGAGTCTTGCGGGCGCGCATTTTCTGCAGTGCCATCATCATTTCAACCACGTTGAGGCAGTTGACAACCTCCATGATTTTGGCAGGTGTTAAGCCACCAATGATTCTTACAACTCTTTCACGAGGGACCTGGAAATCCACCAGCATACGCGCCAGGGAGAGGGAATCCATAGCCATGCTTTCCGCTGCGACTGACAAGTCAACGGCATAACGGGCGATGAAGCGGTCAATGAGATCAAATTCCGCCTCTGCCTTGCCGTCCAATTCGGTAATCCGTCCTTGATCAAGCTTGATCTGAGGTTTGGGATCGCCAGGACTGTTGAAGAGGATCAAACCTGTTTCCGGCCATTCCCGGATGAAACTGTCCTGGTTGATCTCTCGCTGCGAGCGAGACTGGAAACGTTTGGAGGTACTCATAAGTTGTAAAATCTCAAATCAATTCCGCGACGGAGCTTCGTGATATAAATAATCTGGCCCGTATGAAAAGAGAAATGCTCCACCACATGAAAGATGACTTCGAGAACGGTTCTCCGAAATCCCTGGATCGTCCGTTGTTCCAGCAAGTAGGGTGGAGATAACGAAGACAGAACTTGATCCGCCTGGACCATGGTTTCTTCCAATTTTAGAAGGAGGTCCTTTTTCGGAATGCCATTTCGCTCGGAAAATTCCTTAGATCGTTCCCGCAAGTCAGGCGCTCCGCCAACTCCCGAGACAATCCACTGTCGTACGTTGCCAGTAAGGTGGAGCATCAAGTTTCCCACGCTATTATTATTCTCATGGGCCCTCCACCAAAGGTCCTCTTCCTCCAGCACTTCGAGGCATTGGCGAATCTTGGGCAGAAAGTCCTCTTTCAAATGATCCCTGGCTTGCTGGATGAACGCTT
>QHZP01000654.1 GCA_003224715.1 Acidobacteriota bacterium | reverse complement strand
TTGTTTTGAAGTGGCCTAACGATTCTCGGCTAGGCTGCCCGGCCGCCCGCTGCTGTGGAGACGGAGATGACTTTGGAGCTTCTCACCGCCGCTTCCAAAAAGAACGCAATGGCCGGGTCAGCTTCAGGCGACGGTTGGGCGGACTGGATCACTAAACGCCAAACGCCGCCTCCATGACCAATGCACCAAACAACCAACAAACCACCAGTGAGCGCGCTGGTGGCGAGCAAAAGAATCGTGGCTGTACCCGTGGGCTTGCAACGGTTAGGAAAGGAACCTTGCGACTGTATTCTAGGTACGATCCCTACAACAGTGGTAACGATCACACTGGGTTCTTTCAGATTTGTCTTCGTGGACTTACTTATCGCCCCAGAGAGGCAAGGAGCAATTCAAGCACTTCCTTGCCAGAAAATTCGACCGATACTTTTTCACGAGATAGTATTGATGGCACTTTGGGCAGTGCCAGTAGCAAAAACGATAGGTACTCACGATGAAGCAGAGTCCAGCAAAAATGAAAAGATACTGCGACTCCAGCAGCCCAGCAACGGTGGGGATAACGAGCCACGACAAATAAAACATCAGTCGACGCGTACGGTATTCTTTCCACTTGTCTGCAAAGGACACCACTCTCGAATCAGCATCGTTAATCTGTCTTTGAACTGAAACCATTTCTGAGTTGCGTAGTATTTGAGCCAACAAGAACTTTGAGCCTAACGATCAGGCATTCAGCGGCTGGCGGTTCTTGCCAGTCCGC
This sequence comes from Acidobacteriota bacterium, assembly GCA_003224715.1. GTDB lineage: Bacteria > Acidobacteriota > Terriglobia > Versatilivoradales > Versatilivoraceae > QHZQ01. The sequence continues at coordinate 2,697 of QHZP01000654.1, read as the reverse complement.
TGGAACGGTGGGTTAGGCTTCGGGCCCCACTGAAATTGCCTGGAGCCGGCATTATCCCACTCTAGTTCGTGAGGTAGTTGACAGAACCATCTTTGATCAAGAGTTGAGCTGGACTGCCATTCAAGTGGCCGTACCCGGTTCCCCAGTCTCTTCCCGGGCCCTTTCCCTTAGGGGGCTTGAGGTCAGTCCGCGATTGAAAACGACCCAAAACAACCACCCAACGGTCGCTAAAATCCAAGCTCCCATGGCGAAAATCCCGAAGCTGATTTCGCTGCTTGACCACATCAAGCTTGTTTTTGAGTTGAGTCTGATCCACGCGGCTCATTAAAGAAGGCTCAGGCGCACCGGACGGGTCCCACTTGAGCCAAATGTCATTTTCCCAAGCAAATCCTCTGGTCAGAACTTGTTTTCGACAACCCTTGTCAAAAAGCCACTGACCTTCGTCGGTACTTCCTAAGACACCCACAAGTGCGACTGGCCTATCATTGCGCAGTCGACGTTGTTCAAGAACCTCGCACACCGTCAACACGGGCAGTGAATCTCCATCCTTGGTTGTCCCCTTGCCAGTGGGGAATGCCCCGAAAGATGCAAGAAGTAAGAAGGGAAGCAGAGGTATCAGGTTCATCAATTCTACTGGGCTTTTGAAAAGCCTAACGGCCCAAGTTCAGCCGCTCGCGCTTTTTGCGAGTCGGCTGGAACCTGTTTGTTAGGTGCGTTTTCAAGGAGCAGAGCGCCTCGTCTTTCTTGGTTTCACGACCAGAATCTTACGAGGTCATGAGTTATCGTTTGGCCTGCAAACTATAGATCGTCGCACTCGCTTTGGCACGGACTGCCCCCTGCTGAGAAGAGGTTGCATCAGTTACCCTTGTCGATACAAATCCGACACCCAGCGCGGTGGCTCAGGGTCGTCTTTGAAGTTCACCCTAAATCCACCACCTAATTTTATATGGTCAACATCACGAAAAGGTTATGGCATTTTTTCTTCACCTAGCATGTGCACGCGCTATCCGGCGCGACAGGCCAACTCTCCGCAAATTTCCAAATTAGGTGGTGGATCAGGGTCACCTCCATCCCTTTGCTTTTCATCCACCGCCAGAGCCAAGTCGGCCCGAATTGGCTGACATATGCATCTTTCGTTTCATAGGCAGGATCGCTCATTGCCTCATCCAAAGTCACAAAACGATACCCGCGCCCGGCAAAGCGCCTCAGCATTTCCTCCAAATAATCTGCATTGACATCGTTAGCGTGCAGCAACAACGTCTGGGTGATTTCACGACCGAAGATTTGCAGCGAGATGCGTTCGGCAAATTCAGTGGCAGCCATGGTGAAATCGAGGTATGCCTGGCGTAACCTCTTTGCCATTGCCTCATCCTCATGGCGTAGTGCGCGGACATAGCCTACGTTGAAGATGAAATCTGAATTTTCAATCGTGTGCGGCGTGACTTTATAACACCGTGCTGCCAGAAAACTTTCAATCGCTTCTTTCTTGGCTTGCGTATCGCCCGTGTGCGTCATCGGATGGCGAAAATAGAGTTGGTACGGCTGATGTGATTGCATGAGGCGACGTGTGACGACCTCGCCTTTGATAATCTCGTCCTGAAATTGCTCGACCGTGAGCGCGTTGAAATCAGGATGCGAGTACGTGTGATTGCCCAAAATCATCCCGGCATCAACCCACTGCTGCAACAAAGCAATCCGCGCATCCACCTCGCCGGTCACTTGCAATTTGCCTTCGTTGACAAACGCAACGACAGGAACACGATGTGTTTGCAGAACGCGCAGGATTTCTTTCGTTGCGCGCTGAGCGTTGGGTAAGTCCGGTGACTGTCCGGCAGCAACGTAAGGAAGATCGTCGAACGTAACCGCCATTTTGCGTGAAGGCTTGTTGGTCTGTGCCGTAGCACTCAGGCTTAGGAGAAGAATGACAATCAGCATTTTGAAATTCATGTTGCTATTCCTTCGACTTTCGGCTGCACTGCCGTTCTGCCGAATTAACTCAGGCCAATGCGCGATGATTTCTTTCGTCGCCCGGCGCCTAACGGCCATAAGCTCACCGGCTTTTTGCCGCGACGAACTTTTCCAAGTTACCGAGAACGGGAGTGGCAAAAGTCCGGTGCAGCGCTCAGTTAGGCCATTGAATCGCTGCTAGTGTGCCCGGTCGGGACTGGACTGCTTGACCGGAAGAAAGAAGAAACCCGTCCCCAACCTGAGCGCTTAGAGGTGGCTTTAGTTTAGCACCGGGTCAGAGCTGCAACAAAGCAAAACAGGAAACGATCCGCTGGTGGAACCGTCAGAAGCTAGCTAATACCTGGAATATTACCTTGTCTCTCCTGTTGTCGATGCCTTGCGAGAATTCTTCGCGCCAGCCACAAACAAAAGGTTGGAGCAATGATCATGAATGGGAGGTGTGGCGTCATAAGCAGAAAAATTAGGAAAAAGAGAATAGGCGATGCAAAGGCCACCAAAAAGGCTTGAGCCAGCCTCTTGTTGACGTGTTGCAAAATGAGCCAAGTAGCGTACCCAGCCAAAACAAGCAGTGAGGCAGGAAATCCGTACCCTACGATCGAGACGTAGCTTAACGCTGGAAACACATAAAGCGTGCCGAGTGCTACGGCAACAACGAATATTCCCAATCCTAGATTTCGCCACAAATCCTGGGATGATTGCTTCATTGATGCGTCCATGATCGGCCTAACG
>QHZP01000633.1 GCA_003224715.1 Acidobacteriota bacterium | reverse complement strand
AGGACTTGGGAGATTACCTTCGGGTAACAAATGGAGCCACGAGGATGGTTCGTATACCGGTTCGGTTTTTGAAAATCAATAACGAGACTGCTATATGGGCGGCGCCGTTGGAGCTTTTCTGTGAGGTAGCTATGAACATACGGAACCAATCCCCATACCCCTATACATTCTATTTTGGATATTGTAATGGTTGGCTGGGGTATCTGCCGACCGAGGAGGCTTTCGCCGAAGGAGGTTACGAACCGAGTGTCTCTCCATTCACCAAGCAGGCTGAGAAGGATTTCACTCAAGGAGTCATCACCTATCTTCTGGGTTTGCCACGGGAGTGATGCTAAAGAAAGCTACTCTCGGCCCCGATAGCTTCCCTCCATCGACGAAGTTGAGCCTTTGCGACGAGCCACACTTACTCTCCAGCCATCGGTACCCTGTTTTCTAGCTTCGCTTTGCCTTCAGATTCGGATACAATCCCCATAGTCGAGACCCGGCAAAGAATCTTATTCGTTAGACCGATTTGAATGTCTTACGTTCGGCCTTCGCCCTGAAACGATGGGCAGTTCCAATAACGGATATTAAAGGGGGCCACTGGAAAGTACTACCGTCTTCTGGCTTGCCTTTGTTGTCCGCTCGCCCTGGGCAGGGCGAAGTCAATTAGATTTTCGATACTCGATCGTATAAATTAGACAAGTCGATTCGAACCCAGAAAGGGAGTGTATGCCAACAAGATATGAGATAAACGGCAAGGAAATGAGTTTGGCGGAAGTAGTCAAATTAGCGCAAAGATGTGGCTACCGAGGACCAATCAGAGTCATCAGTTCTCAGATGAAAGAAATCTTGAAGCGACAAGGTTATAACTTGACTAAGAAGTGAGTCTTAATCGCAGAGGGAAAGGTTGTCACACCCGACTGCCTGGCGGTGCTTGGCGGTGTCCGTCGAAAATCTTTACCTTTGATGATCCTTTACAGGCACGACACCTGATTACTCTAAAAGTGGCTCGGCGGGAGCCTCGTGCTCCCAACTTTGATTGTTTATGCTCCATTCACTCGATCGGAATATTCAGCCGGTCAGCGCATTTGTGGAGGGCCGAGCCCAGAATATAGGCCACAACCAAACTGCAATAGAAAGCAATCACGCCGCCAATCATCTTAGCAGGCAGGTTGCCCAGCAACGGCAAGGTCAGTGGAGAGGTCACGGCAGCGACGATCATACTCAGGACGAAGCCGGTGGTCTGGACTCCCAGGTACATGAAAAAAGCTTTGCCATAGACCAGACCCATGCGGCGGATGGTGTCCAGTCCGACCATGGGGTTGATGACGGACCAGAAGTCCTCGCTATAACCAGCAACGGCCAGAGCCATGGGGTAGTACGCTACAGCCCAACCCACCGTCAAAAGCCCGAGTGCCATCATCAGTCCAGTGGAATTCATTAATGGATAGACCAATTCCTTCATGGAATCAGCCTCTTGATGGGGCGTGTGTTTCTGCACATAGTCGTTGGCCTGAGCCGCTGGGTGGAGCTGCTGCAGCTTCTTCATGGTGGCTCTATCTTTCTCGGGGTTCTCACTGTTGATAAGAGCCTGGAGATCCTCGGCGGTCAGTGAAGATTCCCCCGACTTAACATGGGCCTGGACTGAGTTTGACACTGCTGCCGGACTGCCAATCCAACCGGTCAGAAACGCCAGCACCAACATTATGAAGGGACCAAGGGTAACAACGGTTGTACCCAGGCCGAGCACCGCAGGGCCAAGGACGTCATCTCCCCAGGAGAAATCATTGAACTCGGGGATGAACGACCGTTCGAAGCGGCCCCAAGCCACCTGTTTGATGACCAATGCCAGACAACCAAAGAGAATGGAGAAGCCGATGAGCTGAGTTTTGATTCCGCCCAGACGCAGGAACTCATAGAAAAGAGCGATAACCACCAGCCCGATGGGGTGCTTTAACGGATAGCGCAGCGCCCTTCCGAAATCTCCGAGGCCAAAAGTGGAGCTGGGTCCGACAAACGGACCCGCGGTCACCTGGCGTGCCGTGCTCGCTTCCTTTTCTTTTGCCTCGCCAACGGGGATACACATGTCGCCACACAGCGGGCAGGTTGGGATGCGAGAGCTCCCTACAAACTGAGGGCAGTCCTTACAGAAGGTCGCGCCA
>QHZP01000632.1 GCA_003224715.1 Acidobacteriota bacterium | reverse complement strand
TGGGTGTGTAATGCGGCTTCTTAAGTGCGCGCGGATTGGCGGGCGCTTGCGTTGCAGACGCGGCCAAGCCTGCATCTGCCAGCAGGTGGCCGAGCACCATGGCGCCCAGACCGATGCCGCATTGCTCGAAAAACCAGCGGCGGCTAACCAGCTTGGGGTGCATGTTTCGATAGAGATAATCCTGGCAGTTCATGGGTGACTCCAAAGTTCAAAGTCTAAGGTCCAACGTCCAAAGTTCAAGGTCCAAAGTCTAAAGTCCAAGGTCCTGAGCAAGAAAATTGAAAAAACTCCTTGTCTCCTCCGCGTTCAAACCCTTCTGCGATGTTCGAAAGAATCGATACTACAGCACGCCGCATCTGGTCGCGGAGTCCAAAGTCCTTCGAAAAAGAACCCATGTCGGACAATTCGTAAATTCGATTCGCCAGAATGCGAGCCTCTTTCCAAGCTTCTATTTCCTCAAACCGTTTAATTTGCCCCATACCCGACCTTGGACGTTGGACCTTGGACGTTGGACTTTGGACCTTGGACTTTAGTCTAACTACTCCTTCGTAATCGTTTCATCCAGATTCAGCAACACCCTCGAAACAGCTGTCCAGGCGGCAAGCTGAGCGGGGGTGGTTCCCTTCGGGAGCTGGGGGGCCTGTTCCGGGTTGTACCCAGCCATGTCCCAGGGGCTCAACCACCCTTCAGCGAGACGTCCTTTTTGCTTGTTGAGCAGCGACAGCAGCTCGGCAGACTCTGGCTCGGTCGGCTTTCTGGACAGACAACGGCGGAAAGCGTAGACCAGGCGTTGAGTATCCGTCTGGCCGCCCTCCTGCAGCGTTCGCAGCGCCAGGGCCTGGGCAGATTCCAGAAAAAGCGGCTCGTTTAGGGTTGTCAGCGCCTGCAGCGGAGTATTGGATCGGGCCCGGCGAACGCAAGAAATGTCACCGTTAGGTGTGTCGAAGGTTTGAAGCATCGGATGCGGGACCGAACGATAGCGGAAGGTATAGAGAGCGCGACGATAGCGGTCCTCTCCTTTCGCTTCGTACCAGTTCTTTGGGCCGTAGCTCGCCGGCGGCACAAACAAGAAGTCGGGCGCGGGTGGATAAACGCTGGGACCGCCGACCTTCGGACTCAGCAGGCCACTGGCAGACAGAGCGATATCCCGCACGATCTCACCTTCTACGCGAAACCGCGGCCCGCGAGCCAGCAGACGATTATAAGGATCGCGACTGTAGAGTTCTGGAGTCACGTGGGAAGACTGGCGGTAGGTGGCCGAAGTAACGATCAGCCGGTGCATGGATTTAAGGCTCCAGCCGCGGTCCATGAACTCGACGGCCAGCCAGTCCAACAATTCCGGGTGCGATGGCGGCTCGCTTTGTTTTCCCAGATCCTCCGGCGTACTCACGAGCCCGATACTGAAATAGGTCTGCCAGATCCGGTTGACCAGGGAGCGGGCGGTAGTGGGCGAATTGCGATCCACCAGCCACTGGGCGAAAGTGAGACGGGTTGGCGCCGCCTCTTCCCGTAAGGGATGAAGAAACGCCGGCACACCCGGAATCACTGGTTTACCCGGCTTGAGAAAATCGCCCCGCGCCAGGACATGCGTCTCACGGGGCTCCTGGCGGGCTTGGAGCGCCAGTTGTGAAGACCCTTCGGGATGTTGTAGCCACAGTTCCTCGATCTTGGCATTAGCCTCCCGCCATTGGGGAACGGTTGTTCGCCAGAAACTAAACACGGTCTGGATCTGCCCAGGCGTGCGTTGATTCCGTGGAATGGAGAGAATGTCCCGCACGTTTTTCGGGAGCGGGTCGGCGACCGCGTCAGGCGTGGTGGTGATGGATAAGCGGAACCGACCGAGGTTGTGGTTCTGATTATCGTCACTGTTCCATCCTCCGTGTTTTTGACTCAGATAGAAGGTCAGCAACGTGCCTTTGGGACTGGCAATCGGCGTCTCAACCGTGAATACGGCGTTGCGTGGTTGATTGCGCCGTCCGGGTCCAGCATCGATGCCCCAGGCTGTCTCTTCCTTTCCATCGATGGCAAACTCCACCGGGCCGGTCACGCGGCGCTTGTCGGTCTTGTCGAAGAACATCGCCTCTAAAGGTGTTTCGGGAAGGTTGACGTCCGCTGTAGCTTTGGCGATCTTGAGCTGGGTAACTTTGTCGGGCTCGTCTGCCGGCGCGGTCTCCACCTCAAACTCCGTCAGGGCACCGGTCCCCTTGATGGATCGCCCCGGCCCACCCAGCGGTAGGTTGGGATCAGTCAGCAGTTCCAGCCGGAAGGCCGTAATGTTCTGAACTTCTGTCCGCACCGTCATCTTGACGCGGTGTTTCGTGGGCGCGTAACCCTGGGCCAGAAAGGAGCCGTCCTTAAGCGGCAGATACTTTTGTCCACCGGTTGAGATGTCCTCGACTTCCGGTCGCACCACGGTCCAGTCTGGTTGCCCCACTTTCACTTTCTCTTCCCATTGCGCCATCCGCTCTTGCCAATCGGGCTGCCGGTGCTGAAGATCGGCCTCAATTTCGCGGATTCTCCGGAACAACTCTGC
>QHZP01000631.1 GCA_003224715.1 Acidobacteriota bacterium | reverse complement strand
TCCCAGAACTATGGCCAGGGTAACGCCCACGGACGCCTGACCTGCCAGCTTTTCCATCAAACCGGCGGTGGCAACCCCCGCAAGTGCCACCACCGAGCCCACGGACAGATCGATGCCTCCGGTAATAATCACCAGTGTCATGCCAACGGCCAGTATCCCGTAAATGGCAATTTGCAAGGCTACGTTGACAAAGTTATCAACCGCAAGGAAGCTTGGCGACAAAATAGCAAAGATCCCGCATTCCGCCACGACCGCCACAACGATCAAGAATTGAGGGGCAGAACGGAGCCATCCCCGCCACGAATGTTTCATGAAGTTCGCGCAAGGTGGTTGAGACCCATGGCCAGGGCCATGATCTTCTCCTGGTCCGCCTCTTCCCGTTTCAACTCGCCCGTTATTTCCCCATCGTGCATGACCAGAATACGTTCACACATTTTGAGAATTTCAGGCAGCTCGGAAGAGATCATCAAAATAGCAATGCCCTGCGACACCAGCTTCCACATCAATTGATAAATTTCCGCCTTGGCTCCGACATCAATGCCTCGCGTGGGCTCGTCGAAAATCAAAATCTTACTCTCGGTGAAGAGCCATTTAGCCAGCACTACCTTTTGTTGGGTACCCCCGCTTAGATTGCGAACTTTCTGCTCAGTCGAGGGTGTTTTGATGAGCAAGTCCCGGATAAACTTTTTGGTTACGCTCCTTTCCGCAGATACATTGATGAACCCGCGTTTCACCAATCGGCTCAGTCTAGCCAGCGTCGTATTCTCCCGTAACATCATGTTGAGTATCAGCCCCTGCGTCTTGCGATCTTCGGTCAAGAGCCCGATGCCCAGATCAATGGCTTGCCGCGGCGAACGCAGACTGACGGGTTTGCCCTCCAAGAGGATCCGCCCACTGTCGGGTTGATCTGCCCCAAAGATCACCCGAGCGAGCTCAGTTCTTCCTGCCCCCACCAATCCGGTGAGTCCAACAATTTCTCCCTTGCGCAAGCCAAGGTGGATGTTGTGCAGTTTGCCGGCTTTTTCAATCGCTTCCAATCGCAAAATCTCTTCACCCGGGTGCGAATGTTGCGAGGGAGAGAACTGTTCGATCTCTCGCCCGACCATGAGACGGATGATCTGATCCTGATTCAATTTTCCTGTTCCTTCCGTCTGAATGGTCCTGCCGTCGCGCATCACCGTTACCCGCTCACAAATTTTGAAAATTTCTTCCAGGCGGTGAGAGATATAGATGATGGCCACGTTTTGTTGTTTCAGCCGGCTAATCAAATCAAATAACTCATGGAGTTCCCGGTCCGTCAGGATAGACGAAGGTTCGTCCATAATAATGATCTTCGACTTTACCGAAAGCGCTTTGGCAATCTCTACCATCTGCTGCTGGGCCAAACTGATTTTTTTGATCAGGGCTCGCCCGCTCAGCTTCTGCCCAAGACTTTCCAGCAGTTCCTGGGATCTCTTTTCCATGGCCCGTTTGTCCAGCCAACCCAAGGGACCGCGAACCACTTCGTGGCCCAGGAAAATATTTTCCGCCACGGTTAGTTCCGGAAGCAGATTCAGTTCTTGATGAATCATGGTGATCCCTAAGCGGCGGGCAGCGATGGGAGAATCGATGTGTTTCGTCTCTCCATCCAGCTTGATCAAGCCAGCATCCGCCCGGTAAGCTCCCGAGAGAATCTTCATGAGGGTAGACTTCCCTGCCCCGTTTTCTCCCACCAGGGCGTGACATTCTCCCGCTTCCACCGACAGGTGCGCGTTATCCAGCGCGAGCACTCCCGGGAAATGCTTGGTGATGCCGCTCATTTCAAGTAAGGACATGCCCTATCTCCGTAACTTTAAAGTCCAAACAAAGATGTTAACAACCAGAGAACCCAAGAAGCATTCACCACAAAGGCACAAAGAGCACCAAGAGAGACTCAAAACCCTACGAAAGAGTTATTGAAACGCCTAATAAGATTCATTGCTCAATTCAGTCTTCCGTAGCAAGGACCTAATCAACGTTTATCCGTGTTCCGCACCTATCTACGTCACACGTTTTTTCTCCGTGCCTCCGTGTCTCTGTGGCTTTCTGCAGAAGTTAACGTTGTGTCTCATTTTTCCTTTTCCAAGCTGGCTTTGTCCACCACTCTCACTTCGACCGGAATCAGGGGCGGGACCGTTTCTCCTCTCAGATAGCGATCAATTGTTTCGATGGTTTTCTGGCCAATCTGCAGCGGATTTTGAACTACATCCGCTTTGAGAACGCTATCTCGCAGAATCGCAGCGCGTGCTTCGGGAATGGCATCGAATCCCACGACCACGATGCCTTTACGCCCTGCCGATTCAATGGCTGAAAGCGCTCCCAGGGCACTATCGTCATTAATTCCGAAAATTCCATTTAATTCCGGATACCCCTGCAGCAAGTCTTCCGCAGCCTTCATCGCTTTGTCGCGAACGCCATCACCATTTGGTTTGGCGACGATATGCATCTCTGGAGACCCTCGCAAAACTTCCTCAAAGCCGCGCACTCGCTGGATGGTTGACTCCACAATGGGCTGGTCGATCACTGCCACTTTCCCCTTTCCGTTAAGGGCCTTGACGAGGTACTCGCCTGCGAGCTTGCCGCCCAGGTAATTGTCTGAGGCAATGTGCGAAACCACTTGTCCTCCATCGGCCTTAATGTCCGCCGTAAAGACCGGGATCCTGGCTTGATTGGCTTTTTCAATGGCCGGCCCAATGCCTTTGGAATTGACTGGACAGACGATGATGGCCGCAACCTTTTGGACAATAAAATTCTAGANNNNTGCTTGGCCAAATCCCAGTCGCCGGAAGTGACCACCAGATCGAATCCCTTCTCCTTGGCGCTGTCGTGCAAACCTTTCTCGAGGTCACGATAAAAAACATGTTCCTTGGTCAACAATGTTACGCCGATGGTTTTCCCTGTGGCTGCCGGCTGGCTACACGCATTGAAACTAAGCAGGACCGCGATAATGACAATGGATAACCATTTCACCCAAGTTATGCGGCTAGAAAAGATGTCGGTGACGCCAAACCTGCGCTCAGCAGGCAACACCCCCCTCACCCGCCCTTCGGGCACCCTCTCCCCCTTGGAGAGGGCGGCTATCAAAAAAGAGATACTCTCCCCTCGCCCCCATCGGGGGAGAGGGGCAGGGGGTGAGGGGGCAGTCGTTGCGGCGGCACATAACTTGGGTTTCCAGTGGCCCTCACAATTCCCATGGCGAGGCCAAATTTTCATTGGATTCTCCGGAGCGTTCTTGTTCTTGGAAGTGAATGAAGTTAAGATCGGAATGGTGGAATTAGG
>QHZP01000091.1 GCA_003224715.1 Acidobacteriota bacterium | reverse complement strand
TAGTAGGATCTAATTCGAAAGTACGGCCCAATGTCTCAAACTTGATATCGTTTTTCAAAAGGGTCTTCAGTTCCTTTTTCAAGAATTCTTTCAGAAGACCCATCAAGGTGGAAACCTCTGCTACGGGACGTTTCCAGTTTTCAACCGAAAAGGCGTATAAGGTGAGCACCTTCATTTTCAATCGGGCGGCGGTTTCAACAGCCTCGCGCACCGACTGGATACCGGCCCGATGTCCTGCCACTCTCGGTAGACGGCGCTTCTGGGCCCAGCGACCATTTCCATCCATGATGATGGCAACGTGTTGTGGGATTCGGTGCAAATCAATCTGCTGAAAAAGTTGTTCTTCCACTGAACCCTGTTTCAGATGACCTGCGAAATTGGCTTGAATTTCGGTGGCAAGGAAGGGCATATACTGATCAGTTCATACTAAAGCGCGCCACTATGCGGACAGACTCCGTACGCCCTCACACGGCTTGCGCCGCCACCCTCGCCCCCCAACTGGGGAGAGGGTGCGGGGATGTCAGATAGAAGCGGATCTAGTCGTCGGTCCAGTCTTACTCTAATTACTAATTACGCGCTTGCGGCTTGAATCGTGTCTTATGAGGGGAATTGGGTTCTGCGACCAGTGGGAACCATCAAATCAGGCGAAAGGTCAGCCTCAGTAGCTTACGGAAACAAGAAATAGCCCTTTGGCTGGTGCAGTAGGACCTGCGTTCGACCGGGCCTTCGATTTCAGAATGGCTTTCACATCGTCGACGCTTAATCTGCTCGTTCCAACCTCTAGAAAAGTCCCCACGAGGTTTCTAACCATATGGTGGAGGAAGCCGTTAGCACAAATGTTATATTCTAATAGATTATGTCTAGTGTCAAACACAAAAGACGAGGAAACCACGCGCCGTATCCTGGATTTCACCTCTGTATCCGAGTCGCAAAAGGCGGAGAAATCGTGTTCGCCTAATACTAGTTCGGCAGCCTGACTCATCCTCGCAAAATCGAGAGGTCGAGGATAGTGGTGAAGATAGCGGAATTCGAAGGGAGAACACCCTTTCGCATTCAAGATCCGGTATCGATAATGCTTTATTTTGGCATCAAACCGGGAATGAAAATTTTCTGGTGCTTCTTCAATCCTTAGGACTCGGATGGATGGAGGCAGGACCGAATTCATGGCCTTTTGAAAATTGACCAGAGGGATCTTGGAACTGGTCAACAGATTACAGACTTGTTCTAAGGCGTGGGCTCCGGCATCTGTGCGTCCTGAGCCATTGACGTGCACCTTCTCAGAAACAATTCGGTGAATGGCCTGAGTAAGGCTTCCCTGAATGGTCGGCAAACTGGGTTGAATTTGCCACCCGTGAAAATCCGTTCCGTCGTATTGAAGTTCCAGCCGGAGATTGCGATTCATTTAGGTTGTCAATTGACAATTGTCAAATGTTGGCTCCGAGATTTGACCCCTTGCAGGATTGATTCATTTAGGAGCTGACAATCCGAGGCAAGACTTTTCGAAGCCCAACGCAAGCTACACAGACCTTGGGAATTGACAATGGACAACTTAGACACGGCTGCCAGGTTTCACCGGTTTAGAGCCCGATTTACACATGGGACAATTTTCCTGCCGATAGGTCGGGATCGAGAGGGTCCAGAGGCTATGATAACGAACTCCTAAAGAAGCCTGTCCGCCGCTGCGGTCCACCAAGGACGCGGCTCCCACCACAACTCCTCCATAAGATTTCACCACTTCTATTGTTTCCATAGTAGAGCCGCCAGTAGTAATCACATCCTCGACCACTAGGGCTTTCTCCCCAGGGTAAATTTCAAATCCACGGCGAAGTCGCAAAACTCCATTTTCTCTCTCGGCAAAAAGGGCACGACAAGCCAACGCTCGTCCCATTTCGTGTCCGAGAATAATGCCCCCAATCGCCGGGGAGATTACCAGATCAGGTTTGTTGGACAAGAAATTTTGGGCCAGAGCCTGGGCAAAAGCCTGTGCCTTTTCGGCCCACTGTAGGACCCGGGCGCACTGTAAGTACTTTTCACTGTGGAGACCCGAGGTCAGCAAAAAGTGGCCTTCGAGTAAGGCTCCAGTTTGATCAAATATTCGCGCTACTTCTCCTGGGTCCATTACGACCGTGTTTTTTTGTCTTTGTTGTAAGGTCGAGGCTTATCGGTGACCCGGTCGACGATGTCTCCCTCCAGTGGAATCGCTGGCCTTGCCGCGGATAGCGTGTCTGCTTTTACCGTCTAAACGTGCAGCATCTTAACATCGGAATCCGGATAAATCAATTTGACAGCCTTTGTCAGGCATTACTCTCGGGACCGCATCTCCGCGTTGCGCCTGGATAATTCAGTTTGACACTGTTTGATCCTCTCTGGCAGAGTATACGGTTGGTTTGACCGCGCCGGTGGATCAGATTGGGATGTTGTTCACTGTTTTGCGGTCGGACCGGTTCCCAAAAAAAGGGCCGCAACCCCTTTTTGGAGAAAAAGTTGAAACTTATTGGCTAGTGATTTCGTACCTTTTGCTACTCGGGTTGTTCGAGGAACGCCTTGGCTGGCAACACAAAAATTGAAATGAGGGAGTTTGAAATGCATCGACCCAAAGTCTCAGCCTATCAAAAAATGCAAGCTGGCATGCCATTACTCGTATTCTTATCCTATGTTATTTGCTCGACTCATCTGATCCAAGCTCAGGCCGTCTTTCCTTTGCCCGGCTGGTTCAAAAATAACATTGGTCGTCCTGCGGCGGATGAGAAAAGTAAAATGGTTTCAGATTATCTTAACAGCCTAAACAAGGACGGCAAACTAAGTCTAACCGAGGCTGATGTGATCCGGCTAGTCCTGGAAAATAACTTGGACGTAGTGGTCGAACGATATGATCCCAGGCTGGCCTTTTTTGACATTGAACGCGCCTACACCCTTTTTGATCCCAAGCTGCAGTTTACCTTGTCTGCTGGCCGCAGCACCACTCCTTTGCCCACCAACTTCCTAACCGGTGTCAATTCGCTAACCGACTTGCAACATATGGCAAACTTTACTTTCAGCCAGCTCTTTCAAACCGGGACTCAATACCAGATTGAGTTTGACAATGCGCGGCAATCCAGCAACAACCTGAGAAACCTGGTAAATCCACTGATCTCTTCTTCCTTACGGGCCACGATCACACAACCTTTGCTGAAGAACTTCGGTCTCCTACCCAATACTCGTTTCATCAGAATCAGTCGCAACAATCGGGACATTAGCGAACATCTTTTTGCCCAGAAAATCATTGACATGATTAACTTGGTCCAAAACCTTTACTGGGACTTGGTGTTCGCGCGTGAAGACATCAAGGTAAAGCAACGATCCCTCGATCTGGCGACGAAAACTAACGAAGATAACAAGCGCCAGGTGGAAATTGGGACGCTGGCCCCAATTGAAGTCGTCAAATCCGAGTCAGAGATTGCCAATCGCAAAGAGGATCTTATCGTTGCCGAGTTTACTTTGAAACAAATGGAAGATCAAATGAAGAAGCTGATCACTTCGTTGGGGGATCCGGCACAAATTACCTCCAGCATTGAACCCCTGGACCCGACCTTATCGCCTTCTGCTTTGAAAGATTTTGACTTAGCTCAAGCCGTCAGTTATGCGATCGAAGCGCGCCCAGAAATTAAACAGGCGCGTAAGCAAATTGAAAACGGCGAAATTGATATCCAGTATTTTCGAAACCAATTATTGCCCAGAGCAGATCTCTCGGTCAGCTACGGGACAGCGGCGTTGGCCGGTCCCAGCAAAGTCTTTGCGCCCGATGGCACACTCCTTCCTGGCCCAGTGAGTGGTTTGGAAGACAATCTCCACACTCTGTTCCGAAGGGATTTTCCGACTTACAATGCCCAGATTACGGTGGAGATCCCCATCAAAAACCGATCCGGGCAGGCCGATTATGCCCGAGCCAGCATAGCCAAGAGACAAGCCGAAAGGAACCTGAAGGCACTAGAACAACGAATTGCCTTAGAAGTCCGCAATGCCCACACCCAACTGGAGATGAACCGAGCCCGTATCGAGGCCACCCAGAAAGCCCGGGAGTTGGCAGAAAAAAACTTGGATGCGGAACAAAAGAAATTCCAGCTAGGTACATCCACCATTCGTTTCGTTTTGGAAGAGCAACGGAACCTGGCCGTGGCCCAATCGAATGAGCTCCGAGCCCTGGTGGATTTCACTAAATCCAAGAATGACTTAGAGAAGGCCATGGGCAAGACACTGGAAGCTCACAGTATCCGAATTGAAGACGCCATTGCCGGTAAGATTGAGCCCTCCAAACAAACTCTGACCACTCCAGCTGCGGGCGGAAACTAATGGTGCTTCCGAAGGGCAAAACCACAGCATTTGTTAGCCGTTTTTAGGAGCGTCCTTCGGAGTGTCGGATGGCCTTCAAAGACACCTGGTAGTTTCCCATTAGCCCCGTGCTTGAGCGCGGGGGTTATCGGTGTGTTCTTCCCTTCGAGAATTGTGCGTGAGCCTGCCTATCTGGCGCTGAAGGATTTGTGCATTAGGGGCAAGCACGTTCTAAAGTCCCCACGTCGCGGTGCAGTTCTTTTAAGTTTGATTCTGATGTGTTATTTTGAGGCCGTTTCGAGACGAGAAACGGCCTTTTCCATTTTGTCGGACAAATTGATGAGGATATCGGCAACCATCATCACTTTGAATGAAGAAATGCGCTTAGCTCGATGTTTGGAATCCATCCAAGGAATCGCGGATGAAATAATCGTCGTGGACTCAGAAAGTGTGGACAACACCAGAGAGATTGCTGAATCGCACGGAGCCAGAGTTTTTTGTCGCCAATGGACCAACTATTCTGATCAAAAGAACTTTGCTTCTCGCCAAGCAAGCCATGATTGGATATTGAGCCTCGATGCTGACGAGTGTTTGAGTTCCTCTCTACGCGAAGCACTGGTTGCCTTGAAGAAAGGCAACTCACTGGCAGAGGCTTATGCCTTTCGACGACTGGCCTTCTATCTAGGTCGTTGGATCTATCATTCCGGTTGGTATCCGGATTACAAGACTCGGCTTTACTTGAAGGAGAAGGCCCACTGGGAGGGCCAATTTGTTCACGAAACACTGGTCGTGGATGGTCGCATTTCAAGGATTGAAGCTGATCTTCTTCATTACACTTGCGAATCGGTGTCCGCCCACGCCCGCAGCGTGGAGCGATACACCACGCTAGCTGCTCAGGATTTGTGGACCCTGGGAAGGCGCAGCACCTTTCCCATTCTGCTTGGATCTGCTCTAGGTGCATTTATGAAAGGGTATCTTCTCGAGCGTGGGTTCCTGGACGGCATGCAGGGATGTCTCATTGCCACCTTTGCCGGCTATTACAATTTTCTGAAGTATGCCAAGCTGTGGGAACTGGAAAGAAAGAAACCCGAAGACAGAAGGAAGCTTGCAAATCGCAAATAAAATTTCTGCTTCATTACTGTGATGAAAGTGCTGCATCTGGATTCCGGAATGGATTGGCGCGGCGGACAACAACAGGTGTACTTTCTTGCCACGGGATTGAAAAAGCTGGGGGTGGAACAGCGTTTGGTGCTTCGTAAAGGCGGGGAGTTGGCCGCCCGAGTTCATCGGTTGGAACTGGCTGCTTCCGCTTTGCCATTGTCTTCCGAATGGGCCCCCAATTCATGCTTCCAACTAGCCAAGATTGTAAGGCGTTTCAGTCCCGACATCATCCATGCCCACGATTCACGGACCCTTGGCTTGGCTGCCGCTTTGAAGGTCTTTGGCGGCAAATGGAAACTATTGGCAGCCAGAAGGGTCGCTTTTAGCATGGGCAAGAACCCTTTCTCGAAGTTCAAGTATCAACGGAAAGTGGATAAAATTATTGCAGTTTCCAGGTTCATACGTGATTTGCTGATTAGAGAAGGAATCAATCCTGGAAGGATTGTGGTGATCTACGACGGTTACGACCTGGAGCTCATGGACAGTCGATTTGATCGTGCTGCAGCTCGCCGGCATTTAGGTGTTGGTCAGGATGAATTTGTCATCGGGTGCGTTGGCAAATTTAGTCTGGAAAAGGGACACGAATTCCTGATTAGAGGTTTTCAAAAGATAAGGGATGTTTATTCCCAAGCGCGGCTGATTCTCGTGGGCGACGGGGCTTTGAAAGACCGCTATCAAAGGTTGATTCATGAACTGCAACTGGACCAGAAGGTGCTATTACCGGGATTTGTTTCCAATCTCAGTCAGATACTTCCGGCCCTGGACCTTTTTGTTTTTCCCTCGCTGGAGGAGGGCTTAGGATCGACCCTGCTGCTGGCCATGGCTCATCAAATCCCTGTTTGTGCCAGTCGAACTGGCGGTATCCCGGAATTAGTCATCGAGGGTCAAACTGGTTTTCTTTTTCCACCCGGCAATTCCCAGGCTCTGGCGGAAACCCTAACTCAGGCTTGGCACGATCGACCGTTGGCCCAATCCTTGGCCCAGCAAGCCTTTCTCAGGGTTAAGACTGATTTTCCCGTCGAGCGAATGATTGCAGAAACCCATCAAATATACGTTAATGTCCTGGGTAGTGGAAATCGATGAAAGGACCATGCTGATGGCGGAACTGTGCTTTGTGATCCTGGGGCTGATTATCGGCAGTTTTCTAAACGTTTGCATTGCAAGAATTCCTTGCCAGGAATCTATTGTTTTTCCTAATTCGCATTGCCCCCACTGTGGAAACCCGATAAAGGCCTATGACAACATCCCTCTCCTCAGCTACCTTCTGCTACTTGGAAAGTGTCGTTCCTGTGGACAGAGAATTTCGTGGCAGTACCCAGCGGTAGAAGCGCTAACTGCCTTGACGTTTTGCGTGACCTTTGTCCTTTTGGGATTCAATCTCAAGGCTATCATCCTCTTGGTATTTTTTTCATCCATTATCATATTAATCTTTATTGACCTTAATCATCGCATACTCCCTGATGTTATCACCTTGCCGGGAGTTCTATTCGGATTGCTCTTCAGTTTACTAACTCCCGTTCAAGACAGCACGGCGGAATTTATTTTAAGCTCGCTTGGATTAGCCACATCCAACGCTATTTTCATCTCCTTTATAAATTCTTTTCTGGGTGTCTTGATTTGTGGAGGGTTCCTCTGGCTAGTCGCAGAGATTTTTTTTCGTGTCAGGAAAATGGAAGGGCTGGGATTTGGAGATATCAAGCTTATGGGAATGGTGGGAGCATTTTTAGGAATGAAGCTTGCCTTGCTGACCATCATGCTAGGCTCTATGATGGGAGCGGTCATCGGCTTGCTCTTCATTAAATTGGCTGGTAAGGATGCCCGCTACGAATTGCCTTTCGGCTCTTTCCTAGGTATTGCTGCAATTATCTCCGCTTTATGGGGTCATCGACTCATTAGTGACTATGCTCGGACTCTTCATGGTTCTTGAGGGTCGAAAGCTGGAATCGCGCATAGCCATCTTAGGGATTTTTTGTATCCGATGTTCCTTTTTCCTCAATTTTGCCAGCTTCGCTTCTTTGATAAGAGCATGATGGTTATCACCTATGCCTGATCGAAATCTGGAGCCGGTTTATCTGATTCTCCTGGGCATTATGGCCCTTTTCCTTATTTTGTTGATCATTGTTTTGGTCCGCTTTTTGAGAAGAACTTCCAGCCAGCGGAGAGCAAGAGAGATGGCTGCTGTTACCGATAACTCCAACAAACAGCAATTTATGATGGCGACCTTTCAAGGTGTCATCCAGCGGCTTAAAGAACAAGAGAAGGAACTCGAAAGATTGCACCGCTTAGAGAAAGAGCGAGCTGATCTTAGTCAGAGAATTAGTGAGAACATCACCCGTAATATGCCGACTGGCCTAATTACGATTAACCATGCTGGAATTATCACCAGCTCCAACCCGGCCGCTAAAGAAATTGTTGGCCTGAAATTGCTGGAGAACATGCACTACAGTCAGGTCATCACTTCTGACAGCAGCTTTAGTGAAATAATTGAAGATTGTTTGCAAACGGGCAAACGATACCATCGGGCCGAAGTAGAAGTGAGCCTCAATAACTCCATGCATAAGACCTTGGGGATTAGTGTTTCTCCTATAGATTCAGGTGAAGAAGAGATATCCGGGGTGGTGTGCTTGATCAGCGATCTTACAGAACTGGTTGCCCTGCAGAAACAGGTCCATATGAAAGAGGGACTGGCCACTTTAGGGGAGATGTCGGCCGGCATTGCCCATGAATTCAAGAATTCATTGGCTGCCATCTGCGGTTACGCACAGATTCTCAAAGACGAAGATCTACCTCTAGACACCAGGAACAATGCAAAAGCGATATGGAAGGAAGCCTCGCAATTGACCGCAACTATTAATGAGTTCCTGAATTTTGCCAAGCCTCAGCAGTTGAACCGGAAGGAACTCGACCTATGTGCGTTGCTAAGAGATTGTGTGGATGAGATAAAACTGGACCCACGATTCAAGGGAATAAATTTTGGATTTATTGGCCAACCCCAACTTTATGATGGCGATGAATTGCTTTTAAAGAGCGCCTTTGGCAATCTTCTGCTGAATGCGGCCGAGTCTATTCTGCCAGTCCGAGGTTCAGGCAGCGTGTCTTGTCATCTGCAAAACTCTTCCAATCTCAAGCCACATCGGATTCTCATTCGTTTCAAAGATAATGGATGCGGCATCACGAGCGAGGATATTGAAAGAATATTCATTCCGTTCTTCACCAGTAAAAGTGGAGGAACGGGTTTAGGGTTATCGCTCGTCCAAAAAATTGTCCTGCTGCACGATGGAAAAATCGAAGTGGAATCGACGCCCGGGCAGGGAACATGCTTCAATATTTACTTGTAGAACAAAACTTGGCGCAGGAACGATTTTCTTACAAAGTCGACGGAATGAGTAAGCCTCGGCTACTAGAAAATCTCTCGGTAAGCCAGGCGGACATATGGGAGAGAATTGAATTGTTTGTGAACGAAATAGGAGTTGTTCAAAACCTTCACATTTCCTGACAGCAGCGAAGATTGATCTCCGCTTACTGAGCTGCTAATGATGGCGCCATGAATTTCAATTCCAGGGGAGCTTCCACCGTTGAAGGAAACCTTTCCTTTGACCACAATCAAACCGTAATAGATGAATGACCCAGTCACGGAGAGATCTCCGTTAATGACAAGGATTCCCTGGCCGGTAGAATTGGAAATGTTTAAGGGACCATCTGCGAAGGTGCCCTGAGAACTATCACCCTCTACGGGAATCTTACCCAGATTCAACCCATCCCCAATATAGGTGCCGTCCGGCAACTTGGAAATAGCGGGCGCTACTTTTTCGATTTCGTGCGAGGTGGGCGGTTTGAGTGTCTTGATCAAGCTCTCGATATTGTATGAAAAAGCAGAATTGGCGCTTGCCGGCAAAGGCGACCCAGCCACGTTTGTCATGCTTCCACTGATGCTTCCTTGAGACTCCAGCCCATTGAGATTCGTAAGAGATGTTAGATCCTCGTCGTTCCCCTGGACAAAGACGGTGTCGCTGCCGACCACGATCGCATCTTTGGAAAACAGCGCAGCCTTGAGCGGAGGTTGCGGGACTCCTGAGATGTCCGCACGAACCCTTTGTTTGTAACCAGCACTATCCATCGCCAATGCGGTAACTTGGTATACTGGAGACCCTATATAGGTGGCTGGTTTACCGCCTGAGTTGACATATTGAGACGGTTTGGCGTTGGGCTGAAGCTTGTTGTATCCAAAGAAAACGGGAATATCACTATTGCCGCCGGAGTCGTCGAGACTATACCCGGCGCGAGCCTCGGTCTTCTGAATGATCTTTACCCAGGCAAACTTGATTTGAGCCAGCTCTGAAGACAACAAGGTTGCAGCGACAGCGGGAGAGTAATCCGGATCATAATAAGGATTTGAGTTCACGTCACCGCTGGTCGGATTGATCGAAGGGTTTGAAGTAATGTAAACGACCTGATCAGGATCGGATAGCGAGAGCAGGCCTGAATTCAAAAAAGTTTTAATGCGGCCCCTGGCTTCTTCTGAAGCCGACTCCGAAGCATAGAGATTCGACAGTTTCATCTTGCTGTTACGGTTGATCAGTGTTTCCGTGGAGCTGACGAACATCATCGTGAGTCCGATTAAAGTAAGGATAGAAAGAGCTAGAAGGGACATAACCAGTGCAATGCCGTTGTGCATTCGGTTTGGAAAACAAGGGCAAATGTTCGTGAAGTTCGGTTTGCCTTTCTTAAATTAAGGCGGCGTCCGGTAAATGTGAGAGAGAGGATCCAAGTGTTTTGTTCGTAGCGTTAATTGGATCTCTATGGTGGCTACATCAGGCAGGTTCAGAGTTTCTAGACCCGAGTTGTTAAAATACCGGAATTGCAAGCTCTCAACCTGGTCGGCGAGCTTCTGAGGTGAGCCTCCCGGCAGAGTTCCGTCCGGCTTGATGGCGCCACCAAATCGATTGAGGCTGTAAGGGGCCGAAGTTCCGCTCAGATAATATCGCACATAATCAACTGCATTATCTCCGTCTATATCTCCCTGAAACCTGATTTCCTGGAGACCAATCGACATCAACCCGTGAGCTACCAGGTTCTTATGGGTTGATGGCTTTTGCAAGTAGGCAGCGTCATAGAAGGTCTCAGGCGGGAAGCCAACAGCTCTGAGCTCGCTGGTCATCAAGGAGAGAATATCTTGTAAATTTTGATGAATTTCAATTTCCTCGCTGGAGATCTGCGAAGCGTGTTGGCCTTCACTGAGTGAGGAGAAGATAGTCCCAAGCACAGCGCTGAAAATGGCCAACACGATTAAGAGTTCAACCAAGGTAAAACCATGGGCTCGAAGACGACGAACGCGGGTGGCATTGCAAAACCAATGAATCTTTTGCATGGCTGACTCAAGGGGCCTTTACAACTTTCAAGCTAACAGGCTTAAGTGGATAAGGCGTTCCCGCAGTATTGCGGGTCGCAACGGTAATCACTTTTTGCGCGCCGGCAGCCCCAATGTTCCAGCGCGTTTCGAAACTGATACTGGTTTTTTTGAATTTGCTCAGTGTCATTAAAGTGGATGAAGAATAGAAAGGATCTGGACTTGCGTTGAAGTCAATGTTGTTTTCCGAGTCCAACGGGTTTCCTGGTCCGATGAGTTTGGAGTCGTCAACGGGCAACGACTTTAGCTCTTCCAATTTTTGCTGAGTGAGGCGGAGAGCCGTAGACTCGATCTTGGAGGTGTAATTTGCCGACAAGGCAAATAACACCATGGACATTACGGAAACGACTCCGATTACCAAGATTAAGCTGGCGATCATCAATTCGATCAGAGTGAACCCAGCTTGTGAATTATGGCGAATAAAGTAATCACATTGGAGGTGAAGCCCAGAGCGGCCAGTTGGGTGTCTTAGGTACATTACTTAGCTGGACCTTACAAAGAATCTCAAGCCTTAACGGTGATGGGATTTGTGACCAAGGTCGTAAAAATCTTTTCATATCTTAAAAGAATTGGTAGGATTGTCAAATAATTTTCCAGGGATTAAAGGACGTGCTTTATGCGAGAGAGTTTCTTTCCAAAGAAAGCAGGCTTCAGTCTTCTCGAGATGATCACGGCGGTGGCCATTGCTTTACTCCTGGGCGCCTTCGCTTTCCCACAGCTCAACCGCTATTGGCAAAGCTTCCGTCTGGAGTCTGCCGCCCAGTCCTTGGCTTCAAACTTGGAACTAGCTCGCTATTCAGCCATTTCCAAGAATGTCAATGTCGTCGTGGCCTTTGATCCGGCGGCTTCTTCTTACGAATCGTTTGAAGATAGAAATGGGAATGGGATCAGGGATACTGGGGAGGTTTTATTAGGTTCTTTCTCTCTGCCCAGGCAGGTCGAGTTCAACGGCGCAGGGCTGTTGGGTCCCCCCTCCAGTCCAAGTGGACCAGTCGTGGACCCGATCACATTTAGCAATGATAAGGTAGTTTTGAACTCCCAGGGAAAGCTGAACGGTGGCTTGGGAAGTATTTACTTGCAGAACGGAATGAATGATGCAGCGGCCATTAGTTATAACATCACGGGCCGGATGAAAGCCTATCGATGGGATAAATCCAGCAGCAGTTGGAAATAATCACTTTGTGCCTTCGACGGCTGATGCTTCCTGGTTCTTGAAATCCTCCGGCTTAAATCCCTTCTTCACTGCTTCCTCGAGAACCTTGGCCTTTTCCGCCTCGGCCTTCTTTCTTTGCTCCTGGGCTCGGGCTAAGTTCTTGGTCGTATCTTCAACTTGCCACTGAGCCGTTTTCCTATCAAACTCTGTTTGTGCCTCTGTCTCCCTTTTCTGGTAAGTTGCCAAAGCTCCTATGAACTTCGTTTCTTCAAATTTGGCTTTGTCGAGCTTATCGCTGGCTTGTTTGAGTTGGCCGACCCAGTACGATTTGTCGAGGCCCTTGTCCATTTTTGTTTTTTGACCAGGAATTTCGGACGTCCGGCCGGGATTGGCAGAGCTGTTCTCCTGCGCTTTATCGCTATCTGTGGAATGCTGGTTTGTCGCCGGATCTACTTGAGTCTTCTCTTGGTATTTTTCTAAGTCTTCATTGCTATAAACCTTCTTAGTTCGCGGCGTATTAGGGGTCTGTGCGAAGCCTTGAAGGGTGCACATCATCCCTAAACATACACTTAGTAGAGGTACCAGTCGATTCTTAAGTTTGTAATTCATATCAGCTCCAGGAATTTTTCTTGGAAAATTGCTTCTTCATCCTTACTTAATAGAGGGCTCGGTCCTTAAAGGTGAGCACCATCATTGGCAAGTTTTGGTGGACAGTTTGGATGTAACAAGAATTGTAATGAATATTGATGCTGCCTCCTATATCACTCGTCGTATCATTAATACTATCTCCGGCGATAACGGCGCCATGGATATTGACATCGTCGGAGCCTCCCCCGGTGAAGTTGACCGTACCACTACAGATAATCAGTCCTGAGTAGGAAAATCCTCCATGAAAGGTAACATTTCCGTTCACCAGAAGGATGCCGGCGCCAGCTGAGTTGTTAGAGCTAATATCGAGATTCCCGGGCGAATAGTAGTAGGCCAATTCGTTAGGAAAGGTTCCCAGGTGGATGCCCGCACCTGAGCAAGACACCGGGCTTCCCGAACAAGTAACAGTTGTCCCGGGGGTATCGATAGGCAAGAAAGTACCGATATTCCTCAAATTACTGATCAAGGTGGGCACATTGTGATCCCATGTGGCGTTTTGCGAAATTGAGGTGGGATTACCATAGATATGTTGAGATCCGTTAGGATTAGATACCGTCCCGTGTGACCTCACGCCATAGACTCCGCCCGCATTGGCAAAACATTCATCACGGCCATCAATATTTAGATTCCCATTAAAATTTACGTTTTCGTAAGAGTCAACGGCTGCGCTTATTGGTTCAGGTGGACGCATGGTCACTTCAGTTTGAATCTTTCTTTGTGTTCCATTGGGTTCGATAGCGAGGGAAGTGACCAGATAAACCGGGTTCCCATTGTGGGTCAAGGAATTGGTCGCATCTCTGACATATTGCGAAACGGCATTGGTAGCGATGTTTGTCCCATAGTAAACAGCCGTCGAATTGTTGACGCTCACGGCATCCACGCTTTGTGCAGCCATATTTTCATTCTTCTGAGTGATCTTGACCCAGGCATAAGGAACCTGGTTGGTGGACCCCTGAATCGTGGTGAAAAACTGGGTGGCCGTTAGACCTGAGGCCGCGGTGGTCTGGTATCCCGAGCTGTCACGTTTGGTGATACTGTAGTACTCGGGATCGTAATATTTGTTGGTTGAAGCGCTCCCGCTGGTTGGATCAATTGAAGCATTGGCTCGAATATAAATCGCTGTGGTGGCATTAGCGGGAGGTGTTATAGCGTTGCCCCC
The DNA here is from genome assembly GCA_003224715.1 of Acidobacteriota bacterium. GTDB lineage: Bacteria > Acidobacteriota > Terriglobia > Versatilivoradales > Versatilivoraceae > QHZQ01. The sequence continues at coordinate 4,346 of QHZP01000091.1, read as the reverse complement.
GGCAGCATTTCCGCTGATTCGATAACGAGCTTCCTCAGTTCCGGCTTCGGCAGCAAAATAGCCGGCACGGGAATTCTTAAAGTTGGTACTAATCAAAACCTCGGTTGTGGATGACAGCATGATCCCCAGTCCGATCAGCGACAGAATTGAGAGGGCAAAGAGGGAGACCAGAAGTGCGATTCCATGTTCGCGGGGATTGAATTTAGAGTTCGGTCCAGCATAGACTCTCTGCAAATTGACGATCATAAATGCCTCCGTTATAAATTTCTGGCGAGCGCCATACTCGAAACGGATACAGTCCGCAATCGACGATATTCCGGATCAATTCTATTGGTGCTGAGGTTCAAATCAATTTTCACCCTTCTGGCATTTGCCGCAACGGCAGTCGTGGCTCCGGTTGAATCGTAGTAGGTGAATGTGAGGGACCTCACATTTTCGGCCAGCGTTTTGAAGCTCGCGGTCGCCCCTACGCCGCCACCTGGCTTGGCCACTGCGCTTCTCTCCAACGTAGTCCCGTTCAGCCTGTACTCAACCACATCAACAATGCCGTCTTCGTTGATATCTCCTTCAAAAATCATGTCAGTACTATTGGAAGTTGTGAATCCTGTCGCAATGGTATTGCTATTGGTGTTATAGCCCAGGGCGCTGTCGTAATAAGTAGTTTTGGGAAATCCGGCCAGTCGAATTTCCCGTTCCATCATATCGATGCCGTTGCGCGCTGACTGCTGAGCTTCAGCTACGTCTTGCTCGAATGCATAACGATTTTGACTTTTGTTGAAGATAGTAAAGAGGCCACCCATGATGAACGTGAAGACGGATAACACCACCAACAATTCGATGAGAGAAAACCCTTTTTGTCTTAAACTTGATTCGTGCTTGGTCATGAGAGTCTCCATTTGTGCCTCAGGGAGTTTTGAAGAAAACCAGTTGGGCCGGTTTCCGTAGGAAGCGAGAATTAATGCTGGTACGTTGAGCCGCGACCGTGATTTTCTTCATCCCGTTAACGGTCGTAATATTCCATCGAACATCGTAATTTACTGTTTTGCCAATCTGGTCCGAGTCGGTTAATGAAACAGTCGCTGAGTAATTTGCAACCTGACTTCCGGAGAAAACTCCATACGAACTAGTAGCAATGTTTCCGCTGCTATCCAGTGTGCTTCCTCCATCTGCCAGGCTGGCGCTGCTGAAGTCGAGGCTCCGCAGTTGCTCCAGTTGCTGCTCGACGGCGGCTGTTGCAACCGTGTCGTTTTTGGAGGAGACATTGGAAGAAATAGAGTATCCAATGAGCGCCGCCACAGAAACAAGGCCAATGAGCAATATGAGACTGGCCACCATCATCTCAATGAGAGAAAACCCTTTTTGGGCTGCATCTCGAATTTGTTTTCTGTTGTCAGTTTGAATCATGTTCATTGGGCTAATCCTTACTGTTGATTTTACCGAGTCCGTTGAGCGTCGGAATTCAATGGATTCCGAGAGCCCTCATTGCCAATTGACTCCGTTTTGAGACCTCCACGTCCGAACTCTTCCGACTGGACTGACCGTCACTGCAGCAAATTCGTTCCCGGGATTGGTCAAGTAGATGACAATCCCACTTGCCGGGAAAGCCGTTGTAAAGTCAGCCGCTCCGGTTGACGAATTGATGCTTGTGAGAGTTCCGCGAGGAGTGAAACCAACTCCAGACTTTGATCCTGTACTTATACTGGTTGCCCCCGAGACAGGTGGAGTCGACAGGTTTGTGAAGGTAACGTTATTTTGCAAACCAAGGACGACCTCCTGAGCTCCGCTGATGTTCCCGTCAGCATTGGCATCGACGCCATACTGGCTACTGGTCGACATTAGGATAAAGGAGCACGTAGCGTTATTTCTTAAGGCACCGTAACGAGCCGATTGGATCTGACCGGCTACATCCTGTGCGGAAGCGCTTAGTCTGTAATCTAAGAGCCCCGTTCTCAAACTGGGCAGAACAAATCCCAACACGAGCGTAACGATGGCTAGAACGATGGTAGTTTCGATGAGTGTGAATCCCCGGTATTTTTCTTGTGCTCTACTTTTCATTGAGTCGGCTCCAAAATTAATCCTAAACAGCAATAAGGCCAAGCAATGACTGTTCCAAATGGGCTGAACACTCTCACAACGTTGGGAAGTTTCTTGTTACCCTGGACTTGGCATTTTTCTTGGCCCCTTGAGACAATTGGTCACGTTATCGGTCTTGTTTCCTTCCGTAACAAATTGGGTCGCGGAATACCGAGCTGAAAAATAACGGTTGGTGAATTCATGTCCAGAATTCTGATTGTGGAAGACAAAGAAAGCTTGAGACAGATGCTCAAGACCGCCTTGGAAAGGAAAGGCTACTCTGTTGAGGAGGCGGAAGACGGGAACCAGGCAGAAGAAAAAATAAGGCAAAGAAAACACTTGCTGATTCTGACGGACTTACGGCTGCCAAAAGGTTCGGGCCTTGAAGTCCTCGCTTATTGCAAAGACCTGGACGACTCGGTTCCGGTCATAGTCATGACGGCTCACGGAACAATTGAAGAAGCCGTGCTGGCAATGAAGAAAGGGGCTTTTGATTTTATCCAGAAACCCGTCGATGTCGATCACCTTGGCTTGCTTATTCAAAGGGCGCTGGAGCAACAGCAACTTCTTCGCGAGAACTTTCTCCTTCGAGAAACCCTTCAGCAAAATTATGGCTTCCCGGAAATTATTGGTGAAGATCCAAGCATCAAGAGCATCGAAAAAGAAATTCAAAGAGTGGCTCATACCGATGCCACGGTCCTGCTTCAAGGGGAGTCTGGAACAGGAAAAGAGCTTTTCGCCCGCGCCATTCATCGACTCAGCTTGCGAGCCAAGCATTCCTTTGTGGCAGTAAATTGCGCAGCCATCCCCGAGACCTTAGTTGAAAACGAACTCTTCGGACATGAGAAGGGGTCGTATACAGGAGCGGGGTCCAAGGCGATTGGCAAGTTTGAGCTGGCTGATAAGGGGACGATTTTCTTGGATGAAATTGGAGAACTACCGTTGCAAGTTCAATCAAAAATATTGCGAATCCTCGAAGCCAAAAGCTTTGAACGCATTGGGGGCATTCAGACCCACGAGGTGGATATTCGGATTGTAGCTGCGACCAATCGGGATCTACAAGAGGCTGTGATGCAAAAGAAATTTCGTGAAGATCTCTTCTTTAGACTCTCTGTGTTCCCCATTGTCATTCGCCCTCTTCGAGAACGACAAGGGGATCTCAAACTCTTGGCCGCGTATTTTCTTAAGAAGTTTTCACAAGAGTTCAAGAAGGAAGGAATCACTCTTTCCGCGGCGGCTCTCAAGGTTATGGGGGACTATAACTGGCCCGGGAACGTGCGCGAATTGCAGAATTGCATCGAGCGAGCCGTCATTATGAACGAAGGCGATGAAATCTTCCCCGAGGATCTGCACCTTGCTTTTTACCAATCGAACGAATCCAGATCAACGTTGGCCGAGGGCTTTGATTTGTCCGGCACCTTATCGGAAGCTGCTCTTCGCGCAGTTGCCATGGTGGAAAAGGCCAAGATTTCTCAAGCCTTGCGCCAGGCCAATTGGAACAAGACAAAAACAGCCCAAGTGCTAGGGGTTGGCTACAAGTCCCTCTTAAACAAGATCAAAGAGTATGGCTTGGAGTCAGAGTGAGATGTACGATGGGATGCATGAAACGTGGAAAGGAGTCAGAAGCGTTCCTTATATTTTGATCCTTAAGGGTCGTTCTTCGGGCGCTGCCCTTTCTCAAGCCTCCCTCTCGCCATAATGGATTGCAGCAATCCCTCCGCTTAGATTTATAAGCCCCACCTTTTGGAATCCACAATGGACCAAGATTTTGGCTAATTCTGTCTGGTCTGGAAAGTGACTGACGGAGTTCGGAAGATAAGTGTAAGCATGTTTGTGCTTTGAGATCCGATTGCCAATTGCCGGCAAAACATTGAAGAAGTAAAAATGAAACAGTTTGCAAAACAGGGGATTAGTCGGCTTGGAGAATTCCAATACAATCAATCTCCCTCCAGGCCTTAACACTCGGCATATTTCGGAAAGGCCACCGGTTACGCTTTCGAGGTTCCGCAGACCAAAGGCGATGCCTATAGCATCGAAGGTTTGGGAACGGAAAGGTAAGTTCAGCCCATCTCCTTCAATGATTTGAATACGGGCGCCAAGATTTCGCGTCAAAATTTTTTGTCGGCCTATCTGCAACATTGGGTGGCTAAAGTCGCAGCCCACAATTTGGGCCTTACTTCGTCTTGACATCTCGAGGGCCAGGTCAGCCGTCCCACAGCATAAATCCAACCAAAGTCCCGTGTTTCTTACTGGTGCGTCTCCCAACAAGCTTA
>QHZP01000630.1 GCA_003224715.1 Acidobacteriota bacterium | reverse complement strand
TTTTCCACAGTTCTGGCAAAACCGCGTCGGTGGGGGTTTTGCAGCAGAATCATTATTCAATAATGAGATGTGACCCCAGCACCCCTTGACCCCAGCACCCCTTGACCCCAGTACCCCTCCTTCAGCTCAGCGGACAACTCCTTCGATGTCTCTTTGGAAATTCCTGTGGAACTCATGATGAGGATTCCTAGGAAAACGGGGTAAAGAACTCCTTGAGCTTTCGAACTCATGAACTTATACCACCCAATGTCAGTTGACCCAACAACAGACTCCAGCGTCACCCGCCGCCGCGCTTCTGCGGCGGTCGGGTGGGCGCCGGGGTTAGGCCTTTTCGGACTAGCGTACCTTCAGCTTGCGCGATTGGTTCATTGACTCGATGTCTCTGCGTAACCACTCGTTGACGAGTACCCCGATGTTTGTCTTCCGTCTCTTAGCGTACTGTTGAACAACGCTGGCAACGTCCGAATCCAAGTAAACGGGGATGTTCAATTCGATATCTGGAAAATAGAACTTCCCGCGCTCCCCTTTGGAAAAATCATATTCCTTCTTCATGGCTAGATTTCCTCATACTGACTGGCTTCCTTCTTCTTGGCTTTCCGCGCCGAGATGATTCGAATTGTGTACCCTTGGGCCGTGGTTTGCGAAAACGTGTGGACGAGAACCAGTACACTTTCGCGACTATCCCTCCCAATGGTCACCCAGCGTTCCTCGTGTTCACTGTGCTCATCATCAAAGATTGAAATGGCCAACGGATCGCGAAAAACTTCTGCGGCGCGTTCAAAACTGACCTTGTGTTTTTGTAGATTCTCCTTTGCCTTGTTCGGGTCCCACTCAAAAGTGTACCGCAACTTTCACCACCGAGAGGATGAATAAGACCGAAGGGACAAAACCGTAGGCCTAACGGGGGGCACGAGGTCAGCTTCAGCGTTTTTTTCGTTAGGCAGGTTCCTCCACTAAATGGGCCAGTTGACAACTTGATTCGGAACACTGATGTAATAAACGGTAAGCTCGAAAGCGGAATCTGCCGTTTCGAGCGCGTACATATACGCCGCAATGGCGGTCTTGTTGCCATCTGCAATCAAGACGTCATTTTGCGAGTCTACAATCGTTACCTTCGGGTCTGAGGCTGGTAACGCGAACTTGTACTTATACTGATTCACGGTGTGGCCCATGCTACCAATGTCCGGGTGCATATTATAGTTGGGATTGCGCAGCACCTCCAGGACCTGAGCAACTCTAAATCGATCTTGGCCGAACAGCGTTCGGCAGTAAGCGTGACCGATGTTGCCGAAAAACGTCTTGAGGTAACCGATTTTCGCCAAGCCTTTGACCTTGGCCTTTTGCACGGTCGCCCCGCCGTTAATCAGGGGAACAACAGTATCTTGCACATGCGAGTGTTGAGCATGGTAGTCCTGGAGGCTCGTTACCTCTTGTGGAGTGCAAGCCTGATGATCAGTCACGAGACTTCGCAGATCGGCGAGGCACATCAGGTGACGGTGTAATTGAGCACGCTCAGCCCAAAGCGTTTCTTGGCTTCAAAAAGATATCCCATCCAAGCTTGTCGGTCTCGGGCAAATCGGAGCAGAAACTCCTTCTGATGGCACCGGTGGGTGATATGCCAAATGTAACCGGGAAGATAGTGTCGGTTGGCTCTGGGCACAGGCTGAGCCTTTGCGATCCTTAGAGGGACTGATTTGATGCCGGAAATGCTCTTTTAAGACTTCTATTTTAGTCCTTTTCTCAGCTTTCCTTAAGGAAATCAACTATTTTGCTTGGTCCGACCCTAACTTTAAAGAAGCACCCCATTTTCTGTCGCGCGACCGTGCAAAGACTCTTATTTGTTAGGCAGCGGCAGTCCAAATACGGACCTGACTTTAGCCTTGTAAGTTGGAAAATCAGAATACGATGCTGCGAGGCTATAAAGCTTCTTTCCTGCATCACCCCACTGTTGGTTATCCGACTTGATACGTACAAACTGCCGAAATCGCGAATGTACAAAACTGATGGTGTCATCCCAGAATATTCTGGGCACGTCATTGTATTGCTGTGGAATCCTGCCTACGTCTACATCCCCTATGAATAGCAGCGAACAATAATACAATTGGCTCTCACAACTCCCCCTTTCGTAAAGAGCCTCCGACGCCTCTTGGACATCTTTCTCTGATTGAAACAACCCAATTGCAAGAAGTGCTTTGTTGATATTCTCTTTGTTTGGATTTTTCCATGATTCATTCAGATCTATTTGATTCGATTTGACCTCAGCAAAGTATAGTGAGGGTTTGGATGTGCTGAACCTCAGAGAGCTATGATCAGCTTCTACTTCGGGAAACTCCTTGCGGAAGGGGAAGCGCAGGCCAAGGACATCAGCATCAGTACGCTGAGAACCGGGTGAGTCTGGGTGCAGTACAAAGTTGGGAATTGTGAGGAATCCATTCAGACGTAGATACCAATTCGCTAATTCTTCCGGTTTAAACATGGCATACTCTATTCTCTCCACTGCCGAACGGCTT
>QHZP01000090.1:10262-21081 GCA_003224715.1 Acidobacteriota bacterium | reverse complement strand
CGTCTCCCAGACGCGAGAATCGTCGACGTAGAGACTGTAATTCCGTGAAGCTCCCCTTCGCGACGGACTTCAATTGGCCTCCAGTCGTACTTTTTGGTAGGCACTTTCTCGCCAAACAGCCTCAGTTCAAGCATGAAGTCTGAACTCGCAAAGGGAGGAGCGTATAACCCGCTGAGTGTCCCGACATCCCTGTAATTGATTCCAGCCGTCAGGACCCCATTGATGATGCCGAAATGTTCTTCTTCCGTAATGATGCGCTCTCCATCCATCCTGAGCATGTCGTAAGCCTTCGGCGACTGGGCTTTCTCTTGGGCTGAGGATGGCTCGGCCGGTCCCAGAGGTGTGGTCTCAGGCTCGGCGGAGAAAGGCATGGAGACCGCCACTGGAAAAGCTCCCATGAGTTGAATGGCCGTTCGGCGCGTGCATGGATCAGGCATGACGAATTACTCGTTCTCGCGTTGTGAGGGAACTTGAAGGCGGAAGTCTGCCGGACTGGACACAGCAGTGAAGACTCCGTCTAGTTGCACAAATGACTCTGTGCCACCGTGGTTTAACCACCTCCGATCAGGAGAAACGGAAAGCTTCAACTACTCTTTGAGGCTAGAAAAACAAATAGCTGCTGCGTCTCAAGATTGGCGTCTTAGAATCAGAAGTGAAATTTGAGCATGAACTGAATGTGTCTCGGATCGGCCACCCCTGAGACTGTGCCGAATGACGACGTATTGTTGATGTTTTGTCCGATTCCACCAAAATTCACGCGATTGAAGACATTGTACATTTCAGCCCGGAATTCCAGCTTCATCTGTTCGGTGAATGGAATGAACTTGAAAATAGTAAAGTCCTCGTTGTAACCAGGAAAACCCCGGACATTCGGAAGGCGTGGTCCCACGTTCCCAATGGTATAGGCTGCCGGCTTCTCAAAGGCATCGACATTCAACCACAGGTCCTTGGCCGGATCAAAGTTACTGCGACTGACAGCCGTGCGAATGTCCACTCCCGGAACCCTGTTGGGGCGCTGACTGCCACCGAAAAGTGGCAAAGGCGCTCCGCCTCTTATCCGAAGCGGAGTTCCCGAGTAGTAACGCGCGATTCCGGCAATTTGCCATCCACCCAGAATTTTTCCTACGGCCCCACCCTTGTTCACGAAACGTTTCCCTGGACCAACGGGCAGCTCGTAGACAAAGCTGGTCACCAGATTCTGCGGAATGTCATTGGTTGCTACCGCCCACTCCAAGTGCCGCTGTTCCGTATCGGGTGGTCTTGGGCTGGTATAACTGAAACCGGAATTACTCTCCGCATTGGTAATGTTTTTGGAAGCTGTATAACTGACCAGGAAAGAGAGTCCCTCAGAGAATCGCTTCTGAACCTTCAACTGGAAACTGTGGTACCGATTGGAGGCGGTGGGTTCTGCATAGATGCCGATGTTTGAAAATTGCGGGTAAGGACGAAGAGCCTGAGCCACCGATCCCGTGAATCCCGCATAGGGAGCAAAAATTCCTGCAGCTGCAGCCGCAGGATCAGTAATATCTGCGGTCAACAGTGGGCCGAGAGAGAGATAACGACTGGGGACCTGGTTAAGATTTGAAAGGCTTCCCACCAGATTGACTCCATGTTGGCCGACATAGGCCGCGTCCAGAAGGATCTTGCCAGGCAATTCGCGCTGCAGGCTGAGGTTCCAGGAATTGACGTAGGCCGTCTTCCCAGATTGTGAATCGATATAGTCGGCGCTGCTGTTGTTCGCCAAGGTGGGGTCCAAGGTAGGAAGCTGGACCGGAAGAATGACGGGTCCATTGTCCAGGAGAAAGGCAGGATGCACTCCGTTGTCCGGGGACTGCGAGAAGGGCTGGTACTGGTAGCCCGTCCCAACGGCCCCAACAATGTACCCATCGGCCGCATTCCCGTTGGTTTGTGAGTGGAATATTCCATAGCCTGCTCGAACAACCGTCTTTTCGTTGACTTGATAGGCCAGACCAATGCGCGGTGACCAATCATAATGAGTGTCGGCAAAGCGCTTCTTCCCGGTATGCCCCGGGCCAAACCCAGCAAAAGCCAGCGCCCCAGGGCGTCCTCCGGCGCCTGGATTTGGAAGGCTAAGGTCCAGAGCACTGAGCCGGTCGTATTGCTCGGAGAGCGGAAGAGGAACTTCGAACCGCACTCCGTAACTCATGCTCAACCTTGGGGTGATCTTAAAGTCATCCTGAACGAATGCACTGTAGTAATCATTGTGGAAACCCCTGCGCGACATCTCCCTGTCCTGGTTGAAACTTTGGACCTGCCCCAAAAGGAAACTGGCGAACGCCTGGCCTAGAATTCCAAAATCCGGGGAATTGGGCTGGGAAGTGAGGCGGTTGTCGAAGTTGAAAATGCCCTGGCCAAACTGAGGGTACCAGGTGTTGTATTGGTACTTCCGGAAATCGAGGCCAGTTTTCACCGAGTGTCTTCCCCTGATCCAGGTCACGTTATCGACGAGGTTGTAGGTGTTTCCCCTTTCGAGAGTCGTGGCCCACTGCGTTCCTAGCGACGTAATGTCACCAATATTGAAGTTCGGGGTGGCATTGGCGGTGGCGAAGGTGCCAATAGCCGGTATCTGAAAATAGTCATTTGTTTTGTCTACGCTTGCCGGCGGAAAGAAATCCGAACGGCGCCGGCCATATCCTAATCCGAGATGGTTGATAAGATTGGGACGGATGAAGAAGTCATAATTGAGCCGAACTCCGCGGCCCACTTCATCATTGATTTGTCCGTGGTCCAGCGTGCCAGGCACATCCCCATAGATGAATCGGTCATCTTTCTGTATCCACATACTGTAATTCAATTTATGGCGCGCTGAAAACGTATGGTCGATCTTAACGCTCCAGTCCCAGTCGTCCACAGGCTCCTTGCTCCTCGATACCCAGTTGTTGGTAAGGCCGGCGCTATCTGGATCCGGAATGAGCGGGATAACCCTGCCGGCCACCGCGCTGATCCGATTGGCTGGAATAATGTTGCCAGGAAATGGATCCCGCACAAACCCGCCCTGACCGTCGGAGCGCGTCGTCTGCGGATCATAGATCACGATTGGAATGCCGGCTCCTGTCTTTGCCGGGTCCAACCAATCGGAAAAATCGCCTTGCTTCATGGCAGGTGTTGGCAAGGTCACATTGCTCTGTAACGCAGAACCGCCACGACGCTTGAAGCCAGTGTAAGTAAAATAGAAGAAGGTCTTATCCTTGCCATTATAGACCTTGGGGATTATGACTGGCCCGCCGACACCGGCTCCCCATTCGTTTTGTCGCACAATTGGCCGAGCAAGGCCCTGAGAGTTAGCAAAAAAAGAGTTCGCCTCCAGAACGTCGTTGCGGAGAATGTCAAAAGCGTTACCGTGAAAGCTGTTGGTGCCTGACTTCATGGTGAAATTCGTTACCCCCATCCCGCGGGCGTATTCAGCCGGGAACAGCGTCGTCTGAACCTTAAACTCTTCGAGTGCTTCATAGGGAGGGCCAAAAGTTCCGATGATGCCAGGCACAATGTTAATCTGCCAACTGATGCCGTCGATGATGGTCTCACTGCTCAAAGTCTGCCCACCGTTGATGGATTTGCTGAATTGGTCACCCGTTACACCAGGGGTTAACGTGATGAACGAATCCAGCGTGCGGCGGCCCGTGGTGCCACCGCTTCCCGAGTTGGAAAGCTGCAATGGAAGGTCGAACAAGCTCTTGGAGTCGATTTCCGCCGAGACCTCCGGGGTATCCAACTGCAGAGTGGTGGCTGAGCCCGAGACTTCTACCGTCTGCGTGACTTCACCGACCTCCATGTGAATGTCCAGAGACGAGGTTGTAGCTGTGAAGACGACCACAGGCTCCTGAAGACGAAAGGTCTTGAAACCGGCCACTGCAGCTTCAACCCGGTACTTTCCGGGCGCCAGGCCCGGAATCGAGTACACTCCAGCCCCCGTGGATTCCACGGAGTTCGCCACGTTGGTTTCAATATTCGTTGCCGTCACTTTGACATTCGGGATGGCGGAACCGCTGGCGTCGAGCACGTTTCCCGTGATCGTACCCGTGCTCTGCCCCCAAGCTGTGAGAGATATTGCCAAGAGTATCGCTACTACCAAGATGCCCTTCATGATGCCTCCTTGCTAACTGAAGGTGTTTTTCAAAGCCTTACAGTGGTGAGAACACAGACCGGGAAAAATATTCACTTCACGCCAGCATTTCAGAAACAACCCGTGCTGGAAACTGATCGGTGAGCCTTTCATTAAGTCCGTGGCGCTGATAAACCAGATCACGGTAATTCATACCGAGGAGATGCAAAATCGTGGCATGAAAGTCGTGGACGCTGACGCGACTCTCGACAGCCTTGTGCCCCAAATCATCAGTCGCACCCAGCACCATGCCGCCTTTAACTCCGCCCCCGGCCATCCAAATGGAAAAACCGCTGGGATTGTGGTCCCGTCCGGCGGACCCCGTGTTGTCCCTGACCTGAGACAATGGCATCCTTCCAAACTCACCACCCCAGATCACGAGCGTGCTGCCCAAAAGACCCCGCTGCTTCAGATCTTTGAGAAGCGCCGCAGCGGGTTTGTCGGTCTTTCCACAGCTGTAGCGCAGACTGTTTTCCAGGTCAGAGTGCGCATCCCAGATCTGTCCTTCAATAAAGATCTGAACGAACCGCACACCCCGTTCCACCAGACGTCGCGCCATCAGGCAGCGTCTTCCATAGGAAGCCGTGATCTCCTGGTTCAGGCCATACATCTCTTTGGTCTGTTCACTTTCCTGCGAGAGGTCCAGGGCGTCGGTAGCAGTGATCTGCATCCTCGCCGCCAGTTCATAGTTGGCAATCCGCGCATCCAAGTCAGGCTGCCCCGGATGTTTCTGCCGATGCGACTCGTCCATGCGTTGCAACAAAGCCCGCTGAGCCTCAACCAGCGGGGCCGGCAGCTCCTCGCGCGGCTTCAGGTTCAAAAGAGGCAAGCCTTCCGATCGGAAGCGAGTTCCTTGATAAACCGGCGGCAGCCAACCGGACTGCCAGTTCTGAATGCTGTTGATCGGGAGACCCTTCGGATCATCCAGAACAATGTATGCGGGGAGATTCTGGTTTTCGCTCCCTAATCCATAGATGACCCAGGATCCCAGCGATGGCCGGCCCGGAAGGGTTCGGCCGCTGTGCATCAGGTAAAGCGCCGGCTCATGGTTGAAATGTTCTCCATACATCGATCGGATCAAAGTGATGTCATCCACGCAGTCCGCCAGATAAGGCATCAGCTCGGAAACCTCAATGCCTGACTTTCCATGTTTGGAATATTTGAAGCTGGAGGGTAAAAGACTGCCCACTTCGTTAGCGAATTCAATCTCATTGACAATGTCGCGGCTGGGCGCCGATCCCGCAAACTTGTTCAATGTTGGCTTGGGATCAAACAGGTCTACCTGGCTTGGGCCTCCATTCATGAAGAGTTGAATCACAGACTTGGCCTTCGCAGAGAAATGAGGGGAACGGGACTTCAAGTCGTAAACAGCCCTCCCCTCCTCCGAGCTGAAAGCCAAGGATGGGTTGGCCGAAAACAGATCGGAGCCCAAGAGCCAGGCAAGAGCGGCCCCGTGCAGGCCATCACCAAATCGCGAGAAGAAATCTCGCCGGGATAAGGTTAGTGGGCCTTTTTGAAGGAGCTTGTCATTTTCGGGCATGGTTTGTCTCAAACTCATTAGCTTCCACATTCCCTATTCGAAGGGGAAGGTGGGAAAAAATTGAACCGGCGTTCATTCAGCGTGTCCCCTTTTTCCAAGGGGGACTACAGGGGGGTCGCAGGTTGTCCGTTCCAAGCGTTGATTCAACACTGGATACCCACCCCCCTCAAGTCACCCCTCAAGTCCCCCCTTGGAAAAGGGGGGACGATCTGGCGCTTTCCCACCTCAAGAGGGGGATTCTCAATCGATATACAAGAAGTCCGCCGAGCTCAGCACCGACTGGCACAATCCCGCTAGAGCGAACCATCGAGCCGTGGGCAACTTGGGCGCTTCATGTTTGGTGTTTCCCAAGTGGGAGCCCCACTGCTTTTCCAATTCGAGCAGGCCTTCCTTCGCTACTTTCGTCTCCTCCGGCGTAGGCCGGCGAGATAGGGCACGAAAATAGAGCCTTTCAATCTGTTTGTCCCGATCCTCCGCAAACTCATCAATGAGGCGGCCACTGAGATAACGGGAATGCTCGCGCAGCACTTCGCTGTTCATCATCTGCAGAGCCTGAGTCGGAACGGTTGATTGCCGCCGCTCGATGCAGTTGGGCGCCATGGGGGGCAGATCGAAAACCTCCATCATGGTCACTGGAGTCTTGCGCCGTTGCAGCACATAGATGCTGCGCCGCCATCCCTTGTTGGAACCTTTTGCAATCACCTCACCCTCCGGGTTGACTTCAACATCCGTAGGTGGTCCATATTGAGTCAGGTCAAGGCGCCCAGAGATTTCCAAGACCGAGTCATACAAAGCTTCGGCATCCATTCGCCGCAACGGCATCCTTGACAAGAAAAGATTGTCCGGATCCGCCTGATGAACGGCCGGATCGAATCGCGAACTCTGCCGGTACGCGGTTGAAGTCATCATGAGCCGATGCATCGCCTTCATGCTCCAGCTGCGTTGAACAAACTCTGTTGCCAGCCAGTCGAGCAACTCCGGGTGCGACGGAGGCACACCGGTCCGGCCAAAATTGGAAGGGCTGGCGACCAGCCCCTTGCCGAAATGGTGCATCCAGATCCGGTTGACCATGACTCGAGCCGTGAGCGGATGGTTCGGCTGCACTAACCAGCGAGCCAGGGCTAACCTTCGACCGCTCGATTCATGGTTCGACTTAGGAGTGATGAGTCCTGCTTTCAAGACTGACGGCACTCCCGGCTGCACCAGCTCGCCCGGAGTTTGGGCGTTCCCCCGCCGAAGCAGATAAGCCGCCGAAGGCTCGCCCCCCATATCAAATAGGGCGCGAATCTGCGGTTTCGGTTGCAACTTCTTCTTGAGCCCATCCGTGCCTTTCTTGGAGTTTTCGACCTCAAGCTTGAAATCGGGAAACCGCTTGGCGAGATCCTCGTTGGTTATCTTCAGAGTCTCCTGAAATTTCTCAGCAAGATACTTCTGCAGCTCGCTGCGCTTCTCATCAGCAGTACTCGCCACTATTTTCAAATCATCCCTAACGGATTGAGGAAGCGCTGCCAGTCTCTCGTCGAGTACTTTCTCCCGCAGGGGCTTGGCCTTTTCCTTGGCTGAAGCCTCCAGCTGTTTTATTTCTGCTTCGATGGGAGCATTGAATCTTGCGGCCGCTTCGCGCTCGCTATCCAGAGCTATGTCCAAATGTCGCGTTGGAAACTTCAGGTCATAGGGATTGTTCCAGGCCGGGGTCATCCAGTCGTAAGGGTCATAAGCGGTCTGAAGGATGGCGCTCAGGCGGTAGTAGTCGCGCTGAGGAATCGGATCGTACTTGTGATCGTGGCAGCGCGCACATCCCATGGTCAATCCCAAGACGCTTGAACTGAGCACCTCGATCTCATCGGCGACCACGTTGAATCGCTCGGGGACCGAAGCATTGCCCGTTGAATAGGTCCCATCCGGCACCATCCTCAAGAATCCGGTGGCTGCCAGCTTGTCAATGATTTCTGGAGTGGCCTGTTTCACCTTCTTGAAGTCAACCAGCTCATCGCCCGCAATCTGTTCCGTAAGGAAGCGATCGTAAGGCTTATCGTTGTTGAGTGATCGAATCACGTAGTCTCGGTATCGCCAGGCGTTAGGCCGGATCAAGTCCTCGTCTATGAGACCTTCCGAGTCCGAATAACCGGCCGCGTTCAGCCAGAACTGAGCCCAGCGCTCGCCATAGTGCGCTGGCTCAGGAGGTATGCCGATCAGGTCCAAATAGCACCGGCGCATCAGCGTCAAACGCTCAGCCTGTGTCGAAAAGCTCAGATTCTTCGCCTCCAGCTTCTGGAGAAGGAACGCATCAACCGGATTCCGGACCTGGTCTTGATGCTGCACCTGCGGAATCTCAGGCCTCTTCGGAGGCTGGAACGACCAGAATTGTCGGGCCGAATCACTCACAAGGGGATCGGAGGCCTCATCCCGAGCAGCGAGGTCTAGAGGCGCGGGGTTGGCTCCTGCGGCAATCCATTTGCGCAACGTCTCCACTTCAGTCGTTGTGGGCGGACGGACGGCGTACTCGTACAACAGCTTGGGTGGAGGCATTTCACCTCAAAAGACTCTCTTCGGGTTTGCCAGGAACCAGAGCAGGCCCCGACTTGCCACCTTTCAGCCGACTCGCCTGGGTTCTCAAATCCAAGCCGCCCTCTTGCCTGCGCTTGCCATGACAGCCGGTGCACCGCAATTGGAAAATGGGCAGTACCTCATGCTCGCTTACCAGGTCCGTCGCTGCCTTCTTGGAAGAAGCGGCTGCAGGGTCTCCAGATCCGATGACTCCTTTGTCGATCCAAAGCCGGATGAGCCCGATCTCTTTGTCGCTTAGCTTTACGTCTCCCGGAGGCATGGACTTGGAAGCGATCTTGTTGATTAACAAACTCTGTTCTGACGAACCGGGGACAATTACAGGTCCGGATTTGCCTCCTTTCAGGATGGAGTCGCGAGTCCGCAAATCAAGCCCTGCCTGAAGCGCTGTTTCTCCGTGACACATCAAACAGTGTTCTTTCAAAATTGGCATGACATCCGATTCGAACGCTGGCGGTCTGCCGGTCTGAGCCCGGACAGTCAGGCAAGACAGCAGAAATGCCGTCGTAATAAGACTCGCGCCCAAAGACAGAATCCGGGCACGATGCGCACATGAAGTCATGATGATGACTCTGAATACGAGCTGCCGAAACGAACAACAGGCCCCTGGTTGCAGCACAGACCTAATGGATAACTCACTATGATCGATCATAATAAAGTTAGGATCATTTTAAGTTTAGATTAGACAATCCGACGATCGATCATTAGAATGCTAACCTATGGAAGTCATGTTTGAAAGGCTTGCGAACAGTACGCTGAGGAGCAGGATTGCTGAGCAGCTCAGGGACGCCATAGTGGATGGCACCCTAAAAACAGGAGAACGAATCGTTGAGCGTAAGCTGGCTGCTCAGTTCGGAGCCAGTCTCGCCGTGGTGCGGGAGGCCATCATCCAGCTCGAAGCCGAAGGATTCATCACCAAATGGCCTAATACCTCCACCCATGTGATTCAGTTGTCGTTCGCGGAAACGGAAAAGATCTTCGCGGTCAGAAAGGTTTTGGAAAGTTTCGCGGCTGAAGAAGCGGCTCGACGGGCGTCGCCGCAAGACATCGAGTCTTTGCAAAAGCTCTTCATGGAGATCGTGGATGCAGCTCGATCACAGGACAGCCGGAAATTCGTTCGAAAGGATCTTTCCTTTCATGAGAAGATCTGGCAGATCACGGACAATGAATACTTACAGAGTGCGTTGAGAAGAGTTGTGGTTCCCCTGTTTGCCTTCTCATCGATCCGGGTCGCCTCTCACCGATCCTTTGATCTCCTGCAGGATGCCAATACTCATCTTCCGTTGCTCAATGCCATCAAGTCACGAGACCCTCGGGCTGCCAGAGACGCTCTGCTAAGCGCTCTGACACTCTGGCGCTCGGAAACGGTCTCAGTAGCTGAAGAGACATCTTCCCAAAAATAAAATTGAAGGGCATCAATTGAGTTCCACAGCCGGGTGTCCCTTTCCTGCACTCGAGGATGCAACATGATCTCCTAAACCCAGGACAATAGAAAGTGCCTTGGAGAGAACACCTGCTATTTGTCCTTAGGCCTCCAGTCGTACTTGGTTTGAGAACGGTAGTCCATAAAATTTGCGCGGTACCGCCCTGTCTCTGTTTCAGTGAACACCTTAATTGGAAAGAGACATCCCTCTTTCTTAAATTGCCTTGTTCGTGCTGTGGAGGCCAGGCGGGGGCAGATAGCCGATATATCCCGCGGGATGCTCGATGCTGACGGAATCGTTGGAGGGGGATCTCAATGGCCGTGGGCGCAGCGTTGGGCCGACGATTGAAGAATAGCCGGTGGGTGGTGTATTTAAGGATGCTGGTAATCGATGCTTTCTGCTTGGTGAGGGGCTGAAGTCCTTGGATCGAAAAATTACGATATTCAATCCTTCAACCAACAAACAACTGGCTGATCTCTCCGGGATCAATGAAGTCGGTTCCCGACTGGTGTTCAATGTACTCAAAAGCGCGTCCGGAGGGAGTATTCGTAATTGTCTTGGTCCAATCAATTCCCATAACGGAATAGATTGTTGCAGCCATATCTTCAATATAAACGGGTCCAATCTCGTCTGTTGCTCCAATGACCCGACCTCCGCGCACGCCTGCTCCGGCAAAAAGCCCAGTGAAGGCCTCCTTGTGATGGTCTCTCCCTTTGTTCACCGTAAGGTCTCCCGGCGTTCTCCCAAACTCGGTCACGCAGCACACGAAGGTCTTCTCCAACAGTGTGCGACCATCTTTAGCCTTGGTGTTTTCGAGATCGATCAGGAGATTGGCTAACGCAGTATCCAGTTCACGAGTGAGCTTGTAATGACCATCCTTGTTGTAGATGTTTCCATGTAGATCCCAATGAAAGTGAGAAATCGCAATGAAGCGGGTCCCCGCATCGGCCTTGACCAGGTTCCGAGCCAGCACGCAAGCCTCTCCCAGTCGGGAACCGCCGTAGCGCTTTCGTGATTCTTCATCAATGGTAAGGATCTTCGGAATCTGGGGAGACTCCATCATGGCATGAGCCCCGCGGTAGAATGAGTCGAAGTCTTGAGTAAATTTGTCATTGGGGGGAACCCCTGAACGGAGGGATTTGTCGAGTTTCTGTAGAAACTCCCAGC
>QHZP01000090.1:0-10246 GCA_003224715.1 Acidobacteriota bacterium | reverse complement strand
TCCGGAACCACAAAGTCAAAACCTCGGTCCGAGATCTCCATCGTTAGTGGTGTGCACCCACTCTCCAAACACCCTTCACCAATCACTCGAAAGGGACCCGAGGTGAAATTCATAGCTACAAACGGCGGCAGGAAGTCGCTCTCGCGCCGACGTTGCTCGTAAGCAATGATCGATCCGAGAGAAGGCATCTCTTTGTTACGTGCCGGGCTGGTTTGGTGCGCCACCTGTAGGTAGTACTGGCCGCGTATGTGTTCGTTTTCCCATGCTTGCATCGAGCGGACCAAGACGAATTGATCGATCCTCTCCGAAAGTTTGGGAAACAGCCCATAGGGCATTCGAATGCCCGGTCTCACTGTACGAATGTCGAAATCAGGAGGCATCCAGCGGCCTTCCTTGATATCGAATGTATCCACGTGGCTTGCCCCGCCGCTTAAATTCAGGAATATGCAGAATTCGGCAGTCGCCCTGGGCTCTATCTTGTCTTTTGCGAGCACATTGAGCGGCTGTAGTAGCGGTTGTAGATAGAAGCCGCAGACCGTTACGGTCCCAACCTTGAACAACTCCCTGCGAGTTAGGGTTGGAACATTGGTTTTACGATGGGTTTCCCACATTTATGACTCCTTTTGGGAAGTGTGAGCCTAGCCTAGTCTGGGCACAAGCAGATCATGGGCCCTTAGAGATTGGCAATAAACTCCAAATGGTTGATCAGACCCCAAAGGAGGTCTTCCGCGCCTTGCGTTCGATAATCTTGCAAGAGCTTTACGGACATGTTTTTTTCCTCTTCAGTCGGAAGGCGCGAGAGGGTTGCAAGGAAAAGTTCCTCGACGACCTGAGCATTGGTATAAGGAGGCTCGTGATTCAAGAGGGCCTCGAGCCGGCTTCCCTTTTGTACGCAAACTCTCTCTCGAACCAGTGGATTGTTTAACAAAATGGAAGCCTGAATGATGGTCCCTTTGCTGCCCCCGGCGTCATCGCCGACGGCAAAGCGGTTGTATAGTCCAAACGAGGCGGCGAAGTCAGCCAGGGGTTTGACTTCCGTTTGATTCAGATCGTCCGGGTCCAGCACTTGCATCATGTACTTAACCTTCTTGTCACTTCGACGAATGGGAATGTCTAGAAACACGCCCGTGGACTGGCAAATGGCGTCCCAGATTTGCGTTGCCGGTAATCGCCGGATGAAATGACGGGCAAAATAGTTGGCGTACTCACCTTTCCATTCTCCTTCAAAACGGCTGGAAAGCTGATAGGCACTCGATTTCGTAATCAAAGTAATCAAGTATCTGAGGTCATAGTGATGAGCTTGAAAGTCCTTAGCCAGGGCCTCCAGCAGTTCCGGGTGCGTCGGTTGGAGTGTCCAAGGGGCTGGCGGGGGCTTACTGGGATTCTGCCTGTCGAGATCAAACGCAAACGGTGGATCAACCAGTCCCACTCCCATGAGCTCCGCCCAAAACAGATTTACCGTGGCCTTTGCAAACTGCAGGTTGCTGGTCAGCATTCGTGCGTAGGCTTCCCGCAAGTTCTCTCCCGGACTGGGCCCTTCTCCAGCCAACAGGAAAATCGGCTTCACCTCGGCTGGATAACGTTGCATGCGGGTGACGCTGTGCCGAGTCAGATCATATCCCTTCCCATCTTCCGTAAGAGCAAACTGGCTGTAGTCTCCATAGGGTCGCCATAAACGTGATTTGGCGAAGAATGCAGCCTGGTTCCACAAATCTTCGCGCTTCTTCGTCGACAGCCAGAGGTTGATCTTCTCGAGGTGTCCTGCGCCTCCGTGGCAAGAGATGCATTCCATGCTGATGCCGAGAAACACCTTGTATGAGGTGATGACCCATTGGTCGTAAGTGTCTTCGTTATTGATGATCGAATCATCCGTCTCATTCACATAATCGCGGGCAAAATAGTTGACCGGGCCATTGCTCCAATTGGATCGTGATTGGGACGTCAGCAGTTCCCGGACCAGCACGTCGTAGGGCAGATTCTCCTGCAAAGCGCTGTAGATGTAATCGTAGAAAATTTCGCGGCCCTTGCTCAGGTGTCCATCATTGCTACGAAACAAATCGCCAAACCAATAGGTCCACCGATCGAGGAAGGGAGTGGTAAGCTGGGCGCGCAACCCGGCCACCGGCGTGGCCACTAGTGAATCGATGAGCTTGTCCCGTTTCTCCGGGTCTGTGTCCTTAACAAATTTGCGGATCGCTTCGACTTCAGGCAGACGCCCGGTAAGATCCAAGGTAACGCGGCGCAAAAACTCGGTATCAGAACTGAGCCCTGCATAAGGAACCTTGTTCTGTTCCATCTTGCCGAAGATGTGATCGTCAATGTAGTTCTTGCGTCGTACCGGAATTCGGGGGCCAAATGCCAGGTGCGAACTTACCGTCTGAGTCAGTCGGTCCAGGTTCTTCCTGTTTTCTGTAGGATTGGGATGATCCTTGTCGCCCAACCTGGACTGCTGACCGGCAGGTTGAAGGCATGTCCAGAGAAGACCACATATCAATAAAAGCCATCTAGTTTGACGACACATGAAATTCCATGATCCAAAGCTTGGAATTTTTCTCGTACCTGTCATGATTTCACCAACCAGTTTTACTCCCCAAGACCCTTTACTCGCGAAAGACAGCTTGGGCACATATTAGATTTACAAATTATAACCTCAGAACGGTCTGTCACGGAACCCTGGTCACGCTTGATGCACCCTTCGTAGGTGCTTTGCTCATAGGATGATCCGTTGGCGGAGAAACGCTCTTTTTGTGCCGTTTTGTTCTGCCGACGGCTCCTATTGCCAGGTATTAGCTTTCAGTCTTGACTTAAGAACGTCTCACTGTCAACGACAATCACGGGCAGAGTCCCGCTTCGATCTCCAAAATCAAGCGCGGACAATCCCTTCGGGATTCGAGGGGTAGCCGCGCAGCTTGCAAGAGATTGAGGCACCATTCTCTGCTGTTACCCACTTATCTACCTTATGTTACAGCCATATGTGCCAGGTTTGCGGAGGCGCCTGTGGCTTCGCTAGACGAAAGGTGTCGCCGTGATTTCCGGCAGCGAATCCACAAATGCGTGATGGGATGAATTCACCTTATTGGATGCTCGATTCTGCACACACGATACGTGGAGTCAATGAAAACGAAATCGGTTCCTGCGCAGGGGCACTGCGTTACCGTCCGCGATTTGGGTTGGGGGCATTTGGGTTTTCAAGTATCGGGCCTACATTATCCACAGTATCCCAGCTTCTTGGCCCTTTGGCTGAGAAATATGGCTTGCCTCGAAACCGCAAAGCGCTGCTTTGGACTTGATCGATGTTGGTTGAGCCGACACGGGTCGGTAATTCTTGGTCGCCGACTTAAACAGATACCAGGCCTATGTGGACACCTATTGCTGCTCGCGAGCCCGAGAAGGCCCATGAGCCAGCAATCTCGAACTCGATCAAAACGAACGCTGAGCCATGTAGCGCGAGACCGATCGCTGCGAGCTTGCGAATGTTGATCGCTCGCCTACGCGACAACAGACAACACTTCGCACCGAAAAGCCCGCGGCACGTCAAGGTCGGTCGTCCAGGCCATACGCTCAGAATAAGAAGCGCACCCCCATTTGAACCTGCCTTGGACTGTTGCTTTGGCTGTTGATGGTTCCGAAGGAAGTACTTCCGAAAGCGGTGTCGGGATCGCTGAAGCGAGGGGTATTGGTAAGGTTAAAGAACTCGCCGCGCAATTGGAGTCGCATATTCTCCTTGAATTGGAAGCTTTTGAAGATGGAGAGGTTCAGATTATGGATACCGTCTCCGCGTACAATCCCGGTATAGCGTGGGGCAGTGCCGTCATGCTCGGGCAGTGGTTTTGCGAAGGCAGCCGGATTGAAACGAATCCCTTTCCCGTCCACGGTATCTCTAATGCTGACTCCCAGAGGATTGCCAATGAGGTCTGGACGCTGAGCGCCGTCGTCCAACACCGCGCTCGACAACCCCAAGTTTAATGGAAGACCTGACTGAAACGTGGCAAATCCGTTAATCTGCCAACCTCCTATCACGGCATCAGCGGCCCTGTTCAAGTTGCGCCCGACGGCTTTTCCTCGACCCACCGGTACCTCGTAACCCCAGCTAAACACCAGGCGGTGAGGGGTGCTAGCTGGGCTTAGGGACCGTTCCAGCTTCAGATTCTCCTGATCTTGCACTCCCCAGCCGGAAAATCCACCGGTTAGCCAAGCGTTGTAGCCGGTCGAGTCGTCGATCATTTTGGAAAAGGTATAACTCCCCAAGAAATGGAAGCCATGGGAATAACGTTTCTCAAAGCGGAACTGGAGCGCGTTATAACTGGCGCTGCCAATTGGCTTGGGAAAGCCTGAAAACGTTCCATCAAACTGGGGGAAGGGACGTAACAAGTGAATATGAGAGATGGTCGGGAGGTTGTAGATAGAGCTGGGCTCATTAAAAATAGCGTCGGGACCTGTGAAGAGCGGCTGGAACGGGTTAGGAACCTGCTCAGCAAGGCCCTCGGGGCCCAGGGTTTCACGAACTCGAGTGGGAACAAAATTGCGATTCCCAGTAAATTGAAATGGCAAATGAACACTGTGGCTACCGGAATAGGCCACCTCCACCAGCAGACTGCCCGGCAGCTCACGCTGGAAGCCCAGGTTCCACTGATAAATCTCGGCGTTGCGAAATACATCATCAAAATGGCTGTCCGCACCCAGCCCCCAGAGGTTCAGATTTCCGTATTTGCGACCCTGGGGATAAAGCAGGCCGTTGGGAAATGGATTTGAGAGAGAGGAATATCGATGAACTCCTCCATCGAGCGAGCCGATAATGGGCGAGTCTCCTCGGAACGCCGAACCGGTCAACCAAGAATTGGTGGCCGGGTTGACACCATAATAGACCCCGGCCCCGGCGCGCAAGACCGTGTTCTGTCCCAAGCGGTAGGCCATGCCAACCCGTGGCCCAAAGTTATTTCTATCCGGGTTCACAGTTCGGTTACTGGAATCAGTAAACCGATTTACGCCGCGAAGACGCCCTAAGCCTGGCACATCAACACCTGTATCGGCGCTGAAGTCTCCAATCTGGGTGCGGTTGTAACGTTCGGTGTAAGGGGTGCTCCACTCATACCGCAAGCCCACGTTAACTGTGAGACGCTGTGTGACTCTCCAGTCATCCTGAACATAAAAGGCGGTCTCTTTTGATTTTCCCGCCGTGGCAGGCTGGATGGAGAGCCTGTCGCCATTAGGCCAGCCTAGCAAAAGGGAGGCTAGGCCATTCCCCTGTAAATTGCTGGGATTAAAAACTTCTTCGGCTGTGAAAGCCCGCCCAAAGGTAAAATGGCCACCCGGCACACAAGGCTGATAGAAGTTGGTAAGAAGGATCCTCTGCTCGCCGCCAAATTTGAGGTTGTGTGCGTTATACACTTTTGAGAGTGAGGAAGCATAGTGCGGGAGTGTATGTGCCTCAATCACGTCCTGGTAGAAATTGGGACCAAGCGGGGCAAAATTCTCAGTCTCGATTCGCGGAAAGAGGTCTTTCCCGCCCTCGCGAAGCTGCGACGGGAAGCCTAGCGTCGTAGGATCAAAATCCGGCGTGGCCCGCCGTTCAATGAATCGATCGACTCCGAAGCGATTAGTCCAGATCGTTGTCGCATTGAACGTGTAAACATGTTCCAAGGCGAGGTTGTTGATCTTGTTATCGTCTACCGCTACGTCATCCGCGTCATTGCCATAGAATCGTGGAGTGTTGCCGCCAAGAAATCCATGGCTATAACGGCCGTAGATTCGCGACTTGTCCGAAAAGTTATGATCGATCTTGATATCCCATTGGTAGGCCGGATTGGATGAAGTACCGTTCTTGGTGAAATTATTCAGCCCAGTGATCGGATCTCCTGAGCCGGTGGGATCGGGGAAATAACTCATGAGCTTCACGGCCACCGGGTCCATTAATGCAGTGGGAATCACATTACCTGGAAAAGGGCGCCGCTTTACGTTTCCATTGGCATCTGTGTAGGTGTCAAACGGATTGTAGATGGTCTGCAGCGACCCATCTGGATTGAGCGTCTTTGAGAAGTCTCCACTCTTCTGGTCGGCCGTGGGCATGGTTGTGGTGATCGTGGCGGGGGCCTCAAAACGAGTTCGGTCGTAATCGAAAAAGAAAAACGTCTTTTGTTTGATGATCGGCCCACCGATAGTTCCACCGTACTGGTCGCGCTTGAAGTCAGACTTTTCCTGACCGTCGCGGTTAGCAAAGAAATTATTGGCATCCAGGGCGGGACGGCGACCAAACCAATAACCGGTTCCGTGAAACTGATTGCTACCGGATTTAGTGACCGCATTGATCACCGTACCGCCATTATTTCCGAACTCGGCGGATAGGCTATTGTTCTGCACTTTGAATTCTTGGATTGCGTCCGGCGTGGGCTGGTAGTGGACGCGAAACATACCGCCCTCGCCGCCTTCGGCAGCACCGATGATGGAGCCGTCTACCCGCACTTCAGAGGTGGAGTTTCTCTGTCCGTTGGAGGCAAAATTAATGCCGGTGTCACCGTAGGGATTCCCGTTCTGCACCTCCGTGACTCCGGGGGCGAGAAAGGCCAAGTTCAATAGCACTCGATTGAAGAGCGGGATCTCCGTGACATACCGGTTATCCACCTCTTGCCCTAGAGCGGCGCTTACGGAATTCAACAAAGGCGCGGCAGCCGTGACCTCGACCGTGTTCGTAATTTCCCCAACCTCAAGCACAAAATCCAAATCGATCTGCTGTCCAACTCTTAAGACGATGTTTGGTCTGACCACGGCCTTGAAACCAGCGGCTTCGATCTTAAGCGTGTATGTTGACGGCAGCAGGGTGTTGAAGATGTATCTGCCCGACTCATCGGTTGTGGTTCTGTCTGAGACCTGAGTGGCATCGTTAGTGGCGATTATCGTAGCCCTTGGAACCGCAGCTTTAGAGCTGTCTTGAACAGTTCCTCGCAATTGAGCCCCTGTAAAGGTCGCCTGAGGCCGAGCTGACGATACCCATAGGGAAGTCACCAGGAGCACCATCAATGTCGAATCTCGCCAGAACTTAAACTCCAAAAATTTGATTCCCATAACTCTTCTCCTTTTCGACGTTGCGAAATGTCCTAGGAAAACGAAGCTGACCCTCAGAGGTACTGTTATATATGATCGAACATATTTTATTTCTTGAATTCGTGTCAAGAAGAAAATAGACTGGTCGCAGTGTACGTGGGCTTGTAAGTAAGGGGGGAGTCGGCGCAGGGTTGGGGGCCATACTTCGATTCGTTGCAGTTTCCGCGCCAGAATCCGCCCCAGAAGATGTTGAAAGAACTCTCTTGGTCCCTTGGGACAAGATCCCCTTGGCTTCGCCAGGCCCGCTGAAGGACGGGCACGATTTCCATTACTGTCCGCTATGGCTCACGATCTCGCTCTGCCCCACGGGACCTTTCGAGGCTGTCGTCAGCTGCCTCGGCGATCCGTCCGAACAATGGTCTTGTGTGCGTTGACCTTCTGTTTTCCTGTCGTTGTGCGGGCAAACGACCAGCGAAGTCATGAGTCCCAGCTGCATGCCGACAAGGGTATGGAGCTAGCAAGAGCAGGGGATTTGAGAGGTGCTGAGATCGAGCTTCGCCGGGCAATAGACTTGGATCCCAAGAATTCACTCAACCTGGCTGATCTCGGCGGTATCCTGGTGATGCAGCAGCGCCTTGAGGACGCCAATCGCTTCTTTGAAAAGTCTCTTCTTCTAAATCCCAATGATATCGTCATTCGACGCAACCTCGCCGCCAACCAGTGGCAGTTGGGCCAGCTCCAGACAGCCAAACGAAACCTTGAACAGATCCTCAAAGGGAAGCCGGGGGACAAACCCACAATTCTGTTGATGGGAATGATTGCAGAGAATCTCAAGGAATATGAAGCGGCGGCAAAATGGTTAGGCTCAGTGCCGGAGTTGGTCCAGCAGCGGCCAGAGTCACTGGCCGCTCTGGCTCGCTCATATTACAACACCGGACAGAAAGAGAAGGCCCGAGAGACACTCAACTTTCTACTCGCTCATCCCCCGGAGCCACAAGGCATGTTTCTTGCGGCTGAAGTAGCACGAGACGCCGATGACAACGAACTCGCCAGAGCGTTGTTCACGGCCATAGGGTCGACTTACCCTGATCGGGCAGCGTTGGGATACGAACTAGCTCAAGTGAACTACCGGCTCAACCGGTTTGATGACAGCCAGAAGCTGCTCCTCGATCTTATTGCCACAGGTCATGAAACCAGCGACATTTACAACCTGTTAGGCTGGTGCTACCAAAAGCAAAAGAATCTCAAAGAAGCGGTGCGGGCTTTTGATCAAGCTATCGATATGAAGCCCACAGAAGAATCCAATTACCTGGATTTGGGAACAATTCTGGCAGAGCACAATCTTCCGGTGGCGCTGGCCGTCGCAAAAAAGGCCGTCGAGCGAATTCCTGAATCCTATCGGGGGTACCTGTTGAAAGGGATGATTGAAATGCGGCAGGGCAGCAATGCCCGTGCGGTCCAGTCATTTGCGAAGGCAGTCGAACTCAAGCCGGATGCGGCGGAAGCAAGCCGAGGTTTGGCCAAGGCCCAGCTAGCCGCAGGAATGCTCCCCCAGGCTGTCTCAACCTTTGAGAACGGACTACGACGGTTCCCTCGTGACGCGCTCTTTCACCAAGAATATGCACTGATGCTCTTGAAACGGGTTGAATCTGGAGATCTGACCGTGGAAGCCCGCGCTGTTTCTTTGCTCGAATCTGCCCTGGCGTTGGATGACTCACTCCCGGAATCGCATTACCAACTTGGTAATTTGTACTTGACAAAACGCAAGCCCAATGAGGCCCTCGAACATCTAGTCACAGCCGCCAACCTTGATCCCCGAAGAAGCAAGATTCATTATGCCTTGGCTCGAACTTACCGTCGCCTGAACCAGGAAGAAAATGCCTCCAGGGAACTTAAAATATATGGGGAGCTCAAGGCAGAAGAAGAGAAAAGAGGTTCGGCCTTGGCTGCCTCTGACGGCTCCAACTGAGACACAGCTGAAAAAATACAGACGGGAGTGTCACTACCGGGGAAAGAGTGACTGCATGTGTCCTGGGCTCGGTTTTCCTTTTCATCGTGGGACTTGGCAAATTGCGCAACACTAAATCAGAAGCGATGGGTTCTTCAAAGGAAAGGCCCACCAGGAGATTCCTGCTGTGGTTCCTTGGATTCTCCTCGCTCCTCAGCGCCCTCCAGCCGGCTTCATTCAGTCTGGGCTCTGGACCTATTTTCACTGACGTGACCGAGTTGGCAGGAATTGTTTGGAGAGATTTCAACGGGGAGTCGGAGGACAGGTTTCTGATCGAGACCTCGGGTGGTGGAGTCGGATTTCTCGACTTTGATTCCGACGGACTCCTGGACATCTATTTCGTCAATGGTGGCGAAACACCTAGGGGCAAAATCCAGGGGCCAGTTCGTAACGCGCTTTATCGCAACCTGGGAGATGGCAAGTTTGAGGATCGAGCCAAGAAAGCTGGCGTAGATCGTGTTTCTTTTTATGGCATGGGTCTTGCCGCTGCTGACTTTGACAACGATGGGTCCCAGGATCTATTTATCACAGGCTATCCGGCCTGTGGCCTTTTTCATAACAACCGAGATGGAACTCTTACAGATGTCACCGAAAAGGCTGGCGTAGCGAATTCGGGCAAATGGGCTGCCAGTGCCGTTTGGCTCGATTACGATCGTGACGGCTTTCTTGACCTCTTTATCTGTAACTATGCCAAGTTCTCCTTTTCTGAGCCCCAATATTGCGAAGTAGCGGGCGTGCGCTCTTACTGTAACCCGACTGCTTACGAGGGTCAGCCTCCCACTCTTTACCACAACAATGCAGATGGTACCTTCACAGACGTGAGCGCTCAGGCTGGCCTTGATCGCTACGTCGGGCGAGCATTTGGCGCTGTCAGTGTGGATGCTAACGACGATGGCTGGCCGGATCTTTTTGTGGCTCGCGATACCTCACCCAACCTGCTCCTCGTCAACGGGCGTAATGGGACTTTCAAGGATTCTGGCCTCGCGGCTGAAGTTGCCTACAACCAGCACGGGAAGGCCAGAGCGGGGATGGGCGTGGATGCCGGAGATGTAAATGGCGATGGTTGGCCAGACTTCGTCGTTACCAACTTCAACGACGAATATCATGCTCTCTACCTCAACCCGGGCACTCTCCCCTACGAAGAAGGAACCCGGGAATCCGGTCTGGCAGGCTTTACGGGACTTAGCGTCGGCTGGGGAA
>QHZP01000650.1 GCA_003224715.1 Acidobacteriota bacterium | reverse complement strand
AGGAAATGAGAGCCTTCGACTGGTAGCCACGATTGCCGCATATTTCGCGGCAATCGTGGGTTTGAGATTCCGGAACTGCCCACGATTAAACGCAACCTACGCGTTTAATCGTGGCTACGAAAAATGTCCAAACTCCAGACTGTGGCCCTGTAAGGGCCACGGAATGTAGCCCGGGGCAAGGGAGCCTGGCGACGGCCGCCCGGGGTCGGGGGGCATTAATGATTGCCCCCTCTCCCCCACGATGGGCTCCCGACCCGTCAAAATCCTCTGCCAACGCGGGGGAGAGAGAAGGGGAGTGGGGGCGATCCAGAATCTTGCCACGCAATGCCTTAGTTAAGGACTCCGAGAACATGGGAAACGCCAAGAACGCAAAGACCGCCAAGGGTACCTTCATGACGTCCGACGAAGTAGCTAAGGACATTGTCGACGCGGCTCTCAAAGTACATCGAGCCTTAGGTCCCGGGCTGCTGGAATCCGCCTATCAGGCTTGCCTGGCTCATGAACTAGGAAGACGGCGCCACCGGGTCGAATGTGAAGTCGCTCTCCCGCTGGCGTTTGAAGGAGTGGCGATTGAGGTCGGCTATCGTTATCGACATGCGAATCGACCAGTTGGTTTCGGTGGAGAACAAGACACTCGAAAGAATTCTTCCGATTCATCTGGCCCAGTTGCTGACTTACCTGAAATTAAGCGGCCTCTCTTTGGGGCTGATCATCAACTGGAACGTGATGATGTTACGCGAGGGCATCATGCGGGTGGTCCGAAATCATCCGGAAGAACTGGAGATAGAGCGGGGATAAAGTGCCTGGCTCTCATCCTCTTTTGCTTGGCGCGCTTGGCCTTCTTGGCGTTTCAGTTTTCCGGCAGGTCCGGAAAAGGTAAGTTAGCGCTTATGGGGCACCGCCCTTGATATCCCTGGAGCACCAGCGTTGAGAGCCCGAAGCGCCAGCGAGGGGAGGTTGGATGGCCGTTTGATTGTCGTCACGGCCTCAGAGCGGGATGACTTTTAGCAATCCACTGTTCAACCATATCAACAAACTCTTTGGCTTTTGTCACACTCTCTTGCGCTTCCGTTTGCGACATTGGCATCGTCATAATCAAAGACGTTTCGTTTGCGGCGGCGTGCAAATCTCGAAAAATCGGTGACCGGGTTTCCGCCTTGAAGTACGTTCTACGTCCATCCCGGCGCTGTTCCAATATACCGCTCTGAACTAATGCAGCCAGCTCGCGTTGCGGACTGGACGGCCTTATATGGAGAAAATTAGCAAGTTCGGAAAGATACCACCATTTCTCAGGGCGCGTCAGAGTAGCCGTGAGCACACCCCGCCGCACTCCGGGAAACAAGGTGTCCAGCGCCGAAGTATTACGCATACAGTGAGCTTGGGCGTCGTTTCGGTGAAGCACGGGTTTTAATGATGTTTTTCACCTCGCCCACTACTTCATATTGGCGTTTCAGGCGGCGCCGTAAGAAAAAACCATCGGCTTCATAAACATTTGACCTAACGGGCGATGCGCGAGGCGCGTATTTTGATTGAAATATTTGAAGTAACCCAACCGTTGGGTTACTATTCTCATGTGCGGAGGATGGATTGCCGACAATCCATTTGGAGGCAGGGTTTGAAGTTCGCGTCTTCCTCAAGGATCATGAGCCACCTCACGTCCATGTCGTGAAGGATAAGGCAACAGTTGTGATCGATTTGGGAGATCAGGATGTGCGACCCAGTATTAGCCGTAACTACGGCATGAAGGCTGCCGATGTGAAGAAGGCTCTCAAAATCGTCGCTGAACATCAGGGAGTGTTCTTACAGGAGTGGAGAAAATATCATGGCCAAAAATAGATTTGGGAAATGGGAATACACGGATGAGGAGATTTCTCTTCAGACCGCTAGGGCTACGGCCAGGGCCAAGAAGGCGCTGCTAGAAGAGCCGCATGCGAAGAAGGCTTACTACGACAAGGATCATCGTAAAATCACGGTTGAGTTGTCGAACGGCAACGCTGTTATTCTAGATCCAATTCATTTGCCCGAATTGGCCCAAGCCCGACGGAAAGATTTGGAGCAAGTTGAGATTACACCAGGCGGAATCGGACTGCACTGGGGAACACTGGATGTGGATTACCGCATTCCTGAACTCGTTATTGGCGTGCTAGGTCCCAATGCTTGGAAGAAGCAGTTGGCACGTTACGCGGGTCAAGTTGCCTCGCCAGCGAAAGCAAGGGCTGCTCGACGAAACGGGCGTAAGGGTGGTCGCCCGGCAAAAAGGCGGTCGGCCTTAGCAGGTTAGATCTTCACAAAGAGCCTGGCCCTGGTGAAAATTTCTTCGAAGAACCAGGAATGGGATGTAAACCCAGCGGGACGAGAAGTGAGGAATTCCGCTTTTTTGCCCACAACGATCTCAGTGGACCGCTCGTTCGTCTTTCAGCTGGACCGGAAATCACCTGGCACGGATCTTTAACCGCTGATATCTACTGGGTCAGGTTTGATCCTGCACTGGGCGTGAAAATTCAAAAAATCCGCCCAGCCTTAATTGTGCAAAATGACGTGGCTAATCGACACAGCCCCTTGACCATCGTTGCCGCGATCACTTCGCGCTATCAAGAACCCCTCTGTGGACATGCCCTCCGGTTACGGCCGCTTTCCCACTGAAATATGGGAGAGGATTTCAACTGGTGGAGACTGCTGTTGAACGCCGTCTTTTGCGGTACGGTTAGCAAGGCGGAAATATCATGCCTTTCACACTCATGGATCTCTTCCAGTTTAAACAAAAATAATACTTCGCCTTCGAGGCAGGTGAGAAGGTGTACTTTTTGCAAAGTTTGGCTCTCGTTACTAACAGAACGCGGCGGATTCTGGCTCTCCAGCTGAGGGTTACAACCTGCGATTTCACCTTTGTGTACTCGATAAAGAGAACTCCTTCTCTGAACGCAAGGTCAGGATTAACGACTTTGCCCGATGAGCTTATAGCCCTACAGTAGAACCTGGCCTTCTGGCGGAATTCTTCCTCCTGTGCTGGCTTCACATAGCCAACTATTACTTCTGCATCATGTAGGGTCTCTCGGGTCGCACCCCTTGGATCAACAAGGATGGTTGGCTCGTCACGGATGGTGGCCACGACAGCGATGAGTCAAATGCCGAATCTGCCAAGCCAGGTCAAAGAACAGGATAGAAATCCAGCATTGATCTTTGCGAGGGACATCAATGTTGAGATTTGGTCCAGTAGAGTGCAAAAAGGCCAAGAAAAGCAGGTTGTCATGGTACTTGATGGCCACGACGTGACATGAACTCCTCTACCGCCGGCGGCAATAACTGGCTGATCGCTCACGACCCATCACGTCCTGCAGGTTTCGTCGATCAAATTCGGTTACTCGGAAAGGCTCCTCGCCCTCCAATTCCAAGCAACAAAGACAGGCAAATCCATTGCGGTCTAGGCTGCGGT
>QHZP01000089.1:20757-21044 GCA_003224715.1 Acidobacteriota bacterium | reverse complement strand
AGCCGAATGTAGCTGTGCTGGCAGCCAGTGTCACGTCACAAACCGAAGCTAATCCACAACCACCTGCAATGGCTGCACCGTTTACGGCTGCAACGATTGGTTTAGGATGAAGGTAGATTCGTTTGAGCAATTGCGCATAGCGCTGGGCATCCTGCAGACTCTCATCGTAGCTTTTCCGATTCATCTGCTGCAATTCTTCCAGGTCCAGTCCGGAACAGAAGGCCTTCCCTTCTCCGCTAATAATCAACGCCCGTGGTTCTGTTCCCTCTTCGAAATCCGCCAGCGTT
>QHZP01000089.1:418-20688 GCA_003224715.1 Acidobacteriota bacterium | reverse complement strand
CAAACTCTGTGCGGATGGTGTTCATGACTGCACTCCTTTTTCCTCGACAGGTCGCGAAATAATAGAATGGTGGAATATTTAGAATAATGGGGCCCCATCCTTCCATTATTCCATTCTTCCATCCTTCCCAAACCGTTCGAGTATCTCGCGGGCCTTGGCCAGAGGTTTCTGAATGGCTGATTCGTTTAAGCCGGTAGTGATGCCCATCTGATTAAAACGGTGAACGACTCTTTCAGTAGGGATATTGCCGACCAATTCGTCTTCAGCAAAGGGGCATCCGCCAATACCATACAGGGCTCCGTCGAAACGACGGCAGCCTGCTTCGTAGGCTGCCAATACGGGTTGCTCCCAACGCTCCGGCCGGCTATGCAGATGGACTCCAAAATGAACTTCGGGAAATTTTTTCAAACAGGCTACGAAGACGTCATGAACTTCCTGAGCTTTAGCCAGACCCACCGTGTCCGAAAGAGAAATCTGCTGAATCCCCTTTTGCGCCAGCTTGTCTACAAATGTTATGACCCGGTCAGCGGACCAGGCTTCTCCATAAGGATTTCCAAATGCCATGGAGAGGTAAACCACCAGGTCGATTCGAGCTTCTCGGGCCCGGGCAACCAGATCATCCACGACTTTCCAGGATTGCTCCAGGTCTTGATGCAGGTTTCGTTGCTGAAAGGTACTTGAAATCGAAAGAGGGTAGCCGGCACAGCGAATCCCTCCGGCTTGAATCACCCTTTCAAGGCCTTTCAGGTTAGGGATGATTGCAATCAGGTAGGTTTCTTTAAGGTAAGGACGAAGGGCATCCAGAACCTGCTGCGTGTCCTGCATCTGCGGCACTGCTCGAGGAGATACAAAACTTCCAAAATCAATATGGCTGAAGCCGGCTTCCATCAGAGAAAGCAGGTAATCAATCTTCGTTTCGGTCGGAATGAACTGGGGCAGACCTTGAAAGGCATCGCGGGGGCATTCGATGATAGTGACTTGCTCAGGCATGGTACTAGCCATCAGCTATCAGCTTCTCAGTCCGGAGTCCGAAGTCCGGCGTCAGGGGTCCTGAGTCCAGGATCCGGAGTTCAGTTGATACATTACTGCTTCAATAGATTGCTTGTGTCTTCAAAGCCAATGTCTTGTTGGAAAGCTAACATATCAGGAGATCCCGCGACTGAAATTCGGACTTCGGACTTCGGACGCTGGACTTCGGACTCCCAGAACCCGGACTTCATGTCTGCAACATCCCGACATTAAACTTGGGGATCTCCGCATTGAGACTAACCAGTTCCAGGCTTCGTATCAATACTTCGCGAGTTTTGGCGGGGTCAATGATTTTGTCTACCCATAGGCGGGCAGCGCCGTAGCGAGGATCTGTCTGGTGATCATAGGTCTGTTTGATTGAATCATAGAGTTCACGCTTCTCCGCCTCGCTTAGAACTTTTCCGGATCGTTCCAGCTGTTTCAGCTTAATATCAACCAGTGTGCCGGCAGCCTGGTCTCCGCCCATGACAGCGTATCTAGCCGTGGGCCAGGCATAGATGAAACGTGGACCATAGGCCTTGCCGCACATGGCATAGTGCCCAGCCCCAAAACTACCGCCCAGAATGACCGTAATTTTGGGGACCACACTGTTGGATACCACATTAACCATCTTGGCACCCGCCTTGATGATCCCACTGTATTCCGCGTCCCGGCCTACCATGAAGCCATTGACATCATGGAGGAAAATGAGCGGGATCAGATTTTGATTGCAGTCCATGATAAAACGAGCTGCCTTGTTGGCGCTCTCGGTATAAATGACTCCTCCAAACTCGAACCTTTTGCCCTTTTCCCGAAGATGAGTCTTTTGATTGGCCACGATCCCGACGGAAAAACCACCTATTCGAGCGTAGGCGGTGATTAAGGTCTGCCCGTAGTCAGCTTTGTACTCCGTAAATTCACTATGGTCGACGATTCGGACAATAATTTCTCTCATATCGTACTCTTCCTGGGCATCGCCTGCAAAGATGCCATACACCTCGTCCGGAAGAAAGAGAGGATCTGCCGATTCCACACGGGCAAAGGGTGCCCGAGGCCGAGTTCCCATTTTATCCACCAGTTGTCGAATTCGTTCAATACAGCTCGGATCATCCTTTTCCTTAAAATCAATGGTTCCGCTGATGCTGGCGTGCACCTCGGCCCCCCCCAGCTCTTCACTGGAAATTTTCTGACCGATTGCTGCCCTTACCAAGGCGGGACCTGCCAGATATAGTCCGCTCCCTTCGGTCATCAACAATTTGTCACACATGACAGGCAGATAGGCTCCCCCTGCCACGCAGGATCCCATAATGGCGGTGATTTGAGGAATGCCTTTGGCAGACATCACTGCATTGTTGTAAAAAACGCGGCCAAAGTCGTCGCTATCGGGGAAAACATCCTCTTGCAAAGGAAGAAAGATTCCCGCCGAATCGACCAAATAAATGGTGGGAATATAATTTTCCAGAGCGATGGATTGGGCGCGAATCACTTTCTTGGCTGTCATGGGGAAGAAAGACCCGGCTTTAACCGTGGCGTCATTAGCGACGAGCATGAAGTCGCGACCGCAGATTTTTCCAACCCCGGTAATGACCCCTGCCGCCGGGGCGCCACCCCATTCCTGGTACATTTCGAAGGCGGCGTAAATGCCAAACTCCAGGAATTCTGATCCCGGATCCAAGAGGAGTTCCAAGCGCTCACGGGCGGTCAACCTTCCCTTAGCGTGTTGTTTGGCAATAGCGCTGGAACCACCGCCTTGAGCCAACTCTCGTTCGTCAATCCGGAATTGTTCCATTAAGGATTGCATGGATTGCCGATGATTTTGGAATGTCTGACTTCGCGGATCAATTCTTGATTGAAATTGGCCGGTCAAGTTTTCTATTCTCATTTGTAGACTGCTCCGGCTTTTTGGAGGGCGCTGGCTTGACGGCAGCTTTGGGGATCCTGCGGCTCGAGGTCAAAGCCCTTGGCTCCCACCACCTGCCAGCGGCGGCGTCAAGCCGCCACTCCAGAAAGCGGTATCAAGCCACCGCAGGCCAAAATTGTGTTGCTCCCCGGAGTCTTCCAGAAAATCAGATTCTGGTCTAATAGCGTCTACTCATAACTTGATCTGATGCACAACGCGGCATCCATAAGAATGCAGGTCGTCCACTGTTCTCACAAGGGCTTCTTCTGTCGTACCGGTGCATATTTCGTAAGGATTTGAATGAGCGGTTGTGCGTCTCGAGGGATGGCTTCTTTCGCAGCGAGGACCAGGTCCTTGGGGTCGACGTCTTTCCCATATAAGGTTCTATTTCCTTCTTTGTCTTGTTTTACCACCGCTCCCTTTAGTTCAAGGCCTGCAAAGGCTCCCCGGCTTCTGGAGTAACTGAGGATCTTGGCTTTCATCAAGACATCCGTCCCAGCGGTTGCATCTCGACCCACCGGTCCGGCGGCTGCCGACGCATCTGCGCCAAGAGTAAATTTGTCTTTCAGAAGACTGCTGACTCCATCCTTGTCCATGAACAACATGACCACGTCCACAGCCGCTCCTCCGATCTGCAATCCAAAACTGCCTCCTTCGACTGTTATCATGGCCGGGGGGCCCCAGGGACCTTTTCCGTTTCCCTTTCGACAACTCACCGCTCCCTTGCCGTAGCGGCCGCCAACGATGAAGCCTCCTTTCTTCATGGAAGGGATGATTGAGATGCATTCACAGCGACTGAGCAACTCATTCGGGATCGCGCTGTCCGGGGTGTCCATGATTTCTTGAAAAACCCTGGCAGAGGCTTCCAGGCGCTCCGCTTCCTTGTTCTTGGATTGACCCAGTAAGATGTCTGAACCTACAACGGTGAACAGCAACGTGATCCATAAGCGATTCATGAGATTATCCTCCTTGCGGCTTTTGGCGTTATCCCAAATTCCGAAGCTGTAGGGATGAAAATATGTCACCACCCTCACCCGCCCTGTGAAGGCTTATCACCCAAGTTATGCACCATTAGCATTAGCCTCGGAGAGGCGCAAGATCATAGCCCACGACGCCAGCCGTGGGATAGGGCAGATAGGTGAATCAGCCCGGGAGGGGCGACAGACAAGGCGGAACAATTTATCTCCCATCCGGATTCTTTCGCCCCTGCCGGGGCTTGGCTCCTGTATGACGATGCATAACTTGGGTATCAAGCCTTCACCCCTCTCCAAACAATAAGGAGAGGGAACAAAAAAATTAGATCGACTCTCCCCTCGCCCTTTGGGAGAGGGGCTGGGGGGTGAGGGTTTGGAGCTAAATGCGAGAGTGTAGCTCGATTCAACTTCGGAATCGGGGTTATAGCACCCCATTTCGTAACGGTGTGAAAGAATTAGCTCTAACCTAGATCTGAGCGGCCCCGGCCCGCTTGCCCCTTTAGACGTATCTCAAATTAATCTTAAGGCTTATACTAGCGTAAGACAAATCTTAATTGGGAAATACGAGGGACATGGCAGAAATGGAAGAGAAAGATAACCTGATTTTAACGGCTGTGGGACCAGACAAGATTGGTTTGGTGGAAAAGATCTCAGAGTTTATCGTTCAGCAGGGATGCAACATTGAGGACAGTAAAATGGCTGTATTCTGTGGCGAGTTCGCCTTGATAGTCCTGATTTCGGGCGCCTCGAAAAATCTCCTGAAAATTGCCAATGCCTATAATGAATTGGAGACCTTGACCGGTCTCCATGTTTGGCTCAAAAGGCCAACCAGCAAGAAGTCCGTTGAACCTTCGCTGCCTTATAAGCTCACAGCCTCCTGCATGGACCATCCCGGGGTGGTCCATAGACTCAGCAGCATTCTTAGCAATCTTGCGATCAACATCGAGTCAATGGAAACCAAAACTTATCCGGCTCCGGTCAGTGGGACTCCGATATTCCGGCTGGAAGCCTTCATTTCCATTCCTGCCAAGCTCAACGTCACGGCTCTACGAGGCAGATTCTCTGAAATTGAAAGAGAAGAA
The DNA here is from genome assembly GCA_003224715.1 of Acidobacteriota bacterium. Classification (GTDB taxonomy): domain Bacteria; phylum Acidobacteriota; class Terriglobia; order Versatilivoradales; family Versatilivoraceae; genus QHZQ01. The sequence continues at coordinate 15,724 of QHZP01000089.1, read as the reverse complement.
AATATTGATATTGACTTGTCTTTACAAGAGGAAAGAATGTAGGACGAAGAAGTGAACGGTATCGAGCGTCGATGATCCTGGATCTTCGCTTTTAAAATTGAGCAGGGGGCTTATTTTCCATGACTCTGAGAAGACGCTCATCCTGAACCAACAATTTAAAATCGGGATCTTTGGTGATCTTGTCAAATTCTTTAAAGCCGTTCTCCAGGGCTTTGAGCAGGAAAGCCAAGGCCTTTTCCATCTGACCGTTGACGGCATACAGCTTGGCTATGTAAAAATTCATGACGCCTTGATTGAGTTCAGCGGTCTTAATAATGGTTCCATAATTAGAGACCCGCTCCAAGATAGTCGGATCCAGACGATAGGCCTCCTGGTAAGCTCTGAATCCCTCATCATATTTTTTCATCCCAAAATAAGCAGCCCCCATATTGTGGTAGGCAGTCGCCGATTGAGGCTGGAGTTCCAGCGACTTCTTGTAGCACTTAATCGCTTTCCCGTACTTCTTGAAACCGTAATGGATCGTACCCAGATTGTTCCAGGCTTCGGCGTATTTAGGGTTAAGTTTCTTGGCTTCCTCGTATTCCTTTTTGGCCAGGCTCAGGCCCTGCAACTGATGATAGGTGATCCCCAGTTTGTTGTGCACCACAGCGTCGTGCGGATTAATGGCCAGCACCTTCCGATATTCCAAGACGGCATCTTCATAGAACTTCCGGGCCAACATGGAATCGGCCCTCTGGGTGAGCTTGGTAGCTTCGGCGAGTTTTTCCGGAGGAAGTTCCAGTACTTTCTGCTTGGCGGCTCCCAAGGGAAACTCAGCAAAAAAACAAAATCCAATAATCAATAGCCACTTTTTCATGGGACGTCCCATCCACAGAAGGATCACGCTCTTCCAGCCTGTGAGACTGGAGAGCCAATGAGGAAGGTGGAATGGTGCCCTTAGCCACTATTCCAGCATTCCAATATTCCATTCTTCCCGTTGTTCGATTGTACTGCAATCATAGAAACTGCATCTGTTTTTCTTTAAGTGCTTTTATCTGGTCTCTAAGCCTGGCCGCTTTTTCGAATTCGAAATTCTTGGCAGCCTCTCGCATCTCTTTTTGTAATTTCAAGATGTAAGCCTCGAGCTGGGCTGGCGATTCAAACTCGATTTCCTCACGGGCCAGGGGAAGTTCGACGTAGTCGGCTTCGGTCATACTGATCAGGCTCATATCAATTGGCTTCACGATGGTCTGTGGTGTAATTCCGTTTTGCTCGTTGTAACAGACTTGTTTCTCCCGTCGGCGGTTTGTCTCGTTGATGGCGTGCCTCATCGAATCTGTCATGATATCAGCATAAAGTATGGCCATCCCGTGGATATTGCGTGCCGCCCGGCCAATGGTTTGGATTAGAGAATCTCGAGAACGCAAAAACCCCTCTTTGTCCGCATCAAGTATGGCCACCAGCGAAACCTCCGGGAGATCGAGACCTTCACGCAGTAGATTGATTCCAATCAAAACATCAAATTCGCCCCGACGCAGGTCGCGAATGATCTTAATCCGCTCCAGAGTTTCAACCTCGGAATGCATGTAACGACAACGAACTCCCACTTCGCGATAATACTCTGTTAGATCTTCCGCCATGCGCTTGGTCAGGGTAGTGACCAATACTCGTTCTTTTATTGATTCTCTGAGTCGAATCTCATGGAGCAAGTCGTCAATCTGCCCTTTGACCGGCCTAACTTCAACGTCAGGATCCACCAAACCTGTAGGCCGGATGATCTGTTCCACCACAACCCCGCTGGACTTGGTCAACTCATAAGGGCCTGGCGTCGCCGAAACATAAATCACCTGATTGAGCCTTTTTTCGAATTCCTCGAACTTCAGCGGGCGATTATCCAGGGCTGAGGGCAAACGGAATCCATAGTTGACCAAATTCTCTTTTCGCGAGCGGTCTCCAGCATACATGCCCCGCACTTGGGGGATGGATTGATGGCTCTCATCGACAAAGATCAGATGATCTTGGGGCAAGTAATCTAATAACGTCGGGGGAGGTTCGCCCGGCAGCCGCCCGGAAAGATGTCGCGAATAATTCTCAATCCCATGACAAAAACCGATTTCTTTCATCATTTCGATATCGAACATGGTTCGCTGATGCAGGCGTTGAGCTTCCACTAGCTTGCCAGCGGTTTCCAGTTGAGGACGCCACCACTCCAGTTCTTGCTTGATGGTTTGAATAGCCTTCAGCAAAGTACTGCGCGGCATGACATAGTGCGACTTGGGATAGATAGGTAACCGTTCATAAGAGAACTTGACCTCACCATAAAGCGGATCTATTTGACACAGAGAATCGATTTCGTCTCCGAAGAGTTCGATCCGATACGCATAATCATCATAGGCTGGATAGACCTCAATGGTGTCGCCTCGTACCCGAAAACTGCCGCGGTGGAAGTCACTGTCATCGCGTTCGTATTGAATCTCGACCAGTTTTTTAATAATCTCTTCTCGCTGGATGCGCTGCCCTTTATCCAGAAACAACAACATCCCGTAATAGGCCTCCGGAGAACCAATCCCATAAATGCAACTGACGCTGGCGACAATCACGCAGTCGCGACGCTCAAACAGGCTTCGGGTCGCAGACATGCGCATTTTATCGATCTCGTCATTAATGGTCGCTTCCTTTTCAATGTAAGTGTCAGTGGAAGCGATGTAGGCCTCAGGCTGATAATAGTCGTAGTAGCTGACGAAATATTCCACCGCATTGTGAGGAAAGAAAGTACGGAATTCCTGGCAGAGCTGAGCGGCTAAAGTCTTGTTGTGGGCCAGCACCAGGGTTGGGCGATTGAGGGCCTCGATGACCTTGGCCATTGTGAAGGTCTTGCCTGATCCGGTGACCCCAAGAAGGACCTGGTGCTTTTCGCCTTCCTTCAGCCCTTTGACAAGCTGCTCAATGGCATTGACTTGATCGCCCTTAGGATGGAATTGAGCCACTCGAAAATACTGTTCTGACTGATGCATGACAGCTCTGAAGAATTACAGTAAGAATCGAGGACGGGAGGAGGGGCGCGTCCCTATTTTAGTATCGCGTCTTGAGAAATCAAGGCGTAATTTGCGAAATCCACTCATTGAAATTATCAGCAAAGAGTCTTCTTACATCACGCCGGATGATGGTTTCGCTTAGCCACCAACCGGTGTGAGCCAAGTCGGAATACTTGTCGATGAGCACCCTCGCTATGACGGACCTGGAATGAGGCCATTTATAAAGCAACTGGTCGAGCACCCGCGCGTCGGAATGTTGGGGAATAAAGCTAGTGCCCAGCAGCTCCAGACGTTCCCGGGTAATTTCTTCAACAAGGCTGGGATTGTTCATAAACCACCAGCAGCCAAAAGGAAGTAAGTTGCGAAATTTGCGTGCTGCCACGCATAATCCATGTTGATTTTCGCGAGACAACATGGAGACCAGAAATCGATTCTCCGGAAACTCAGCGCATATTTGTTCCACAACAGACATGTCCGCGGGGCCCAGGCTATCACCGGCCAACCGGAGTTCCCGATTGACCAGCTTCCGCACGCCAATCATCATGGAAAAAGGCAGACCATGCTCCCGACATACGGGCAACACACACTCGGTTAGCAGCCGACTACGGGGACTTTGATCCGAGTAACGAAAATCTGGCGGCAAAGAGACAGCCATGTAGACTGGACGCATCAGCCGAACCCAATCCTCCAAAAACCTTCTAACTTCACCCACGGCCTTGATTCCTGGTTGAGCGTCCACCGAGTAGCCCCACGCCGATAAACGGGGAGCGGTTTCTGTCCATTTCAACAGAAGAGGGTCCAGTCGCAAGACCGCTTTAAATCGAGGATCAATGCTGGGTTTGCTCAACCAGACCGCTCGCTCAACCGGATCAAATGGGTCATTGGTCATGACTACTTCTTTGACGTTTGATAGCCTGAAGACTTTGTCCGTATAATCGCGACGATTTTGTCCTCGAAAAAAGTCGCGATAGGTCTTCAGGTCCGGTTTGGCAGTGTCCAGCCCTAACGCCTGCAGCGCGGTCACAATCCCCCGGGTAGCCTCGGAGAGCGGAGAATTTTCTAAAAACAAGGCTTGCCAGATGGCATCAGCCTGGCGTGTCCGGTCCATGGACCAAAACTCCTGGTAAGTAATGGACGAGTAGCGGAATAATTCGGCTATTAGATAATGATAGTTAATCAATTCGTCGATGCCCCACAACCCGATCTCCCCAAACTGCTCGCTGTAAAGATGGGTGTGCAGATCTACAATGGGAGTTTCATTGACGATTCGCGTTACAACTCCAGGCAAATCATTTAAAGTTAAACCCTTCGTCTGAGTTTCCATGGCCGTTATTCTCCTACGAAAATCCCTCTTAATAAAGGGCGAAAGAAGCCGAGGGCTTCTGGGGGTTGTCCCCGCGAGCCAGCGGGGCCAGATGCCAATAAGACAACCTAAGGGCCTTTGCCGCCTTTTAATAAGGGGGAATCACCCGTTTCATCCGCGTGGCGCCCCGCAGGGGAAACTTCCGTAACTTTAGGAATGGAAACTAACGAGACTGGAAAGAGTTCAATAAGAGTGGGGCGGTTAATCAGGGATCAAAGAGACGATTGAGTGAGAAGTACAAATTTCAGTCCTGGACACCGTGGCAGTTGAGGCGCTACTGATAGCGTTTAAAAACGAGTGCAGCGTTGGTGCCCCCGAACCCAAAGGAGTTTGAAAGAGCATACGCGAGGCTGGTTTGGCATGCAACATTGGGGGTATAGTCCAGATCGCAGTCAGGGTCGGGCGTTTCGTAATTAATAGTAGGTGGAATTTGCTGGTGATACACAGCCAGGGCTGAGATTCCGCTTTCTAACCCTCCGGCAGCTCCCAATAAATGGCCGGTCATGGACTTGGTGGAACTGACCTTGAGTTTGTAGGCCCGCTCTCCAAAAGCACGCTTAATCGCCATGGTTTCTAATTTATCATTATAAGGAGTGGAGGTTCCATGAGCGTTGATGTAGCCGACTTGTTCGGGCCTGATTCCAGCATCCATGATGGCATTGATCATTACCCGATAAGCTCCGTCCCCATCCTCCGAGGGTTGGGTGATGTGAAAGGCGTCTCCCGACATTCCGTAACCAACGACTTCGGCATAAATGGTGGCTCCCCGTTGTTTGGCCATTTCCAGTTCTTCTAAAACTAAGACCCCGGCGCCCTCACCAATAACAAAGCCGTCCCTGTCTTTATCAAACGGGCGACTGGCTCGAGAAGGTTCCTCATTACGGGTCGAAAGCGCTTTCATCGAAGGGGAGTGATGGCAGCCTCTGACCCACCGCAGATCATGGCATCCGTTTCTCCTCGCGCGATAAAACGAAAAGAATCCCCAACCGCATGAGAGCCGGAAGAACAGGCGGTGCAAGTGGACGTGTTAGGTCCTTTGGCTTTAAAGCGAATGGACACCTGTCCCGCCGCTAGATTGACAATGGAAGAGGGAATAAAGAAGGGAGATATCCTACGGGGACCGCCCTTGAGCAATTCGGTATGCTCCCGCTCAATGGTTGAAAATCCTCCAATCCCGGATCCAATGTGAACTCCGACGCGAGGGGCAAGGTCGGAGGTAATCTCTAAACCTGAACACTTCATGGCAAAGTCGGCCGCAGCCACCGCGTATTGGATGAAAGGATCCATTTTTTTTACATCTTTCTTCTCTATCCATTTGAGAGGATCAAATCCCTTGACCTCGGCTGCAATCCGCACTGGAAATTGAGTAGTGTCGAAGCGAGTGATAGGTCCCATGCCACTTTTGCCGGAGATCAGGGCTTTCCAGGTTTCCTCGGTGCCAATGCCGACGGCCGATACGAGACCAATGCCCGTTATGACGACTCTTCGTTTCAAAATAACCCCACCTCCAGGTCTGAATTTCAAGCAGTGAAATGTCCAACCTCTAAATCAACCTTCACGTTGTGCAGGATTCCTTCATTTGGGGATGTCCTCCAAGGAAGCCTCCGCCAAAACGTTCTCCCAACTTGAAGACCAATCAATTTCCTGGCCTCACACCTTGGCGTGAGAGTCAATGTAGGAAATAGCATCTTTGACGGTCTGAATCTTTTCCGCGTCTTCATCAGGAATCTCGATTCCAAACCCCTCTTCAAATGCCATTACCAATTCGACGGTATCCAAAGAATCCGCACCCAAATCATCCACAAACGACGCGGTGGGAGTCACTTCCGATTCGTCCACTCCTAATTGCTCCACGATAATCTGCTTTACTCTATCTTCAATCGAACCTGCCATTCAGCTAACCCTCCTGTCATAGTGTTGAAAGGTTGTTTTCACCCGCACGTGAATCAAATTATAACAAATCCATTTTTTAAACAAAAACTCATTTCCTCTCCAGCCTACATGTTACATATACAGACCGCCGTTGATATTGAGCACCTGTCCTGTAATATAACTGGCCTCGTCGGAGGCCAGGAATCTTACCCCATAAGCAACGTCACGATCGCTGCCGATTCGCCCAAGAGGGATTTTCTCCAATAACCCTTCTTTGACAGCCTCGGAGAGCTTTGCGGTCATGGCTGTCTCTATAAAGCCTGGAGAGACGGCATTCACCGTAATGTTGCGGGAAGCGACCTCCTGTGCCAGGGATTTGGTAAATCCGATGATGCCCGCCTTGGAGGCGACGTAATTGGCCTGTCCCGGATTTCCGGACTGTCCAACTACAGAGGCGATGTTGATTATCCTGCCGTATCTTTGTTTTAACATGATTCTGATGGCTTCTTGGGAACAAAGGAAGACCCCCGTCAGGTTAGTTTGCAAGACGGAGTCCCACTCCTCTTTCTTCATGCGAAGCAGCAAAGTATCCTTTGTAATTCCCGCATTGTTGACTAAGACATCGATTCGGCCAAACTGCTCTAGAACTTTGGCAAAAGCCGCTCGGATTTCCACGGGATCGTTGATATCGACTTTCACCGCCAACGATTTTCGTCCCAATTGTTCCACCTCTTGCACCACTGCGCTCTGCTTTTCAAGATTACGGCTGCCGATGGCAATATGGGCTCCCGCTTCAGCCAGGATCAAGGCACAGGCCCTTCCTATCCCCTGCGAGCCCCCTGTAATGAAAACTATTCGGTCCTTCAGGAGCATATGTTTAACCCAATAGCTCGATCACATCCAAAGTTTCGTTCAAACTATTTATATCCTCCACATTGGCCGTTTTCACGCTCTTATCAATTTGCCGAACTAAACCAGACAAGACACGGCCCGGTCCCACCTCTACAAACAGACCTACTCCTCTAGCGATCATCAGGCGAACCGATTCCGTCCACCGAACTGGAGAAGAGACTTGTCGGATCAAGGAATTCCTGATCTGGTCGCTTGATGAGACCTCAGCAGCATCGACGTTGTTGATCAGAGGAAAAGTTGGATCTCTAAATTGGATTTGGGCCAAATCATTCTCGAGTCTGTCCTGAGCAGGCTGCATTAACGGGCAATGAAAGGGAGCGCTAACGGGGAGAAGTATGGTTTTTTTGGCTCCGCGAGCACGAGCCAGCTCCATGGCCCGGTGCACGGCGGCCGTTGTCCCGGCAATTACAATTTGACCAGGAGAATTTAGGTTGGCCGTTGCCAGCACCGCTTCGCGAGCCGCTTCCCGCCATAAATCCTGAATTCGCTCTTGATCCAGCCCGAGGATTGCTGCCGTGGCTCCCTGGCCTGTTGGTACGGCCTCTTGCATGTATTTACCTCGACTCCTCACCGTAATTAGAGCATCAGATAGGCTCAGGCTCTCAGCGGCCACCAAGCCCGAATATTCACCCAGGCTGTGTCCAGCAACAAAATGAGGTTGAACACCTTTTGAACTGAGGACTCTAAACGCGGCTATGGAAACCGTCAGCAGGGCTGGTTGAGTATTTTCGGTAAGCTTTAATCGTTCTTCCGGATCGTTAAAGCAAAGCTGGCTGAGAGAGACTCCCAGGATTTGGTCAGCCTCTTCAAAAACAAGACGGGCGACCTTGAATTCGTCATTAAATTCTTTGCCCATGCCCGGATACTGCGAGGCTTGCCCGGGGAAGATAAAGGCGATCTTAGTCATAAACTATCCACTCTTCTGTGCCGCGGGAGACGCATCGGCGATCAAGTCTTCCCAAGTCGAGAGGGAGTGATGCAATAATTCAATTTCTCCAACGTCTCATTCCTTCGTTGGAAATTGAACAGAACTCTTAGTGAATCGAAATCTTCTGGGAAACACTTTGCCGCGTGAGGCTAAGCGCTTTAATCCCCTCTTCAATCCTTTCATTCACCCTGTTGAGGCAGTATTCATGGGCAACACGAATGGCGTTCTTAATGGCTTTAGCAGTAGAACATCCATGACAAATGATGGCGACCCCTCTAATCCCAAGAAGGAGGGCCCCACCATATTCGGAATAATCAACTCGCGCTTTGAACTTTTGGTACGCTTTGCGTGAAAGCAGGGCACCGATTTGAGCGCTAAGATACCGGGAAAGATCTTTTCTTAGCGACAGCATGATCATTTCTGTCAATCCCTCGCTGAGCTTGAGCGCCACATTGCCAATGAACCCATCACAAACGATGACATCAGTCTCTCCTTTAAATACATCCCGGCCCTCCACGTTACCCACAAAGTTCAAAGGGGCCGTCTTCAAGAGGCCAAATACTTCTTTGGTAAGTTCATTCCCCTTAATATCCTCTTCCCCGATAGAGAGCAACCCAACCTTGGGGCGCAAATTCCCCAGAATGGTGCGAGAAAAAATTTCACCCATGATGGCAAACTGGAGAAGGTGATTGGGCTTGCAATCCACGTTCGCTCCAACGTCTAGCAAGATTGTAGGACGGCCCCTGGCTGAAGGCAGCAAGGCTGCTAAGGCGGGTCGATCCACCGTGGACAGGGACCCTACGACCAATTTAGTCACGGCCATGCAGGCACCGGTATTACCGGCGCTAACCACCCCGGACGCTCGTCCTTCGTGAACCAGCTTAGCCGCAACTCGCATCGACGAATCTTTCTTTTTACGAACTGCCGACGAAACCGGATCATCCATGGTGATGATTTCACTGGCATGCACCACCTCAATGGGGAGGTCACGAGCTTTGCATTTCTTTAGTTCTCCGTGGATGCGCTCTTCCATCCCCACGAGAATAACGCCCACCTGGTATTCCTGAGCAGCTTGAACCGCTCCCAGTACTTCAGAGTGCGGGGCACCGTCGCCGCCCATGGCATCGATAGCAATTTTGATCATAGAGTCTGGAGGTTTAATGAATTTTTTTCAAAGCCGGTCGGACGTAACAGGAAAGAGCGGCCTTTGTCTAACTTGTCAGGCGTGTCAGGCCATCACGCCTCTCCCTGAAGACGGAGTGCTTGTTGAACTTCTGCCTTCACGCTCAGGAGAGGCTCGCAGCTCTGAAAAAGTTATCGCAACTTCGCGTTCACAAATTTCTGCCTTATGCCTCACGGACTTCCAGCACTTCACGTCCGTTATAATAGCCACAATGCGGACAAGCCCGGTGTGGCATCTTGGTTTCATGGCAGTTGGGGCACTCTGACGGGGAACGGACTTGAAGGAAGTCGTGAGCCCGTCTCTTGTTGCGGCGGGATTTAGAATGACGGCGTTTTGGATTCGGCATAATTAATTCCTTGCACTAAAATATATCAGACATAAGCCTTGCGGCCTCTCCAATCAAAACTTCATGCGGTTTCTTACTTGCAGCAGGGGGGCAAGCCGCGGATCCACAAACAAAGAGTGGCAGTTGCAAACTTCCACATTTCTATTCTTGCCACAATAAGGGCACAATCCCTTGCAATCCTCCCGACAAACGGGTTTCATAGGCAGCCCCAACAAAATATGTTCCCGGACGATATCACTCACTTCTATAAACTCGCCAGAGAAGAAAGCCACGCCGGTGTCCTTCTCCTGAAGCTCTATCTCTCCCGTCAGGTGATGATCCGCATTAGACTGATAAAACTGGTCGAATTCCGCTAGAATAGGGGCTTTGACCGGATCTAAACATCGAGCGCAAGGCAATTCGATATCGACAGCAAAGTGGCCTCTGACACGAATTTTTTGCGCGTGCTTCTCCGCCCTTAGCGTCACTACGATTTTCCCCAGAACATAAACGTCAGACGAATCCAGCCTCAGATCGGCCACGGGAACCTCACCTGTCAGGGTCAAAGGTCCTAATGCCAATTCTCTGACGTCAATACGCATAAATCACCCCTACACAATCCGTGGCTATAGCTACCGATTGGGCGTTATCAACTCAATTTTATTCTATAGCAAAAACGGCAGCTTGATTATAAGAATTAAACTCGAATCTTGGGAAGGAAGAGTTGCCCATAAAGATTGATAGCGAATCGATCGGTCATCCCCGCGATGAAGTCAGTAGCCGCCTGCTCAATTGAGTCACCTGCGCTCCTAGATTTGGCCAGGAAGCCTTCATGGTTTTCCAAGACATGGTGATAAATATCGCTCAACATTTTCTTGGCTTTAAGAAGCTCCTGCTTGGGAATGCTCAGGGCATAAACCGACCTGTACAGGAACTGCCGCAACTCCAGCATGGCTTGCAGAACTGACGGGGTCATGGTAATGGCCTCCAGATTCCCATCCAGAGTGGCATAAATCACGTCGCTGACCAACCTGTTGATCCGTTGTGAGTGTGAATTCCCCAGAATCTCGGTTAGATTTTTGGGAATATCAACTGCTTTAATGAGCCCGGATCGAATGGCGTCATCAATGTCATGATTCACATAGGCAATGACATCGGACACTCGCACGACCTGACCTTCGAGAGTAGCTGGTCTCGCTGTGTCTTGTTTGGTAAAGACGGCACCTGCTCCCTTGGAGTGCTTCAAAATACCGTCACGGACCTCCCAGGTGAGATTCAACCCCTTTCTGTCCAATTCCAATTTTTCTACTACTCTTAAGCTTTGCTCGTAATGGCGAAATCCTCCTGGCACAATTTCGTTCAGGATGGCCTCGCCCGCATGACCGAAAGGAGTATGCCCTAGGTCATGCCCCAGTCCAATGGCTTCAGTGAGGTCTTCATTGAGCTTAAGAGCCCGGCTGATCGTTCTGGCAATCTGGCTGACTTCTAAAGTATGGGTGAGACGTGTGCGATAGTGATCTCCTTCTGGAGACAAGAAAACCTGGGTCTTATGTTTTAAGCGCCGAAAGGACTTCGAATGGAGGATTCGATCACGATCCCGCTGAAAGGCCGTGCGAATAGGACACGGCGGTTCCTCGTGTTCCCTTCCCCGAGTTTGAGAACTCAAAGTGCCATGGGGCGAGAGCGTTTGGGACTCCCGCTCTTCCATGAGTTGACGGATTTGGTAGGGCATCATTGAAATTGGAAATTGAAATGAAAGAAAAGATGTAGTGAGAGGGTGTTGGGGCTAGCGGGAGATTTGTCTTAACTTTTGTTCGGCTTCGCTGGTATATGATGTACCAGGAAATTCCTTAATGACTTGTTGATAGATCTTGGTCGCCTCACTGCTTTTATTTTCCTGTTCATAAAGTTGCGCCAAATGCATTAGACTGACATTTTTCGGAGCGATCGGTGACCCGCTATTGACGATCTGCTGGTAGACCTCTGCGGCTTTGGTTAAATTCCCCGAACTCTCATAAACTGATGCCAAGGCGACCAGCGCTAATGCGCCATAATCTGACTTCTCCTTACTCAATGGTTCCAGTAGAGCAATAGCTTCACCATTCTTGTTTAGTTCCCTGAGGCACAGGCCGGCGTAATATTTGGCAATCTTTCCCACAGGACCGGAGGCGTGGCTGGCAATAATCTTTTGAAATTCGGCCAATGCCTTTTCAAACCTTTCATTAGAGTTTGGAAATGAAAGTTCACTGGTAGAACCAGGATTCTGCTCTGGAACCGAGACTGTAATGGGAGCATGGTAAATCTTTAGGGCCTTACTGAGCTCATCTTTTGCTTTTTCATTCTGATGGGCCGAATAATAAGATGCTCCAAAGGTCAGCAAAGCCGCCAGCCCGCATCCAGCTATTCCCAGGAGGATCCCCTTCTGCTTAGCCAGGTAAAAATCGCGAATCTCCTCAAGAGTCAGCATGAATCTATCTTCTTTCAAAATCTCATGCCGTGTCAGTCTTGCCAAGGCCATTCCTCCCAAATGACTCTACTACTTCAAATCAAGAATTCTTTAGAAGTGAGGATCCGAAGGGGCATTCAGACTCAGGAACCTTGAAACCATCTTTTTACGGAGGTGATGTTATCAGGACGGAACGTGTGCTGTCAAATTTGGCGCAAACTTGGATTTGCAGGTTCTGTAGCGCAACCGAAGGCTTGGAAGTGATTTTTTAGAGGGAGGAAGATTTGGCTTATCAACGTTCCCGTAGGCTCTTGCTGTTTTACGAAGGAGTGGGGGATATGTATTTGCTTCGGTGGCGAATGGTGTGGTTATGTTTGTACCAATTGTTTTTGTGTCGCGGTTGTTCTGGCGCGGTTCATGGCTTTCAGCATTGCCGAAAGCAAAGCCCAGTTTAAGAGCAGCCCCATATAAATGGAAACCACCGTTACCGCTATGAGAGCCGTCATATTAATTATCGTCTCCATGCTGATTCTCCCCTGCAAGGCTTGACGTTGTTGTCAAGCGACTCGCGTTGTCTTGCCCTTGATTTACTAAAGGCAACATGGCTCTCTTTTCGACCGATTCCAGGATTTCATAATAGGAAATTCCTATTTTTGGTCGTTCACACTGTGAAGATTTACAGGAGACTTTTGGAAACGCATTAAAGGAGTAGAACAACGGTTCTGTTGGCGCTGCCGTGCGATCGAGGAGGAGAACTTTCTGATGACTTTGAATGATATTAAGGACTTGTATGCCTATAATTCCTGGGCTAACTCCTGCTCGAATTCGGGGTTACAAATCTTCGGGCTTTACAAATCGAACAAGAGCCGGAGAACAGACTTGGCTGGGATTGCTGTCGAGAATGTTGAAGCCAGCTATCTCCAACGGCCGTGGGCAGGATAGGCCCTTCGCTACGGCCCTTGCAGGCCCTGAGGGTCTGAAAACCTTCCGAACCGCCTCACCCGCCCTAGTGAAGACTTATCAAGCGTCTCCCCCGATTGGGGTATGTGAGGGCGAGTTCAGTTCTTTGGGTATCTGATTTTGTCACACCTTTCCTGACCTTGGAAGAAAGGCAGTTGCACCCTATCAACAGGATCAACATGACTGAAGACGATGAAATTGTTTTAAAGCGCGGACGCGGGCTATAATAGCTTCCCTCAATTGCTATCTAAATTTCAAAGGTTCATTCAACTCTAATGAGACGCCTGAATGGCTTCTTACATGAATCCTGAGCAAATCCAAAGATACCAAAATCTGGAATTTGCTTTTCCTGAGCACACTCTTCGGGGAGCAGCGATTTTGATCCCTGGCGGAACAGGTGGACTAGGAGCCGCACTGGTAGCCCGTTTGCTTATGGAACAGGCCATCCCAATTGTCGGTTATCTCTCTAATAAGGAGAGAGCCCGGCGGGTTGGGTTGAAATTGGAATCTCTCTATGGAGGAACGGTTCACCTGGTCGAGGGGGATATCCGTTGCGCCCCTGAACGGAAAAAGTATATTGAATTTGCCTCACAGTTCACGGGAAGGATTCAAGGGTTTGCCTGCTTTGTAGGGGACCCGGCTCGGGCCAACTTCGACGAGTTGCAATCAACTGATTTGGCAAAGTCTTTTGAGAGTAATTTCATAGGACCTGTCCTGCTGGCCAAAGAAGTGGGAGAGCACATGATCGCCCGAAAGGTGGAAGGGAGTTTGGTCTTGCTTTCTTCGATGCAGGGTGTTGGGCTTTTCGAACGTAGTTTGAACTACGCTGTTCCTAAAGCCTCCCTAATCCATGCTTGTCGGATTTTGGCCAAGCAATGGAGTGGGAAACATAACCTTCGTATCAATTTGGTAGCTCCAGGAGCAACGGTTGTTGGCATGGCTGAGTCCTCCATTCGTTCCGGGAAGTACGATGGCTTCATCGACAGGCAAGACATTTGCCGCTTTGGCCGGCCTGAAGATGTTGCGCGGGCCGTGAGGTTTTTATTGGAGCCAGACAGTTACGTTACTGGACAAGTGATCGCGGTGGATGGTGGGCTTAGTTTGAAAGCATGAGAATGTCGCCAAGCGAGTCTATGACAGGAGTCATCAGAAGTGTATAAATCAAAAATCCTCGGAACCGGAAGTTATCTTCCCGAAAGAGTTGTCACCAACGCAGACTTGGAAAAACTCATGGAGACCTCGGATGAATGGATTCAACAAAGAACCGGGATCCGTGAGCGGCGTTTTGTGGATGAAGGAGTAGGGGCATCTGACCTTGGGGTGAAAGCCTCGTTGCGAGCCTTGGAGCAGGCCAGGCTGTCTCCTCGCGACATTGACTTTATTGTGTTTGCTACCCTGAGCCCCGATTACAATTTCCCGGGCTGCGGCTGCCTGTTGCAGGAGAAGTTGGGAATGCAGACTGTCGGGGCCCTTGATGTGCGCAACCAGTGCTGCGGTTTTGTCTATGGCCTGTCCGTAGCCGATCAATATGTTAAAACAGGCATGTATCGCCATATACTTGTTGTAGGAGCAGAAGTGCATTCCACCGGAATTGAGCTGAATACCCACGGCAGAGACGTGGCTGTGATTTTCGGAGACGGAGGAGGAGCAGTTGTCGTTGGGTGGTCTGGAAACGGCGATGGCCAAATACTTTCGACCCACTTACACTCGGAAGGCAAGTATGCGAAGAAACTTTGGCTGGAGGCCCCAGCTTCGATTTATCATCCACGTCTAACTGAGCAGATGCTGCGCGAGGGGAAGCATTACCCTAGCATGGATGGCCGCTATGTTTTCAGGCATGCAGTGGATCGTTTCCAGGAAGTGATCAACGAAGCGCTTCTGGCCAATAATCTGAGAATTGAAGATGTTACTCTGCTCATCCTGCATCAAGCCAATCTACGAATTTCTGAGGCGGTTAGTCAATCGTTAGGAATTCCTGCAGAAAAAGTCTTTAGTAACATCCAAAAGTATGGGAATACCACGGCAGCCTCGATTCCCATTGCCTTAGACGAAGCACTCAAGGAAGGAAAGTTAAAGCCAGGTGATATTGTTGTGCTGGCAGCCTTCGGTTCCGGTTTCACCTGGGCATCGGCCGTCATTCGATGGTAACAGGGTTTAGGAGGCGTCCCGCGGCTCCGGCCATGGCTGCAAATCCCGACTGTCAACCACGCGCTCACGCTCTCGATAACGAATCAAACTGCAATTCTCCATTTGATCAATGACCTCGACCAACACTCCAAAATAGCTGGCCTTGGATGTTCGAT
>QHZP01000089.1:0-407 GCA_003224715.1 Acidobacteriota bacterium | reverse complement strand
CGTTCATTGTGGTGACCTCCTCTTTTCTGTTTGAGTTTCCCGTCCAACTGTTCGTAACTTTGAGAGCATTCGCAGTGCCACAATCCATATCATTTGAAAGGAGTGCAGTTCATGGTTCTAGCTGCTTCATAACCAGCGGGAGAGGTCTTTGATCAGTGACCTTTGGGAAACAAGGCTGTGGTAACGAACCTGGCTGGGGGACTATCAGAGTTGATAGAAGACAATCGATTGTGATAGTCCCGAGCAAGAAGGTTCCCGTGGCCGCCGAGTTGCAATGGCTGACCGCTTGATAGCCTTCAAACGCGCAGCAGGTTGAGGTAACTACATTCTGGAAAGGCATGGTACCGAGGGTTCTAATGCCGTCGAGCCTGCCGAACGCTCCCAACCCACAGGAGAGAGCAGGGACG
>QHZP01000642.1 GCA_003224715.1 Acidobacteriota bacterium | reverse complement strand
GCAAACAGCACCAGGCGCAGCGAAGAGTAGTTGTACCGGTCGAGGTTGCCATACTCAGCCAAGAGGCTGAGGATTGAGGGCGCGGAGTACCAAACCGAGATGCGCCTCTCGGAGATCACAGGCGCGAGTAGGCTCGGCTCTTTACCGATATCCACACCAATCAGTACCAACGTAGCTCCATGCTTCAGGGATAGGAAAATATCCAAAATGGAGAGGTCGAAGTGAAATGGAGCATGTGAGGAGAAACGGTCTCTATCGTGCGGTTCAAACACCTCCGAACACCAATCGACAAAGCTCAGGGCATTCTTTTGGGTGAGCATCACCCCCTTCGGTTTGCCTGTGGAGCCTGAGGTATAAAGGATGTAGGCGAGATCATCAAGCGAGCCGACTTTCGTCTCTGTCCCTGGAATATCGCGGCTTTCTTCTCCGGGGCGCAATGCCGCTTGCAGGGGAAGGCCGCTTCCGGTTCCTTCCAGAAGGAGAAGGGCCGGCATTGCACCAAGCAGATCCGTCTCGGCACGGAAAGCCGCCTCAAATCGACGTTCGATAATTGCAACGCGGACAGAACAGTTGTTTAGGATGTAAGCATTGCGAGAAACTGGCGCAGTGGGATCCACGGGTACATAGGCGGCACCGGACTTTAAGATTCCAAAGATGGCCGCAACGGCATCAATCGACTTGCTCAGATAAATTCCAACACGATCTCCAGGTCGCACTCCCATGTAATACAACCGATCTCGGAGACGATCGGACAGAGCGGCAAGATTCCTGTAGCTTATTGTGCCCTTGCCCGCTTCTTCTACAGCAACGTGTTCTGGGTAGATCCGGGCAGCATGATCCAGGAATTGATACAAAGCCCTGGGAGTTGGCATAGTCTTCCTATAGCTTCGACTGGATAAGTCTTGAAATATCAGAAATCGTATTGAGATGTTCTACGTCTACCTCGTGCGCTTGCAGTGTCAATCCATACTTCTCCTCGACAAACGTCACCAACTTCAGAGTCGCTATTGAGTCGAGAATTCCTCCCGTGATTAGGGGAGTCGAATCCACAAGTTCGGCAGGATTTTCTCCCGGCAGAAACTCTTTGAGAATATATGCCTTAACTGTTTGCTTGATATCTTCCATCGGGTTCACCATACCTCCGCTGGATTTCTTGAACACTCGAATTCATATTACTTCCCCTGTCCTATTTGGCCCGAACCAAAGGAAAGGAGAATGTCCTTTTTCCTCTCCCAGAGTAGATCGTAAAGCTTGTCAGCAATAAGCTTGTGCGCTTGCGCGTTAGGATGAGCGTCCCATTCCGCGAAGCGGAGCGCCTTAATGTCGTGGTTCCTATAGACATCAACTAAGTTCAAGACAATGAATCCCGATTCCTCGGCAGCTCGAAGGAGACTTGCCGTATCCTCCTGCCAAGGGTCTTCCAGGGGCGTCGGCAAAAAGACCCAAACAGGAACGATTCCTCGCTCGCGGCAGTTCTGAACAATTCCTCGATAGACCCAAGCGAGCATCTCAGCACCAAACGGCTCAAGTCGCCTAACGGCTTCGGTTTCTCCCATCGTCGCCTCGATCCTGGCCTTCCGGGCTATCTCTCGAAGGTACTCGTAAGGCACGTAGATCCTCTTTCGAATAACCTCAGCAAGATAAACAGAGCACCGCTGCGCTTCTCGTCCTGCCGCCACATAGAAGACAGCACTTGGCTGGAACGAAAAGGCGTTTTCTAAAGTCATTACCTGCTGCAGGGGTTGGTAGCCCGGAACCGCGAAATTCAGTATCTCATACTTGGCATATGGTCCTTTGGAGTTTTCGCGATTGAGGCGCTCTTCCAAGAGTGATTCGAAAGTCTCGCTATCCTGGACGCCCCATCCCATGACCGACGAAGCCCCGAGCAGAGCAACGCGAAAGGTACCGGGGGCCGGTTGTTTTTCATAATCCTGGTCCCGCATCCCCCATCGGTTCGTGCGGATTGGGCCATGACTTGTGATCGCCACGAAGGATGGAAGTAACTCTTTCTGTTTGAAGTCGCCAGTGAACTTCTCCAGTCCTGTGCCTCTGACGTCCAGCCAATTGAGAGGCTTGTTCATGTAAACCTCCCACAACTGACTGTTGAAACGATCCACTTGCATCAGCTGTTCGTAGTAACCCCGCTCCAGCATCGCATTGTCCAGTCGGCTAAGCTTGCCCGACCGCAGGGAGTTGATTACTGTGGCGACCTTTGGGCCAAATTGGGTATGCATTTCCTGCACACCGAGAAGGCAGAGTAAAGCAAGGCAAGCAAGGCTGATGAGGGCCGATCCACCGATGGCTGCCGCGGGTTGCCTTGCGTTTCGGGAATTGTTGCCAGCAATTTCGCGAACTGTACCACTGACGACCACTCCCAGCACAAAGAAAAGCGGAATCGTGCCGGCGGTGAATGATGGGCTCTGGTCCGCGACTGTCCAAAGGGAAATCCAAGCTGAGACGGATTCAGACGTCCAGAGCGACCACAAAACACAAATAACGCTGAACGTCAAAAAGGTCCTCAGGGAGACGGCCGCAAAACGATGAAAGCTCAAGGAGGACCTTGTCAGGCTTCGCTCCCTTCCATGCTTCGCTTCATAGACAGAGTTAATCACGACGAGCAGGCCAAGCATGATCCAGAATGATACATCCTGCCAAGCCAGCAAGAATGAGCCTCGTAACCAAAACCACTGGTAGGCGTGGAGGAACCAAGTGGAAACAAAGACAAAGAGGGTCGAGACCATCATGGCTTTGTTCGGGCCCCAGGCGCGANNATGAAATCCTTCCAGTAGATATTGATCCGCCGCCAGAAGTCAGTGAATCTCGATGCCAGATAGTATCGGTGATGTGACTCTGGCAGGTGAAATCCAAACAAGTGCAGCATCCCAACGATTATGTGAAATTGCCCGGAAACCCGAAGGTAAAGGAAGAAGGTCGAAATCAAATAGCGCGCGAGGTCGCCCAGGTTCATCACTTCCGATGGAGCCAGCGTGAAGTACTGGTAGACACAACGGTACAGGATGAGATGGGTAACGCCTCGCAGCATCCAGTCTATTCCTGTTTGGTGAATTCGGAACGGTTGATCGTCGTAATACGTGCGCCGAAACGTCTTATAATCGACCACGGGAAAAAGTGGGAAGCACACATTAGGCAGCATGAAAAAATAGGCCAGAGTTGTCGCGTAAGATACAGGTTGCTTCTCATGCCGGAGATCGTAGAGATAGACAATGAGACGGAACATAAACATCGAACCCAAAATGGGCCAAACCGCTGGAGACCAGGGTACGTGGAGC